>JBLIIB010000300.1:0-5201 GCA_047634795.1 Candidatus Azotimanducaceae bacterium | reverse complement strand
TATTTACTCAACTGTCAATTTTGATTCGGCGTGAGTTTTGGGAGCACCGAAACACTTTTGTCGTTCTACCGGCTGTCATCACAGGTTTTTTCATAGCGATGTTATTGCTTGCGCTGATCGCTTCGGATTTTGCGACGGTTTCGATGTCGGATGAGGACATAGGATTCAATGGGCAATCCATGGAATCCGGCAATCTCTTCGTCTATGTCGTTGAAGGTTTGGGGCGTCTTCAGCCAGCGGATCGGGTTGCGTATCTGAACCAAGGGCTGCAGGTCATGGTCTCGCCGCTGATGCTCGTTTGGTGGTTTGTCAGTTTCTTCTATCTACTCGGTGCACTCTTTGAGGATCGCCGTGATCAAAGTGTGCTTTTCTGGAAGTCGTTGCCGGTATCGGACTTTCTGACGGTGATATCAAAGCTACTCACCGCAGTGATTGCCGTACCGATGGTGTATCTCGCGGGTGCTGCACTATTACAATTATCTGCGCTGTTGCTGCTTACTTTTAGCGGTATTGGGACTGAGTTGAGTCTGTGGGATACCATTTGGGGTCCGGCATCGCTGCTCGGTCGTTGGCTCAGTTATCTTGGTCTTTTGTTGTTCTACGCGCTTTGGTGTCTGCCGTTTTTTGCCTGGTTATTGGTCGTGTCGGCTTTTGCCAAGAGTATTCCGCTGGTCTGGGCTACAGGTTTGCCGCTTGCGCTGATTATTGTGGAGCGAATTGTAACGAGGGATTCTATCCTTGCGGACTGGATGAGTAATCACGTTGTTCCGCTTCAGATGCTTGATGGAAATGGAGCGGTGCTTGAAAGTGTAGCGGCCAGTCTGGTTAGTGTGCAGTTTGTTATTGCATTAGCCGTGGGCGCTGCGTTCATTGGTTTAGCCACATGGTTAAGAGGGAAAGCAGATGAACTTTAAGTGGATGCTATTTTTTCTTGTGGCAATGGTGTTGTGGGGTTGTTCTCGATTGCCGGATCAATCCTCCTCTTATCGCCAACAATTGGGGCAACTCACCCATATGCGCGAAGCGGGCGCGATTAGCGAGCGGGAGTATCTTTCCATGCGATCCCGTGTCTTCCGGCTGATGCTGCATTAGGCCGGATGGTTCGGTCGATATCAGCTTGCTCGTCGCGCTTGTCTGCCAACATAGACAGGATTCCTGCACTCTTGGGCGTAGCCCATTGCTTCTGGGCTGGGGCCGGTAAATGAGCCAGTCTGAAAGAGACTAATGATGTGCATGAGAATATCTCTCACCTAAATCAGCCTCAACGTGTAAAATGCGCCCTTTTTCTGCGGGGCAGGCATGTACAAAATTCGAACCCTCAATAATATCTCGGACAAAGGACTGAGTCGATTGCCTTCAGATCGCTATGAGATCCTTGATGATTGCGATGACCCCGATGCGATTTTAGTCCGTAGCCATCAGTTAACCATTGATGATGTGACGCCGTCGCTTCGTGCGGTAGGCCGTGCCGGTGCTGGAGTCAATAATATCCCGGTGACGGAGTACACAGAGAAAGGCGTGGTGGTATTCAACACGCCGGGTGCCAATGCTAATGCCGTAAAGGAATTGGTCATGGCAGGATTGCTACTTTCCTGCCGCGGTATCATTCCCGGTATTGAATACGTCAATGGCTTGGCTGATCACAGCGACAAAGCTGAGCTTAACAAGCTCGTCGAAGCGAGTAAGAAGAAGTACAAGGGTAGCGAACTGAAAGGGAAGACGTTGGGTGTTTTGGGTCTTGGGGCGATTGGTTCCATGGTCGCTGATATGGCGCTGCAAATGGACATGGACGTGGTGGGTTACGACCCCGCGCTTTCAGTTGAAGCCGCATGGCGTCTCTCCAGCCGTGTCGAAAAAATGGAGAACATGCAAATGCTGTTCGGTCGGTCAGATATCGTGACCCTGCATGTCCCAGCAATAGATTCGACCCGCGGTATGATCAATGCTGAAACCATTGCACAGTTCAAAGACGGTGCTGTACTGCTGAATTTCTCGCGCGAGGAAATTGTCGACCAGCACGCGATTGGTGCTGCGCTCGATAGCGGTAAAATATCGCAATACATTTCAGATTTTCCTACGCCTGGACTCATTGGTAAGCCCGGTGTGATATCTACTCCGCACCTCGGTGCCAGTACCGATGAAGCAGAAGAAAACTGCGCCATGATGGTGGCGGACCAGATGAAAGACTTTCTGGAGAACGGAAACATCAAGAACTCCGTGAACTTTCCGTCACTCAGCCTGGAGCGCAGAGCGGGTTGCTACAGAATTGCTCTCGTGAATAAAAACGTGCCCCGAATTCTGGGTAGCGTGCTGTCAATTCTGGCTGACCGGAATATTAATGTCGTCGATATGCTGAATAAAAGTCGCGATGACGTGGCCTATAACCTCATTGATATTCAATCAGAGCCGTTACAGGATTGGATTGATCAAATCCTTGCCATTGATGGTGTGATTAACGTTAGAGGTTTTAACGACGCTTAGGCATTGAGGGCGGTGTTATTGCCGACCTTTTAACCGGGTCGGCGACAATAATTTCTGTTCGCGTTTGCCCAGCGGTGCTGGATCAAGATTGATCTGGCTCACGACGTGTTCCGCGCACAACCTGGCATGGGTCGCGCCTCGCGACCCAAACGCGGTGCACAGATAAAGATGTTCGCCCGCTTCATCGGACCATCCCGAGCTTTTACCTACCACAGGTACCCGATCATAGGGGGTGGCACGTAAACCAACCCACGTTTTGATCTTGTTTTTATCAACGTTGCGATTCAGCAGTTTCTCAGCGGCGCTGTGGAGTCGCTCGGTTTCCAGGCTATCGACTTCTAGGTTGTCAATTCTTGCGTAAGTGCCACTGATAATCGAGCGTTCGTGATCGGTCGGGAACAGTGAATAATCCTGACTGGTTAGTTGAGTGACATCGCTCGTGGGAACGCTGATGGCCTGGCCACGAATGGCTCTCAACTTGATGTCTGCGGGTAGCAGGTTCCTTGAAGCACCGGTGGCTAGAATAACGTGGCTTGCGACGAGTTGCTCTCCTGATGCGAGTTCGCACCGCCACTGTCCGTCATAACCTAGCTTGGTTGCGTAGTCGCGATGAGTCGGCTTTGGGAGTGTGCCGCGTAGCGTATCGGAGGCTAACCAACCCGCACGATGAAAATATAGGGAATGGTCTAAGTCCTCTGAGATGATGTCTTCAGGAAACTGCATGGCAATGCGAGTGAAACGTTTCCTCTCTTCCTGATCTTCTGCCATCTGAAGAATACCGCTGTTGAAGTATCCCGGCGATGATTGCATGTATTGACTGGCTGCAAGCGAAAACCGGTAGTGTACTTCCGATACAGCTGCGAGCTGAGGCTTGACCGACAATTGTGGTATCTCGGAGGGACTCACGCGGCCATCGTCCACCAAGGCAAAAGGTAGGCCGCGGCGGTTTAACGCTTCGGCACAGTAAAGCCCGGCAAGTCCTCCGCCCAGGATCAAGGTCGATCCCGATGGCTTTTTCCTGCACCGCCAGGTTCCGGGTCTTAGCGCCTGCAGGCGTGCCCGTTTTTTGCCAAACCCCACTGTTTTTTCCACCTGAAACCCGTGGCTTCTCAGCCCTCTTTTGACATGACCTGCGGCCGAGTAGGTGGTGACACCGGCGCCGGGCTGGCTTCGCGCGAATATCATTCGGTAGAGCCGTTCTTGCCACATGCTTTCGTTCTTTGATGGGGAAAACCCATCCAGAAACCAGAAGTCAGCTTTTGTATCGAGGTTGAAAAGCCCACGTTCGGCATCGTCAAATATCAGCAGTAGCCGGATGTTGTCCGCTAGCCATATCACGTGTTGGCCACAGTAAGGCGGCGGATATTGATCGATCAGTCGTGAACCGAACTGGAAATCGTACTGCGAAATCAGTTGTTCTAAATCCCGCTGACGCACGGGATACTTTTCAATTGAGATGATATTGAGGCAGGCGCTGCGGGGTTGCTTAGCCCAGAATTCGGCGCACAACAATGTGTTGATACCAAATCCAAATCCCAATTCTCCCACGGTGACCTGGGCGTTTTCTGGCACATGACCGATGTGAGACGCGAGCGGGTCTATGAAGACGGATTGCTTTTCCGCCAGCGCACTCTCCTGATCCCAATAGATGTCATCAAAGTCGCTGGAAACCGGCGCGCCCTGATCCCATTTGATATTGGCGTGATCCAGAACATACGGGGTACTCTTTGATCGCATGGGAGTGCCAGATAAACGTTAGAGGGTGGCGACGGGTCGGTTGGAATCACAGATCCATTCGCTGAAAGAGCCGGGGTAAAGTGCGGGCTCATCGAAGCCTGCGATTAACATCGCAAGAATATTGTGAGTGGCGGTAACCCCGGACCCGCAGTAGCAGGCGACGTCGCTAACGTTGTTTAGGCCGTGGTCATCAAACATTTTTTTCAGTTCTGCTGACGTCTTAAATCGACCGGAGCCCCTTTTTTGCTTAGATTGGCTTTCCATTGATTGGTTATCCACAGACAGGTTTTCCATAAACGGAAGGTTGATGGCGCCGGGTATGTGACCTGCGACAGGGTCTACTGGTTCGAACTCTCCACGAAATCGTCTGGGCTCTCGTGCATCGGTAATGGTCCAGTGATCTCCTTGCAGGTCAGACGCGCTGACCACTCGGGTTAGCGGTTCACGGCGTGTGAAATTGCCCGTTTGTGATGAGACCCGTGATGACAGGTCCGATTCGATTGTCGACAGTGAAAATCCACACTGCTGCCAGGCATCGAGTCCACCGTTCAGCACAGAAACGTCGGCATGCCCCAACCAGCGAAGTAGCCACCACATTCGGGCGGCAAAAGCGCCGTTGTTTTGATCAACGCAAACGACGTGGCTTTGGTTGTTTACGCCCCAGACGGCTAATTGTTGGCTCAGGCTGTCGGCATCAGGTAAGGGATGCCTGCCGCCGTTTCCGGGTGCTGATGCTAGATCAGTTTCGAGATTCGCAAATCTCGCACCTTCAATGTGACCCTCATTGAATAACCTGGCGCCCAGTGTCTTGTCCATGAGGTCGGCGCGACAATCAAAGATTTTGAATGCTGTGGGGGTGGCAGCAACTTCGGCTGCCTCAATGATCAGTGCCATGGGTTATCCGCCACTGAGTTTGACCTTGAAACCCTGTTTTTCGAGGATGGGCTTAATGGTTTCGCGCTTATCTCCCTGGATCAGGATGT
>JBLIIB010000299.1:0-5206 GCA_047634795.1 Candidatus Azotimanducaceae bacterium | reverse complement strand
ATACGTCCGAGAAAATCAGGCAGGAAGCCAGTGTCGTAAATCCCACTCAGGTAGACTTCATCGCGCAGAATTTTTTTGATCAATGTAATGTTGGTGTAAATCCCATTAATCACCACCTGATCCAGATACTCAGCCATTTTATTCACGGCGTCGTTTCGGTCTGAACCGTAACAAATGATCTGGATGATCAAGCTATCATAGAACGGCGAAACAACCTTACCCTCAGCGGCCATAGAGATGAGCTGAATGTTGTCAGCTTCAGGTAAGACGCAGGCTGTAATTTCACCCGGGGTCGGCACAAAAGAAACTTTACCCTCGGCGTCTAACACCGCTTTTTCAGCGTTAACCCGAACTTCAAGACCATAGCCTCGTTCTGGAAACTCCATATCAGCGATCGACTCGCCTGAGGCAATCTGAAACTGCTTTTCAACAATATCAACGCCGGTCACTACTTCAGTGACCGGATGCTCTACCTGAAGGCGCGTATTCATCTCCATGAAGTAAATCGCATTACTGGGCACGTCATAGATAAACTCGACGGTACCGGCGCCGGTGTAGTCCACCGCATCAGCAATCTTCTCAGCGAAGGCCAATACGGACTGCCTAAGGTTTTCCGGCAACATGGTAGAACCGGATTCCTCCATCAACTTCTGATTATTTCTCTGAACACTACAGTCCCGAATGCCAATTACCCGTGTATTTCCATGCGTATCTCTTAGGATCTGCGCTTCAATATGACGCAGGCTAGTCACAAATTTTTCGATATAAAGATCGCCGTTACCAAATGCCGCCTTAGCTTCCGATGTTACCTGATGGAACAGTTGGTGAAGTTGCTCTGGACGATGCACGACCTGAATACCCTTTCCGCCGCCGCCATGGACCGCTTTCAACAGAACGGGATAACCGACTTGCTCAGATATCTCCGCCGCGCGTTCACTGGAATCGACAATCCCGTGACTACCCGGTACTACCGGCACATCAATGCTCATGGTGGTGTTAATGGCGTTGGACTTGTTTCCCATGGTTTCCATGGACATTACTTTGGGGCCAATAAAGTTAATGCCGTGCTGACGCACCAGGCTCGCGAAGTTAGGATCTTCTGACAAAAAACCAATGCCGGGATGAAGCGAGTCGACCTTTTCAGCATCCGCAATACTCATCACAGACAGCGCGTTGAGGTAACTTTCGTCAGACGTGTTACCACCAATACAGACAAGAGAATGCCGATCATCATCACGCACCATATCGGCAGGCACAGAATCCATATCGGGGTCTGACTGAATCAACACCACCTCGTAACCCAATGCCTTGGCGCGAGACACCAATTTGACCGCGGTACATCCGCGGGCATGAATGAGGGTTCGTTTCACCGGACGAATCAGGTCTTCTTCCCGCGGTGATAACCGCTCTATCGCAGGGCTCTGACCAACAAAACTCCCTGACATAATCCGATCAACAACTTGATCAACCGATTCGGTGGGTAGTGGGATAGTGGGATCAATTGTTCGAAGTTCCGAATCATGAGCATCAGAAAATGGCTGCTTTACCAGCCCGCGCATCGCACCGGGTGTGATTGAAAGATAGTTGCTCAACATACATTGATATGGCAGATTTCTCTCAACGACTGCCTGACCGGCAAACGGCATTCGCGTCCCGGACAGATAATAGGTTTGTGCCAGTGGATGGGTCACAAAGCTCGCCTGAGCACCACCCGTGCAGTGGCCGAAGCCAAACATGATAATCGGCAGATCATTGTCCCGAACAAAACGCGTGATGCGATCGTTAATTACAGCCATCGTAAACAGAGCAGCCGCGCCTTCTTTGGTCTGCATGCCGCCGCTGGAAACAAAACAAACGACCGGCAATTGCTCTCTTGCGCACTCCACCAATAGATGACAGAAACGTGCGCAGTCTGAGTTATCAATACTACCGGCTTGAAATGCCACGTTGGAAAGCACAAGACCTACGCGGTAGCTACCAGCATCCGTTTTAAAATCGCCAATACCTGTGATTAACCCGTGCGGTCTAATGTTCGCCTTAAGAGCCGATTCAATGGAGGGGCGAAAGGTAGGGAACGAACAAGGGTTCGCTGACATCAGCGTTCCACTTAGTTCGTCAAAGTTGTCGACGTACTTATCTAGTAAAGTTTCGTAAGTCAGATGCCTGGAACGGTTTTCCTTGTTGAGGAATTCGTTAAACAGAAGATCACGGTAGGCGATGGTCAGACGGTTCCAAAAATCTTTACGCCGACCGATTCGCACAGGCTCAATCTTGCCTTCAAAGCGACGACCCGTGCGTCTGGAGGCGTAATATTCAGGTAGTATTTTTTCAAAGAAGAAACTAACAATCACAAACAGCGTGTCTGACTTGTCCTTGTGGACAACGCGAATCCATTCTTCTACCGACTTGAGGAAATTGGCACAACCGGAATGCGCGGCCAATTCTTCCATCCATGCGGAAAATCCCTGTTGCACCTCCGCCTCGGTCTTACCCGCAAATGCTTCTCGCTCCAACACCTGTTGAATCGATTTCTCCAGCAGCCCGGCAATAAAATCCCTCGGCATACGTTTGGAATCGTTTGCTTCTCTTGCCATGGACACAAGATCAGCAATCATATTTTCGTAAACCACGCCAAAAAGAATAAGGTTGCGGCAGGTCTCTACAAAATCTTCGCGAATATCTTCATCCAGAATTACATCCAGAATACTGACTTCCGGATTCGCGCTCAAAGTCTCATCCAGTCGTTTGCGTGCCACATGTGACCACAGCATATCTTCAAGCAGTCGACGGTTCAGCGGAATCCCAGTACTGCTGCCCGAAACATCGCTAGAAACACCAACTGCTGCAATAAGCGAGGTGGTTTCGGCCGATAACGTCTGCCCATTCAAGCTTGCCTCGTCATAGAGAGGTTCGCCCTCTAAAATGAGATTGAGTTCAGACACGAGTTGCGCCACGAGGAAAATGACATTTTTCTCTTCGATGTAAGACAGATCGAAAAGTTTTTTGCCTTCAAAACTAAAACGCAGTTTGAGATCACTACGGAACCCGTCGTCCGCCGCCGACAACGCCTGAAGCAGTCCTTTAACGTCACCAATATCTTCTGCGGCAAGGAAGTAACTGCTGGTCTCGGTGTCACCCAGATGCTGGATCACAGCGGTGAGATTATCCTCGGCACTCGCTTTCCATCGATTGAACAGATGCAGACCTGATACGAGACAGATTTCCTGCTTCGCAGCAGCAAAGTTTGCCTGGGGCTCACCGAAGATGAATTGTGCGATCCGACCACGCTCTTCTCCGAGCGCTTTGCCTTTATCAGAGAAATTTTTCCATGCCTTGTTAAGGGCATCTTCGTATAGGACCTTGTCGGGATCCTGCAACCATCCAAGAAACGCCGTGCGTCGTTCGCGATGAATTCGTTGTGACAATTCGCCTTCTGGCAATTCAGAATCAGCGAGTCTGCCGTATTGGGTAATAGTGGTCGTTTTAATTCTTCGCCTAAGACCGAGATATCGAAGGTAACGAAACGCGACACCAAAAACGTTAGGATATTCCGTTGGAGATGTCCGCAGCTTAAGGGATGAACTGGAGTGAACCGCGGCCATTGAATCGCTCAGATTAAAATAGCGATTGAGGTTCCGGTGGTAGTGTTCCAGAACCTCGGGGTTCTTGGCTACAAATTCTTTTGTGCTCTGCTCAATCGACGTAATGCCTGAGACAATGACATTACGCAGATGATGAATTTTTTCTTCCTCACCTGGATCATAGTCAACGATGCCATCAATATTGCCCTGCCGGTAAAGTTCAAAGGAAGACACACCCAAAAATTTGGCACATTCCTGCCAGGAAAGGTTGTAGCGACGCACGAGGTTCGCAAGGCCCTTGGGGTGAATCGTGTTGAACACACCCGTGCGCAGCGACAACAATAAATTGCTGGCGGCAAGAGGAATCGCGCCACCGGAATAGCCCTGCCCGATAATAATACCCAAGGTGGGCACGTCGACATTGCAGAGTTCTGCAATCAGACGGGAAATAGCGTGAGCCTGATTGTCGGCGTTTGCTTCTTCGTAGGGGTCAGCACCCGGCGTATCCATAAACGTAACGATAGGCAGGGAGCGAATGGCGTAGCGGCTCGCAATATTAGCCGCCTCGTTATGGTGTTCCGGCCCCCATACACCAGAGTTATGAGCGCGGTTTTGCGTGATAAACCCAATGCGACGAGGAGTGCCGTCGAAGTCAAATTCCAATTCAGCCGCATACAGCGGTCCAATTTCGACCTCATTGAAGATAGGCACATCCAGCGCACGAATAAGATCCTTCGAGCCTGGCCTGGTGGATTCTTCGGTCGGAGAAACCGTAGCGGCGATGTATTCATCAACCTCCATGCTACGCAATCTCTCAAGCGCAATGTCGATCTGCTTCTCTGTAAGCAACCCGCTAATGACTGCCGCAGGCTCTTTACGCGGAAAAAGGGAAAAGTCCTTCGCGAGACTTTCTGCGTTAATATATAACTGATCTACAGCTGCCGGATCTTGGCCCATACTGCTCTTTCGCCCCTCGAGTGTTCGGACGGGAAACGAGTTCCCTTTCGGGACGCTAGCCTACTGCATCGCTGCGATTCTTTCAATGAAATAGCTCGCAAAAAGCGAGCTAAGCCCATGATTTACGTGTCTTTTTTTGTGTCGCGAGACAAGACTACCGTTCGCTCAGCGGAATCCGTCCGATCTTGCTTTGCCATTCCCTTGGTCCAGTTTGGTGCACGGATACACCCCGGCTATCTACCGCGACTGTCACGGGCATGTCCTGAACGTCAAATTCATGGATCGCCTCCATCCCAAGATCTTCGAAAGCGACCACTTTGGCACTTCGAATCGCTTTGGATACCAAATAGGCCGCGCCACCCACAGCCATGAGATAAACCGCCTCGTGCTTCTTGATCGCCTCAATCGCAACCTGTCCTCGTTCGGCTTTACCGATCATGCCGAGCAATCCAGTGCCCTCGAGCATCATGTCAGTAAACCCATCCATGCGGGTCGCAGTCGTCGGACCCGCAGGCCCCACCACTTCATCACGCACGGGGTCGACAGGCCCTACGTAGTAGATAAAACGTCCTTTTAAATCAACGCCTTCGGGCAACCCCTGATCTCTGATCCGCTTATGGGCCGCATCCCGGCCGGTTAACATCTTGCCTGACAGGAGAACGGTTTCA
>JBLIIB010000298.1:0-5210 GCA_047634795.1 Candidatus Azotimanducaceae bacterium | reverse complement strand
TAAAAGAGGTCGAGCCAAGCCAGAACGCATCGAGGCCCTCACGCTTATTGATCCGAATGATCCGATTAGCACATTCGAAAACATGGCGTTGAGTGAGCCACTGGGTATTAGTCTTACCCGGTTTTCAGAGCAGTTCAATCTGAGTGAAGACGACACTGATATGTTAATCGCGGTTGATGGCTATCTGAAACTTGGCGACGACCTGATGATCACTGCGAAACATCTCGAGGATCGAAAAATCGAATTGGATGCTTTGGTTGAAGGTTGGCACGAGGCACACCCCGACAAAGCCGGATTACCCGCCAACCAGATCAAGCAAATCGTGCGTCGATGGAGTGCACCGCTTGTAGACACTGTGCTCAAGGCGCTCATTGAAGCAGGGAAACTTGAACAGCAAGGAAACCAATACAATAAGCCTGGGTCCGGCGTACAACTCAGCCATCAGGAACAAAAAATCTGGGCGACGGTGCAACCCTTATTAGCAACTGATCTAACTCGCCCGCCCGTACTGCACGATTTAGCGGCGGCGGCAGACATACCGCCGAAGCAGATGGAAAAGTTGCTCAATCAGGTATTGAAAACTGGTTTAGTTGTGCGGCCTGTCAAAAACAGGTACTTCCTTAAGGATGCCTTGCCCGAGTTGATTAATGCGATGCAAATATGTGCCGATGAGCAAGGACAATTCACGGTGCAGGCCTACCGGGATCAAACCGGCATAGGTCGAAACTTGTGCATTGAGCTACTCGAATATTTCGATCGCAAAGGACAAACACGTCGCGTTGGCGATGTTAGGCTAATTATGGAGCGTCAATGAGCATCAGTAGTTTTGAAGGTCACGTTGCTGCCGTAACGGGCGCCGGCTCAGGCATAGGTCAACAGCTTGCTGTTCTGTTATCTAACGCGGGTTGCCATGTTGCGATCGCTGATGTTAATGATGCGGGTCTGGAAGAAACCAGAGCGCTGATGAGTAATCTGATCAAGGTCAGTATTCATCATGTCGATGTCGCAGACCGTCAGGCTGTTGAAGATTTTGCACGGGATGTAGTGAAAGAGCATGGTTGCGTGAACATGGTTTTCAACAACGCCGGAGTTTCAGTGACAGGCTCCGTAGAACAAATGCCGATTGAGGATATGGAGTGGCTCATGGCGATCAACTTCTGGGGAGTGGTTTACGGTTGCAAAGCCTTCCTGCCATTTCTGCGCGACGCCACAGAAGCAGCCATTGTCAATACCTCCAGCATTTTCGGCACCATCACGGTACCGGGACAGTCTATCTACAATGCGTCAAAATTCGCGGTCAAAGGATACACGCTGGCGCTCAGGCAGGAGCTACTTGATACCCACATCGGCGTCAGTTGCGTTCAACCCGGCGGCGTAAAAACTAACATCGTGAAAGCTTCACGATTTATTCCTAAAGACAATGAATCTGACACCAAAGAAGAGTTTACAGCCATGTTTGAACAGGCGGCTCAGAAAACGTCCGAAGAAGCAGCCGAGATTATTCTTAAGGGCGTACTGAGGAACAAAGCACGTATCCTTGTCGGTCGTGATGCCCACGCACTGTCGTGGCTCGAGCGACTTGCACCCAGCGCTTATATGAAACTGACCTCGCGATTTCTGGACTAGTCTGACCGGGCTCTGGATGACCCAATAAAAAGCCCCCCTGCCCTCAGCCTGCCGCGAGCAACTGTCCGGTTGCCAACCCCGGAATAAGAAGGCCCACGAACATCCCCTGTACCGGTTTGGACATCACTGACCCCTCACAGGCTCTTTTCGAAGATTGGATTTGTGTCGCACCGAAAGGCGAACTAAACTTCCTGCTGAGGCTTGATCTCACAAAACTCGACAGCGGCCAACACGCCAACGAACAGGCCAAGCAACAGACGAACCCAAGGGCTCCGTCACGGAGGGCACCACCAGTGTTAAGAAAAGTATCACAAAGATTCATTAGAGCAGCGCTGCTCTTAGCAGCATGTGCTGTCTCATCAGCCAGCATCGGCGCGCCGGAAACCGGCGACCCCGCACCAGACTTTTCATTGAAAGGCTCCGATGGACTCATACATTCACTCGCCGAATTGAGAGGCCGCGGTGTCGTCATTGCCTTTTTCCCCAAAGCATTTACCGGCGGTTGAACCGCTGAATGCAGATCGCTGCGTGACAGCGACAAGGCAATCAAAGCATTCGACGTAGCCTACTTTATGGCGAGCACAGACTCATTGGCTGATGTCACAGCGTTTGCAGAAAAGAACGAAGCCAACTTCCCCATTCTGTCGGACTACGACAAAACCGTATCCGACAATTATGGAGTGTTAAGCAGCTCTGGATTTGCGAGACGGTGGACCTTCTACATAGACCCAGCAGGCATCATCAAGAAGATAGACAAGCGTGTAAGTACATCATCTGCGGGACCGGACCTGGCTCGACACCTTCAAGAACTAGGATTTGATGCCGCCGATGAAAGCTGATCATATCCTGAACTTTTGGTTTCAAACGCTCACAGCAAAAGTCTGGTTCGCGCAGAGTCATGAAGTCGATAACACCGTCATGCATCGATTCAGTCCGGTGCAAGAGCAGGCAGTGGCCGGTGAACTAGACGAGTGGTGAGAAAACATTCATGCAGACTCGCCGAGATCATCGTACAGGATCAGTTTTCAAGAAGTCTTCATCGAAATACTTCTGCCACATTCGCGGCATGGCGCTGGTGCTGAGTCAGGAAGCTGTTGATCTAGACCTTAGGCCACTCAACAGCATTGAGCGGTCCTTTCTCTATATGCCATTTATGCACAGCGAATCGCTCCGCATTCATTGACGTGCCATTGAACTCTTTTCCAAACCAGGACTTGAACACACTCTCGCTTTTGCGCAGTCGCACATGGCCATTATTGAGCGGTTTGGTCGGGATCCACACCGGAACGGCATTTTAAATCGACAATCCACCCAGCATTAATTGGCCTAACTTGAGGACGACGGCGAAACCTTTTCCTGCTCCACTGTTTTGTAAACTGGTTTAAACACCACCGGAACAGGTGAGGACCTCACCGGTCACGAAGTTACTTTCAGGTATGCAAAAAAGGTAGATAGCACCAGCGGCATCTTCAGGTTTTCCGGTTCGCCCCAGTGGTGAGGCAGCAGTAATGCCATCGATTTGGGCTTCACTTAACCCAACCCGAAATTCTCGACCATCCACTTCAATGGTGGGCGGCTCATCGGAATAGGACTGGGTTAACCGCGTATCGATCGGACCAAATGCCACGCAGTTGACCGTGACGTTGTACCGCCCCCATTCTTTCGCAAGCGTTTTTGTCAAACCAATAACACCTGCTTTACCTGCACTGTAACCAATTTGAGTGGCACTGCCGGTTGTCCCCGAGACGGATGATACATTCACAATTTTACGGCATCGAACGCCCTCTCCAGAAGCGTGCTCTTCGTTAACCTTGCCTCGAAGCCAAGTGAAATAGGATCGCAGAATTCGAAAAGGCGCACTGATGTGAACGTCCAACATGGCCTCGAACTGCTCATCACTGTGATTGTGCATAGCGCCGTTCCAAATATAGCCAGCGTTGTTAACGATAATGTCGATATCGCCGAATGCGTCCAACGCGCCCCGAATCAATTCATCCGCAAAACCCTTATCGATAACGCTGCCAGGCAGCGCCGCCGCCTCACCGCCGTTGCTGCGTATTAGCGACACGGTGTCTTCCGCCACATCAGCGTCAAGATCATTGACAACCACCCTTGCACCTTCCCCGGCGAGCT
This sequence comes from Candidatus Azotimanducaceae bacterium, assembly GCA_047634795.1. Lineage (GTDB taxonomy): Bacteria > Pseudomonadota > Gammaproteobacteria > Pseudomonadales > Azotimanducaceae > UBA9659. Next base: position 1,451 of record JBLIIB010000298.1, on the reverse strand, counting down.
TAAGCGCGGTGGCACGGCCAACGCCGCGTCCTGCCCCCGTCACTATCGCAACCTGGTTGTGTATTCCTGACATGGTTTCTCCTGCTGTCATTTGAAACAAAGTGACCTTACTCGCTCGCCCCTGCTGGCCGCGTACTAGCCATTCGTCTTCATCACGGGATCATCTGTGTTCATTGGTTAACGCTAATTGGTGTTCCTATTGTTTGCAGAAAATTTCTGGCACTTCGATACCTTACTGTCCTTTACACTGGCACTCTTAGACTGGCACTCTTACGCTGTCACTAATCAGGCACGCTCAAACCTCGCTTGCCCAAGTATTCATCAATTAATAATCCCGAGCCACGATATAGTTCGACAACCACTTCAATCCTTCAGCCTCATGACCGAATGACTGCAAAGCCGCCTCCGCCGCGCGCTGCTCTTCATTAAGCTTTACTCTGGCGCCTTCAAGGCCCAACAGCGTCACGAAGGTTGATTTGTTATTGCTTTCATCAGACCCCTGCGGCTTACCCAGGGCCTCGGTGCTGCCTTCAACATCAAGCATGTCGTCACGGATCTGAAACGCTAAACCGATGTGATGTCCAAAGGTTGCAAGCGCCTCGCCCGGGTTCCTGACACTGGTTGTGGGACCGGTTGTGGCAATGCTTCTGGCATTTTTGCTGCCATCAATGATGTCACTGTTCTTGGCATAACCCGCAGCAGCGGCAATCATCGTCATACTGGCCTCAATCAACGCACCGCTTTTTTGGCGATGCATGCGCTCAAGTACGGACAGTGACAGTTGGACTGATTCTCCTACGAGATCGGTGGCCTGGCCCTGAATCATGCCCTGCCCGCCGCCGGCCTTCGCCAGTTGACGAACCCAGGTTTTGACTAAAGCGGGCTCAACATCAGCTGTCGCTAGCCATTCAAAGGCAAAGGTCAACAGCGCATCTCCCACCAGAATCCCTGTCGCCTCATCAAATTGTTTGTGAACCGTCGGTCGTCCACGACGAAGGTCGTCATCGTCCATTGCGGGGAGATCGTCATGGACCAGCGAATAGGTATGGAGCATTTCGATCGCAGTCGCGGGTACATCTGCGACTTTCAGATCTACACCCAACATTTCAGCTGTGGCATAGGAGAGCAGAGGACGTATACGTTTACCCTCCGTGGCTCCGGCATACTTGATGGCTTCACCCAAGGTATCTTCACCGGCACGTTCAGCCAAGAATGTGTTGATGATATTTTCAACACGCCGGCGATATTCCGATACTCTCGCCTCGAATGGTGCGTCACTGCTTACCGGGTTACTCAAGGTCCTGACTCAACTTATTTCTCACTCCGATCTCATGCGATTCGTTAACGCTATGCTAATGCCTGCAGGCTGAAGATGACAGATTAGCGGTTGTGATCCTACTCAACACGCTCGCATTGATAGTGTATCCTTGCGCGGCAAAATAGGTCCAACG
>JBLIIB010000297.1:0-5212 GCA_047634795.1 Candidatus Azotimanducaceae bacterium | reverse complement strand
CAACACGGTCGCTAAGGCATACCGACAATTGGAGTTCAGAGGACTCATTCAAGCGCACAGCCGCTCCGGGTATTCTGTCGCGCCACGCGCATCAGGTAGTCGATATCAGGCGCGAGGGGTCAGCTCCGATAAAACAGAAGTCCATGAATCAGTCGACCAATTGGACCCCGGGATTTTCCCCGGCGCGTTCTGCAAGATCACAGAAGACTTTCTTTCCGGCGACCCCAACAAATGCAACGTCATACATGCCGATGGCGCGGGCACTAAATCTATTGTTGCGTACCTGCAGTACAAAGAAACAGGTGATGCCCGCGTTTTCGAAGGCATTGCTCAGGACAGTATCGTGATGAATCTCGATGATCTGCTATGTGTTGGCGTCAACGGCCGCGTTCTACTGTCCAATACGATCAATCGTAACGCGTTAAACTGCCCGGGAGAGGTGATTAGCGCGCTGATAGAAGGCACCGAAAAGTTTCTCGCCACCATGAGAGATCAGGGTGTAGCGTTGTATTCAGGCGGGGGCGAAACCGCGGACGTGGGTGATCTCACCGGAACACTCGCAGTAGATTCATGCGCTGTTGCCATCATGAACAAGTCCGACGTTATCGCCAATGACATTCAGGGCGAGCTTGCTATTGTGGGCCTTTCATCAACGGGACAGGCGACGTTTGAAACTAAACCGAACAGCGGCATGGGTAGTAACGGCTTAACCAGCGCTCGTCACGACCTGCTCAGCAAGCACTACGCTGAACATTATCCGGAATCTTATGACGCCAATGTCGACCCCGAGCTTGTGTATTGCGGACCCTATCGGCTGCAGGATGCTTTACCCGGAAGTGACTTCAGTGTCGGAGAGGCTATTTTGTCACCCACCCGATCTTACGCACCAGTGATCTATGAGCTTCGCGCCCAATTAGGCAAGGCCATTGCCGGTATCGTGCATTGCTCAGGGGGAGGCCAAACCAAGTGCCTAAGATTTGGCCGACAGGTGCACTTTGTCAAAAACAATCTGTTCGAACCGCCGCCCCTGTTTAACACCATTCAACAAGCGTCAGGCACAAACTGGGTAGAGATGTACAAGGTTTTCAACATGGGTCATCGTATGGAAGTCTACGTGCCCTTAGAAAAAGTGAGCGAAGTCATCCAGATATCGGCCAGCTTCGGGATAGATGCGCAACAAATCGGATTTACCGAACCCGCTGACAGCAATCGCTTAACGCTAAAAACTCCGGCGGGTGAATTTCACTACGGCTGAATCCGCCAGTATCACTATTCGCCGAACACCCAGTCGCTTTTCAGTAGCCAAGGCGCTGGCACAGTATTATTCTTCTACCTGCTGCTAAACGGCGTATTCGCCTTGGCAGAAACGAGAACAATAAGTTTAAGAACAATAAGTTTAAGAACAATAAGCATACCCTGAGGAGTGGTCGCTATGGCACAGATTGAATTCGAAGAATGCCTTCGCATCCTGGCTGAGAAAGAAGGCTCGGATCTTTACTACAGCACCGGCGCCCCACCTTCCGCAAAATTTCACGGCACGCTGAATAAAATTTCGGACGTACCGATGCTCCCCGGCGAAGTCGAAATAATCGCCAACAGCGTCATGAGCGAAGAACAGCGCACTGCATTTGAGGAAAGCCCTGAATGTAATCTAGCAATATCCCGCAAGGGCCTCGGTCGATTCCGGGTCAACATCTTCAAGCAGCGAAACGAATATGCGATGGTCATCCGTCGTCTCGGTGATACCCTGCCTAATCACAAAGATCTGGGTCTGCCGCCCGTTTTGCCTAAACTGATCATGTCGAAACTCGGTCTGATTTTGTTTGTCGGCGGTACAGGTTCGGGTAAGTCAACGTCCATGGCGGCGTTGATCGACTTCCGCAACCAGAAATCCAAAGGCCACATCATCACCATCGAAGACCCGGTTGAATTCACCCATCCGCACAAGGGTTGCATCGTTAATCAACGGGAAGTCGGTACCGATACCAATAGTTGGCAGGAAGCGCTGGCCAATACACTAAGGCAGGCACCTGATGTCATTCTAGTGGGCGAGATTCGACACCAGGAAACAATGGAACACGCCTTGGCGTTTGCCGAAACCGGTCACCTTTGCCTGTCTACGCTCCACGCAAACAACGCTAACCAGGCGATGGACCGTATCATTAACTTCTTCCCGGAAGAACGCCACACGCAACTACTCCAGGATCTTTCGCTTAACATGCGCGGAATCATCTCTCAGCGACTCGTTAAAACAGTAGACGGCAAACGGGCCGCTGCGATCGAAATCTTGTTGGGCACGCCAAGGGCCGCAGACCTGATCGCTAAAGGCGATGTTGGAGCGCTAAAAGAACTGATGGAGAAATCCGCTGAACAGGGCATGCAAACCTTCGACATGGCGCTCTTCAAACTCTACAAAGCAGGCAAGATCACCTTGGAAGAAGCGCTCAAAAATGCCGACTCCAAGAATAACCTTCGACTGAAAATCACATTGGACGAAAGCCCCGCAGCCAAGAAGAAGAAAGCCGAAGCAGGGGAAGCAAGAACCAGTGTCGAGAAGAAACCGGCATTACAATTACCTGACGCAGAGCCGGCCAAGCCTGGAGAGGTTGAGACCGGCAGTGGTTTACAGGGTTTGTCGCTGGTATCTATGGATGATGAAGGTGCTCCTACCTAAGGCAAGCCGCTATTGCTCGCTAGCCTGCAAACGCTCTGCCAGCAATTGGTAAAAACTCGCCACCGTGGGCAGCGAGTAAGTTGATTTCCTGGCCACAAAACGAACCGGTCGGTTCAGTCCCTGCTCGCCAAGATTGATCAGAATCGATTCAGGCACACCAAGTGTTCTTGCCACACCGATGGGAACCATACCGTGCCCAAAACCTGCGATGGCCATTTGTGCCACTGAAAAGAAAGATTCCAATGAAACCTCGCGCTTGATCCGAAGTCGCGCAACTTCGTCCCGAAATGATCGCCAGGCACCTGAATAATCTTCAATCGTAATCACACCCAACTCACCCCGTTTGGGAAATACCAGAGGTTCCATTCCAGAGGGGATAATCACCATGTCTTCTCGGGTCAATACTTCCGACTGCAAATCAGTATCCAGGGTATCGGAACCCGTACAGACTCCCACCATAAATTCCCCGGAGCGAATCCGATCGAGCACAACCGGTGTCCTGTGAGTATGGAACACGAAATTTGCCTCGGGCATTTTCGCCTGAACATCACGAAACACCCTTGGACCCCAGGACGAAAGAATGGCGTCTGACACACCAATAATGAGCTCACCGCGTGCGCCGCCCAATTCGTCGATAAACAGACCACGAAGCTCAGACAACACCGGAGAAATTTTATCCACCAGGCGCTGACCGTGCTGAGTGAGCTCGACCCTTCGGCCCTTCTTTTGAATGAGCTTTCGATCATAGTAGCGCTCGAGGGTGGAAATACGCTTACTCACAGCGCTCTGCGTAATACGCAGCTCTGTACTGGCCTCCATCATGGTGCCGGTGCGCGCTAATGTGAGCAGTGTTTCAAGGTTTTCGATCATATGTTTTTCTCGATCATTCTCTTTTTAAAATCACACACGCTTCAAAATCACACAAACTTCTAAATGGCGGTGTCTATTCAACGACAGCGACTTCTCGATCATAAGGTGTGACCCAAAAAATCATTCCCAAACAGCAAGCATTGTATTCCAACGATTCTATTTTTTCACGTTTACGCAGCGTGCACACTCCTCGGCATGATTTACCTGCCACTAGCACTAGCACTGTCAATCGCCACACTGATCACTTGCTTCATCTCCGGCGTCCTCAGCATGGCGGGCGGTATGATCCTCATGGGCGTCTTTGGATTTTTCCTATCGATACCCGTCGCCATGGTGCTTCACGGCGTAACCCAATCGTTTTCAAACGGCTCAAGAGTCTGGATCTACCGCAAACATCTGAAGTGGCAAGTACTGATCTATTACTCCGCGGGTGCGTTTCTGGTACTCGGCGTGTTTACGGGGATCACGCTTGTACCCAGTAAAGGGCTGATGTTCATTCTTATTGGGCTGTTCCCGTTCATTGCCCTGATCATACCGAAAAAGATCAACCTTGATATGGAGCACGGGCCCGTCGCGGTAATGTCCGGTATTGTTGTCACTACAGCTCAAATGCTGGCGGGAGCTTCCGGTCCCGTCCTCGACATGTTCTATGTCCAGAGCAAGATGTCGAGGGAGGCGATCCTGGGCACCAAGGCCGTGACTCAAACGCTGGGCCACCTGCTCAAACTATTTTATTACGGCGTATTGTTATCTGCGTTCACCGCAGAACTACCCATATGGATTTTCCCCGTCGTTGTTTGTGCGGCCATCGCAGGTAGTTACTTGGGCAGTTTTGTCGTTGCGAAGATGAGCGACAACCAATTCAAAACGATCGGTCGCTACGTCATTATGTTGATTGGCATTATCTATGTTGGAAACGGTGTCTTTATGTTGCGAGGGAATCTCTGATCGATGTGTGTTTAGGTCGGGCCGCGGTGGTCGGGCCGCGGTGGTCGGGCCGCGGTGGTCGGGCCGCGGTGGTCGGGCCGCGGTGGTCGGGCCGCGGTGGCCGAGCCGCGATAGCCGAGCCACGCAGAAGAGCCTACTTAGCGCATCAAAGCGTTCGGCCCCACCTATACAATAGCGTCCAGCCTCGTGATGACCTGTAAGGTCCGAACTGGGCGTCCCCAAGTCGACATCCTATTAATCAGAGCTTCCCTAAAAGAATAAGCCGCCAGCATGCGTCATATGGCGGCTAACAACATTCATCTATCACGCCGCTTCAGGCTCGATGGGTTTGATGACGAACAGCAAATCTCCTTCGTTAACCTGCTGACCTGAAGCAATGTTAATTCGCGTAATTTCATACTGCCGGTTCGGATCATAAAGCTCACCGTCTGCGCTGGAAAAGCTATTTAAATTCACAGGGGTAAACATCTTCATCGCTTCGAGTTGACAGAGCACATGGTCCACAGCGACAGCATCTCCCTCGTTGACATACTCTGGCTCTGAGGGTGACGGTGTACGATAAAACACGCCCGTCGAGGGCGAAAGCACTTTGAGTTCATCGCTAGCTTCGATCCGGAGCATTTCGATATTCAATCCACCACCGGTGGCACCGGAGGCCGCTTCGATTTCGGTTATCAGAGCTTCGGCATCGATACGTCCGAGAAAATCAGGCAGGAAGCC
>JBLIIB010000296.1:0-5225 GCA_047634795.1 Candidatus Azotimanducaceae bacterium | reverse complement strand
GTATGGCGAACTGGTACCCGAAGACGAGCGAACCTGGCCTAGTGATGCTTCTCAGATTGGCGCGTTTCAGGAGAAGTGTTTCGAAGGCCTGGTGTCCTGTGATCACGATCATGAGTTTTTTCGCGCACTGTTAAATGCCTGGCTTGACAAGGGTCTAGCGCATCCGTCCGTTGACGACACGGTCTCAGCCGCAGCGATCGGATATTGTTTTGGTGGGGTGGCGGTGCTGGAAGCCGTGCGCGGCGGCCTGGATCTGAGCGGAGTGGTTTCGTTTCACGGTCTACTGCAGACAGGTGAAGACGGTAGCCCTCAAATGTTTGGGGTTGAACGCCCGCCATTGAAGCCCTGCGAAAACACCTATAACACCAACACGATTGTCATGATTGAGAATGGTAAAGATGACCACCTGGTTCCCGAAGAGAGTCGGCAGCGCTTTTATGAAGAGATGGATGAGGCAGGTGTGGATTGGATATTCCATGACTATGCCAAGACGCCTCATGGGTTTGCTTTGCCGGCGACGCTTGGGCCACCGGGACATTTACACGAGGGTGCTGACCGCCGCTCTACACAAAGCATGCTAAGTCTGTTCAGGGAATTGTTTCCTCACGTTAAACAAAAACCCGTCCAGGAAAATGCTGCGGGCACACAGATTCCTGTATGACCCGTTGGCAGTCTGCTGTTTTGCGTGCCCGTGACGTTGACTCGTGAGTTCCCTCCCCTGGCACATGCGCTAGAACACCGGTTAGATCCTTCGTTAGAAAGTGTTGGAAGTGAACGTTTTTGCGTCGCACCTGACGTCGACGATTTAGTCTCTAAAAGTAGTGTCGGTAAAATTTACACGTGTGAGAGTCTGGTTTTCTAAGTTATTGTTTTTAAAGGGTTGTGAGAATCGGCATGGCTCTTGCTTACAGGAGCTGAAGTAGAGAATTAGTACAAAACAGGGTTAAAAGACATGAAAGCGATACTACTAAGCAGCCTTTTGCTCATTGCCAGTCACGCTAGCGCAACTCTCTTTGAATACGAAGATCTGACCGCAAACAATGGCGGCATTGCGGATGAGCTCAGCACCGTTAATTCCACATTTGACGATGCGACAAACGATTTCACCTGGGATGTGACGTTCAACCAAGATCCGACTGCTATCGATGGTTTTTGGTTGGTGGTTAACAACGGGCCAAACCCTAAAAGCACCAACGTTAACGAGCTGGCCATCATGTACGGAGACATAGATACCGGCATTTTGACGAACTATGCTTACAATGGCGAGAACAATGCAAACAGTATCGTCAATCCTGGCATTCTGCTGCAGACAGACACGTTCACCGTGACTGACAATTCGTTTAGCATTGATATTGACGCCACAGCAATCAACGCTTGGAATTCACCAGAAACAGCTCCGGATTACACGGGTATCGCGTTTGATCAAAAGATTGGTATCTGGTTCCACATGTCTAAAAACAGCACCTTTGGCTACGATGCTTTGGAAGAGGTTATTGAAAGCTATAGCTACGGCTCTCAAGGTTGGTACGACAAGGCCGACCTCAGTACAGTGATAGTGACCGCACCGGCTTCGTTATTGGTGCTTGGTTTAGGTTTGATTGCTTTCGGTGCTGCCAGAAAGAGATCAGTCTCCGTCTAGTCGAATGACCTAATAGCAGGACCCAGTGCCCGCTCATGCGGGCATTAATCGTTTAGGGGTGGCCGTTCTTGTCTCGCAATTTCACTCTGTGTGTCCCAGTCCCCAGTCCCCAGTCATTAGTCTTTAGTCCCTTGTTGGTTTAGTTAATCGGGAAGTTGGTTTAGTTAATCGGGAAGTTGGTTTAGTTAGTCGGAAAGCTGGTTTAGTCATCCGGGAAATTCAATCTGGCGACTTCAGCCATGGTTCGGATGGCCAATTCATTGCCAGAGATCGTCAGCCCCGTCAGTCCGCTGTCTTCCCATGCCCTGAATCTTTTAGCGATTCGATCTTTGGGGCCGATGAGTGCGCCGCTGTCGACAAAATCATCGGGCACGGCTGCAATCGCTTCATCTTTTCTCTTGGCGAGGTACAGCTCCTGAATTCGATCGGCAGCCTCGCCAAACCCGCGACGGACCATCATCTCTTTATGAAAGTTAATGCTCTTATGTCCCATTCCACCGACATAAAGCGCGATGCCGGGCTTGAGCCTGTCTAGTGCGGTTTGGACGTCTTCAGTAACCTGAACCTGCGTGCCACCCTGACGCTCAAACTGATCGGAAGTTTTACCCCCTTTCTTAAGACCTTCATCGATCCAGCCGCTATAGAGATCTGCGGTCTCCGGAACATAGCCCAATGGCAACCAACCATCGGCAATTTCGGCGGTCATGCGAACAGTGCTTTCCATGCCGGTTCCGAGGAAAATCGGAATATCCGGGTTCATGTGCAAGATGGACTTTAAGGGTTTACCTACCCCCATCGCGCCCTCGCCGATATATGGCAGGGAGATTTCTTTTCCATCGTGGGTCACCGGTTCTTCCCGAGCCCAGATCTTTTTCATGATGGCGACGTAATCCTTGAGTCGATAATAAGGTTTACCCCAGGGCTGTCCGTACCAGCCTTCGACAATCTGAGGGCCCGATACGCCTATTCCACAAATCGCGCGGCCGCCGCCTGCGAGTTGATCCAGTGTTGCCATCGCCATTGCGGCATTGGCCGGTGTTCGGCCGGCGAGCTGCAGCACTGCGGTGCCAAGTCGAATGCGTTTGGTATGCGCGGCAATAAATGCCAATGGTGTGATGGCATCTGAACCATAGGCTTCGGCGGTCCACACAGAGTCGTAGCCAAGTTCTTCAGCAAGAACGACATTGTCTATTGGGATGCGTAGCTCCGCTCCCGAATATCCCAGCATGAGTCCAAGTTTCATAATATGTCTCGCTTTATAGAGTGTTGAAAGATGTCAGTTTGATGACGGGTCGAGAACGAATGTTGTGTATTACGAGAACATACCGCATAGCAGGAAGAAGAATCCACCGAACGGTTTGCTGTGCCTTCGGGTAAATCTACCGATTTGATCAGTAAAGCGAATTCAACATCCTGTTAGCTCAAACGGCAATTCCCACTATCAAACATTTAAAAACGATTGCGCAATCCGGGGCGTTAGGGATGCTTTGTCAGGGTTGCGTGGAATCGGCACGGTCTATGCCGTCTAAGCAGGTAGAGGAAAAGTTGCTGCCTCTGGCCTAGTGCCTATTGTCGTGCCGTGATTCACGCTAGCGGCGCTATCACTTTGAGAGAAACGATTTCGTAGAGCGCGCCTGAACAATAACTCTATGATTGATTTGGGCGGTGCATGTTCGCCTGATTAAATAGGCGCGAGGGCGAGATCCTCGACTCGAAATCGTTAGGTCGTTAATCCCTAAACCGTTAACTTCCTGAAGCACGAATCTAGGTCGTCGCTGAAGATAAAAGTTTGATGCTGTTATGATGTCATAAGGTAGAGTTTTGGTTTGTTGCGCGTAAGGGTATAGTCGCCGAGGGTGATCGCATTGTCCGACGTCTAGAGGTGCGAAACCGTGTGGTCGATCTTTGGCTGGTATTTTAATTGGGAAAAGGATCGACACAATGGCATGGCTAACTCACCGTCCTATTGGGCTTACTCACAGTGAAACGGGCGCTTTTAAGGGGCACACATTATTTTCATCTGTGAGGGGGCATCATGCCACTATCATTGATATGCAGGGTCAGATTGTCCACCAATGGCACCATGATGAAGGTATCCAACACGTTAAGCTTCTGGATTCGGGCAATCTTCTGATTCAGACCCTACCCCCCATCGATACTGGCGGTAGAGAGAAAATAGGCGGTGCTGCTGGTGCCATGATTGAATTGGACAAAGACAGCAATACTGTTTGGGAGCACCGCGATCAACATCAACATCATGATTATGTACGTCTGGAAAACGGCCATACGGTGTATCTTGCGTTGGAGCAGATGCCTAAAACCTACAGTGATTTGATCCGTGGTGGCCATCACCACGAAGAAGACCCAGAATTCATGTGGGGTGATGTCGTCCGTGAAATTGATGCCAGCGGAGCGCTAGTCAAAGAGTGGGTTTCCTGGGAGCACATTGACCCGACGTTGGATGTCATTTGTCCATTGGAGAGCCATAAAGAATGGACCCACGCCAATTCCCTTGAAGTGTTGGAAAACGGTGATTGGCTGATTAGTTTTCGGTTGACGAGTACGGTGGTGATTGTTGATCGCATTTCGGGTGATATTAAATGGCGGTGGGGTCCGGGTGATGCATTCTCGGATCACAATAAAAAGCTAGGACCAACCGAACTCTCTCATCAGCACAATGCTCAGATGCTCGAAAACGGAAATATTATGGTGTTTGATAATGGGTGCCATCGCCTTCGAGGTCCGAATTGGTCGAGGATTGTGGAAATCGATCCGGAAACCTACGAGTTCAAGTGGGTCTATTCAGGCACCACAATCCTGTCGTTTTATAGTTTTATGGTGAGCGGTTGCGAGCGTTTAGCAAACGGTAATACGCTCATTACAGAAGGCGCAACGGGGCGGTTGTTTGAAGTGACGTCTAAGGGGAAGGTTGTATGGGAATATGTTTCTCCATGGACCATCCCGAGCAATTTTGGTCCTACGCCCGCGGTCTTTCGCAGTTACCGAATCGGCGTTGATGATGCCCGCCTGGATGGATATGACTTGTCGGCTGATCGCTATGCAATACTTAATGCAGCGATCGCAAATGGTGAAGTTCAGACGGAACCGGATCTTGATCACGAGGTTGTGTAATAGCATGGTCTTGTCGAAAAACTTGAGGTTTAAAACTTGAGTCTTACCGTTTGAACAGTGACCCTGCCATTTCTTACTCGCAGTCAATGATGCACAGTAACTAAATCAGAGCGATTCATTCACAATAACTGATTAGGGAGGTTCTCTTGGCGTACAAAGGTGTTGTACTAGGCCGCGTAAGTATCCGCGGCTACTTACCGGATGCGGTACCCAAAAACCTGATTGGGGAGGACATTGAAATGGTAATCCGCGCGCCCTCATCTTTGAATACACAGCCTTGGAATTTTTACGTCGTTGCCGGCGATGTGCTTGATCGTATTCGCGCGGGCAATACTGAACGTACCCTCGCCGGGGAACCCGACTCTCGTGAGTTCCTGGGTTATGGTGCCCACGACGGTGATCATCGCGCGCGCCAGATTGAAATAGCGGCCCCACTATTTGAAGCCCTGGAGAT
>JBLIIB010000295.1:0-5245 GCA_047634795.1 Candidatus Azotimanducaceae bacterium | reverse complement strand
TTGAGCGCCTTAGTATATCAGATAGGGAATTGAGCTCTGACGGCAACAGTGAAAAAACATATTTGCTTATTTGTAGAGTATATCAGATAGGGAATTGAGCTCTGACGGCAACTATAGGAGGCGAACCTATGATCAATTTCGGAGTACATCAAATGGCCGTTTTGAGTTCTGGCCCGAGCTCCAATCGTAAAGCGGTGAAAGCCTGGTCGGTTTTTAGTTGCACCCACGTTGCGTGGGAGGTTAGATGAGATATACCACTGAGTTAAAGAGCCAATAAATTGTGCCCTGAACAGGAGTCAAACCTGTGACCCTCCGCTTAGGAGTCAGCAGAGCGGAGACAAAGGTTATACCAAGGTTATACCAGACGTCGGCCACATAATGCTCACCGAGCAGTGACTACCAAACATGCTTTTATATCAAGAAGTTATGGTGCCGGAAAGAGGACTCGAACCTCCGACCAATTGCTTACGAAGCAACTGCTCTACCAACTGAGCTATTCCGGCATGTTATTGAACTATAGCGAATCCCCGGCTGATTTCGTCAACCCGAACTTTTTTCAAACGCTAGGGTACGTAAGAACGAGTCACTGTTTCTGTGGGCGCTAATGCATGGCTTCCCACAATCGTATAGCCACTGTTGCTAACACACTCTCCGGCTTTAGCGCCATCGGTCGCGCAGGTGACTGTGTATGAAATGACGTCATCGGCTGTGTTGGGGCTCCAACCAAGACTGGGCGTTAGCGTGTTTGTACCTCCGGGCACATAGATCCCTTCAGCAAACTCTCCAAATGAGCGGCGCCGCTCGTCTTGCAGCAGTCGGATAGTCTGGATGTTGGTTTCGACGACGCCTGTTCGCGCTGCGACAACATAGTCCTGGTAAATAGGGAGCGCGATGGCAGAGATCACCCCAATGATTGCGACGGTTATCATCAATTCGATCAGCGTCACGCCTTGTTGAGCCCGCATTGAAGTGTTTAAAACCATGACTGTTGTACCTTTGCTTCGTGTTTGGTGTGTGAAAGCTTTGCGTTTGGTGTGTCGAACCGTTCTAAATCTAGCCTGAAATTGAATTTAGGGCAAAAAAAAGGCCGGTAAAACCGGCCTTTTTCATGGTGCTTAGAACAATTTAGCCTTGTTCGCTCTTCTCAATCGTTTCGTTAGTTGCGCCAAGAGCTTGGTAGTTAGGTCGCGTAATTACTACGTTCGTCGTGGTAGCAGTTACACCGACAACACCGTTAGTGTCGTCACCCGAGCCTGAAGCGTAAGCATTTGCGCCGCCACCAGGAGCACGACTTGAACCAGGATTGTAAAGAGCAATCCAACCATCAGTATCCGTAGGAACAGTATTAGTAATGCCCAGTGCATCCTGAGTGTTACCTTTTACGTAAGTCGCTTTAGTCACACGAACAGCTTCGTCGTAATGCGCCGCGACCTTAGTAATGTTCGCTGTTTTAATATAATCCTGGTATGCGGGAAGTGCTACCGCAGCCAGAATACCGATGATCGCAACTACGATCATCAATTCGATCAATGTAAAACCTTTTTGCAGATTATTCATTTTGAGCGTGCCCTTATTTTTGTGTTGAAAGACCGACTACCTTGGTTTGCTAATCAGCCCGTATTAAATATTCTGCAATTCCTGCGCCAGCTTTTATTGACCATTCACGCCAAAAATGTGACCTTTTTCGTCACTTAACGCTGCCTTTCGCTGGATTCGAAGTCACAAGGTGGCAATTTTGGTCACTTTTGACAGATCTGAGCACTTTCCACCTCGCTAATGTGCCGCAAGTTGTCGCCCTCCCGGAAATCTGGATCTGGCGTTATTCGCAGTATCCGTATCGAAGCTTGCAATTGCTCTATCGACACCTATCTTATTGAAATGTAAACTTTCCAGTGGGAATTTGCCCCCAACATTTAGGGGCCACGGTCGTGAACGGCCAACGTTTTAATGAGGAACATCAGTATGGCTGCAAACCCGATTCAATTGAGTGGTTTGGCTCGACGGCTTGTAGAAGATAATCTGTTGGAAGAAGACGTAGCGCGCGCAGCGTCTGAAGAAGCAAGAAAGACTCGCGTACCTTTTGTAACCCATCTGGTCCAGAACGATATCGTCAGCTCAAAGGATATCGCGACATCAGCATCTGAAGAATTCGGCACGCCGCTCCTCGACATCATGACACTTGACCCCGAGGTTATTCCAAGAAACCTCGTTGATGAAAAACTCATTCGATCAAACCACGTTATCCCCATTTTTCACCGGGGCAACCGCCTGTTCGTCGCGGTGTCAGATCCAACCAACCGAACCGGTCTGGACGAAATCAAATTTCAAACAGGGATTTCGACAGAAGAAGTTCTTGTAGAAGAAAACAAACTGTCCTCATTCATCGAAGCATTCCTTGAATCTCAGGAAAGCGGTGGATTGGGTGATCTTGGCGACGACGACGTCGACCTTGATCTCGAGTCCGTAGACGAAGCAGGCGGTGGCGAAGAAGCGGACGAAAGCACGGCCGCTGATGACACACCGGTTGTACGCTTTATTAACAAGATGTTGATGGATGCGATCAGAGGGGGGTCTTCTGACCTTCATTTCGAACCTTTTGAAAAAGCTTATCGCGTGCGGTTCAGAACGGATGGCGTGCTTCACGAAGTAGCACGGCCCCCGGTGAATCTGGGACCACGAATCTCTGCACGTCTCAAGGTGATGTCCCAAATGGACATCTCGGAACGCCGAGTCCCGCAGGATGGGCGCATCAAGCTGAAAATATCCAAATCCAAAGCCATCGATTTCCGCGTGAACACTTTGCCAGTTCTGTTTGGCGAAAAGCTCTGTCTGCGTATCCTAGACCCAAGCTCAGCTAAAATGGGTATTGATGCACTGGGTTACGAAGATGATCAGAAGGTGCTTTATTTAGACGCGCTCCATAAGCCGCAGGGAATGTTCCTGGTTACCGGCCCCACGGGTAGTGGTAAAACGGTATCGCTCTATACCGGCATTAACATTCTAAATACGCCAGAGCTGAATATTTCTACCGCGGAAGACCCTGTTGAAATCAACCTCGAAGGCATTAACCAGTGCCCGGTAAATCACAAGGTAGGCCTGGACTTCAGTGAAGCGCTGCGATCATTCCTGCGCCAAGACCCAGACATTGTCATGGTCGGTGAGATTCGAGACCTTGAAACCGCGAACATTTCGATCAAAGCCGCTCAAACCGGTCACATGGTCATGTCAACGCTACACACGAACAGCGCACCTGAAACATTGACTCGACTTCGAAACATGGGGGTACCCGCATTTAACTTGGCGACTTCTATCAACCTTATCGTGGCACAGCGTCTAGCCCGCCGACTCTGCGACTGCAAAGAGAAGCTAGATATTCCTAAGAACGCCATCATTGAAAAAGGGTTCACGGAAGCTCAGGTTGATGAGGGCTTGGAATTGTTTGGCCCTAAGGGTTGTCCCAAGTGTTCAGGCGGCTACAAAGGTCGTGTCGGTATTTACGAAGTGATGAAAGTCACACAAGAGATCTCAAAAGTTATCATGGAAGATGGCAACGCGATTCAAATTGCCGAGATCAGTGCACGCGAAGGATTTAACAATATTTTTCAATCAGCGCTCCGAAAGGTGCAAAGTGGCATGACAAGCCTTGATGAGGTTGATCGAGTTACCAGCGGGCACTAGTTAAATTGAGTCAAAGAGCGAGTAAAGAACACCTAAGAGGTCAGTATGGCAGCAGCAAATACGTTATTCAGCTACGAAGGTACTGATAGATCGGGCAAGAAAACCAAAGGTGAGATCAGCAGTTCGAATGCTAATATCGCGAAAGCGGCACTTCGTAAGCAGGGAATCAACGCCACCAAGGTAAAGAAAAAATCCAGCGGCTTTAGTCTGGCCAGCTTCGGTGCGAAAATTACACCCGGTGATATTGCTCTGTTCACTCGACAGCTCGCGACCATGATGAAGGCCGGGGTACCGCTCGTACAGTCGTTCGAAATTGTTGCTGACGGTGTAGATAACCCGATGATGAAAGATCTGATTCTGAAGATCCGGGACGAGGTCTCCTCCGGTAACTCCTTTGCGCAGGCGATCAGGACTCAGCCTGAGTACTTTGACGATCTGTTTTGCAACCTTATCGATGCAGGCGAGCAATCCGGTTCCCTTGAAACCATGCTTGACCGGCTTGCAGAGTACAAAGAAAAGTCGGAAGCACTGAAGGCGAAAATCAAGAGCGCCATGAATTACCCCATTGCGGTACTCGTTGTGGCGAGCGTCGTGTCCGGCATTCTGTTGATCAAAGTTGTCCCACAGTTCGAAGAAATTTTTGCAGGCTTCGGTGCTGAACTACCGGAATTCACCCAGATGGTGGTGAACATGTCTAATTTCATGCAGGACTGGTGGTTCATAGGTGTTGCTGCCCTCGCTGCCGTCTACTTCGCCTATAAAGAAGCACATAAACGATCCCAAGCAATTCGAGACGGTCAGGAAAGATTGGCACTGAAGATGCCCATTCTTGGAGACATCCTGGATAAGTCATGCATTGCCCGTTTTGCTCGAACACTTTCGACCACTTTTGCTGCGGGTGTACCTCTGGTCGATGCGTTGGAATCAGTCGCGGGTGCTGCGGGTAACGTTGTGTACCTCGAAGCTATCACTCAGATCAAGGAAGACGTTTCCAGTGGCTTACAGCTCAACACCTCGATGAAGGCATCAAACGTATTTCCAAATATGGTCATACAGATGGTCGCTATCGGCGAAGAAGCTGGCGCACTAGATGGCATGTTGGACAAAGCAGCGACTTACTATGAAGAGATGGTCGACAATGCGGTAGATGGTTTAACCAGCTTGATGGAGCCCATCATCATGTCCTTCTTGGGCGTAGTAATCGGCGGACTGATCATCGCCATGTACCTGCCGATTTTCGGTATGGGCGACGCGATCAGCGGCGGCGGCGCCCACTAGAAAGGGCTTTCTCCCATGTTTGAAAATGCGGCCTTGCTTCAGGCACAGTTTCCTAATGCACCGCTGATCATAGCGTTTATGTTCGGCGCTACCATAGGCAGTTTTCTCAACGTCGTGGTTTATCGCCTGCCGGTGATGATGAATAGATCCTGGCAAGAGCAAGCGGCTGACATCATCGATGAAGCCGTCGATGATGCTGAATTGATGGAACGGGTGAGACTTAAATTACCTACCTACCCCAGCCCTTTTAACCTCGTAAAACCGAATTCAACCTGTCCGTCATGCGGCA
>JBLIIB010000294.1:0-5259 GCA_047634795.1 Candidatus Azotimanducaceae bacterium | reverse complement strand
CCGCCCTCGTTACATTTCGCTCGCTATCATCGCTTTTCGAATAAGCTGCGTGAACTCCGCTCGATAACCATAGGCATCTTCGCCTTTATTCGCGATAGCCATTGCAAGGGCATCCTCGAAAGACCATTTGTCGAGATATTTTCCACCTCTTAGAAGCTGAGCAAAGCCAGCGGCTGCGACTGCAAACCTCGCCTCCCGCCCGCCCCTTGAGGCTTCCGTTGGGTTTGATGCTTTCATAGGAATCGCCTGACTCACCAGTTTCGAGGCGCTCTCGCCAGGCAATTTGTAACGTAACTTCAGGAAGCCCAGCTCCTTGGCCCGTTGGCCCGCTGCAACCTGAATACTCCCATAACGCGAATCATCAACCAGGCCGTCACCACCTACCGGCGTGATTTCATAGATCGCCGTAACGGAATGCCCTGAGCCGATTTCACCCGCGTCAACTTTGTCGTTATTAAAGTCTTCGCGTGCCAGCATTCTGGTTTCATATCCCAGCAGCCGATACTCTTTCACTGCGGCTGGATTGAATTCCACCTGGATCTTCACATCGTTAGCTATCGGAAATAATGTGGAACGCGCCTCATCTACAAGCACTTTCTGCGCTTCACCCAAAGTGTCGATGTAAGCGGCGATCCCGTTACCGTTCTGTGCCAATTGCTGCATCAAACCATCTTGATAATTACCCTGACCAAAACCAAGCACAGACAAGTAAATTCCCCTGTCGCGCTTTCGTTCGATAAAGCCTTTCAATTCATTGTGGCTGGTGATGCCAACATTAAAGTCGCCGTCGGTTGCAATAAACACCCGATTAACCCCGTCTTTAGAAAGATTGGCTTCAGCCAATTGGTAGGCAAGCTTGATTCCGGCAGCACCAGCTGTTGAACCACCTGCCTGTAGTTGGTTCATAGCGCTGATGATTTTTTGTTTTTCTTTCACCTTGGTGGGTTCAAGCACGGTGCCAGTCGCGCCTGCGTAAACCGCAATCGCCACCGTATCTTCTGGATGCAATTGACTCAGTAGCAAGCTCATAGACTGTTTAACCAGCGGCAACTTATCCGGCTGACGCATCGAGCCAGAAACATCCAACAGAAACACGATATTGGATCGTCCGGGCAGCGTCTGTTTATCAAAGCCCTTAATGCCAAGGTGAACTAATTGGTTGCCCGCTTTCCAGGGAGAGTCCATCACTGTCACATGAGTTGCAAAAGGAACTTCAGGCGAGGTCGCAGGTTCGTAGTCGTAGGGGAAGTAGTTCACTATTTCTTCCAAGCGAACGGCGGCTTTTTGCGGCAACACGCCCTGATTCAACTGGCGCCTGACAAAGCTGTAAGACGCCGTGTCTACATCAATAGAAAACGTCGACACGGGCGCCTCACTAACAAGGTTAATCGGATTGTTATCAATTGCTTCAAACGAATCGCCGCTTTTGGGCATGCTTGGAGGGGCAAAATCGCTCGACAACCCCCCATTTTTTATCTGCGGCGCAACGGAACTTCGAACGGACAATTCCGCCACTCCCGATTGCAGCTTCAGCAAGGCAGGTGCCATGGGCGCCGTGTTGATAATTTCGCCTAACACCACATCTTGTTGGCGTTCACCTGAAATATCGGGCTCAAGCGCAAGGTCTTCTATTCTCTGATCGTTCTGAGCGGACTCAGACAGGCCCTGATCTTCGAATGGAATCCCGGTGGGCACACCTGATCTCATATCGGAGCCAACTTCAGACTGAATGTTGAACACCATGGCAACCGCCACCACCAACACCGCCGCACTCGCTAAACCGCTCATGACCCATCTTTTAGTTAATTGCTTCATCGTCGATCTCCTAAACAAACTGGTTATGTTTGTCGTAGGACGATTGGTATCAGCAGATCCTTGGTCATCAAACGCCGCTAATGCGTCGTTTATAGCCGCCCGTCGGGCGACCTCGTCTACCGGGGCCTCATCGACAGATCTGAACAGCGCTTCCAGTTTTTTATCGGTCATGACACTGACTCCTGCTCAAGCCGGTTACGCACTTCATGAATTCGCCAGGAAACGGTCGATTCTTTGACTTCCAGCACTTGCGCCGCTTCTGAATGCGTCAGACCTTCCCCTAGCACCAACACCACGGCATCGCGAAAACCATCCCCCATCGCTTCGATCTGCTGCATAAGCTCCCCGAGTTGCACCATGGCTTCACCGCTGGACCCTTCAAAAGGTTCCGGATGTTGATCCGCATCTTCTTCTCGCCGGCGTTTGTACCAGTCTCTGGCACAATTGATCACGAGACGGTACAACCACGTGGAAAAAGCAGACTCGAAACGAAACTGGCCAATGAAGCGCCCGACCTTGATACAGGCCTGCTGGGTAATATCCTCGGCATCGGCACAATGTCCGGCATATTTCATGGCGAACCGAAAGATCAGGTCGTAGTGATTTTCAATTAGACGCGCAAAATCTTCCCGACTGCCCGCCTGGGCTGCCCGAATAAGCACACCTGTTTCATCATTCTCGTGCCGCATATCATCTCATGACCGGGTTTGACGTTAGACGACGACCACAGCCGTTTCCTTGGAGGTTTTCAAAAATATTATTATCTATATTTTTCAAAGACTTATACGATAAATTCTGTATCGCTTGCTAATCGACGCTATTTGCACGGGCACTATAGATCATGGGGTGCGGTTGATATATGATGCGCCCCGCGCCAAAGCGCCCTCTCAACAGGGTTTTTGACGAAAATCACTGGATTTGTTGCTAACAATAGCTGTGATTTCAGCCGCATTTTTGGTCGCGGTGACTTAGGCCTGCTCAGGGCCAACCCTGTGGAACCCATTTTTTTTGCAAGACTGACACGAGCCATTGTGATGACTGACATAACCAAATATCGAAATATCGGTATCTTCGCCCACGTAGACGCCGGTAAAACAACCACCACAGAGCGTATCCTCAAACTTACGGGTAAGATCCACAAGCTTGGCGAAGTGCATGATGGTGCAGCAACCACCGACTTCATGGAGCAGGAACAGGAACGTGGGATCACTATTCAGTCAGCTGCAACAACAGCATTCTGGAAAGATCACCGACTGAACATTATCGACACACCGGGTCACGTAGACTTCACGATTGAAGTCTATCGATCACTGAAAGTACTCGATGGCGGGGTGGGCGTGTTTTGCGGCTCCGGCGGCGTTGAGCCTCAATCAGAAACTAACTGGCGCTATGCGAACGACTCGGGAGTTGCTCGTATCATTTTCGTGAACAAAATGGACAGACTCGGCGCTGACTTCTATCGCGTCATCGCTCAGGTCGAAAAAGTCCTGGGTGCTCACCCGCTTGTGATGACCCTTCCGATCGGCGAAGAAGACGATTTTATCGGCGTTGTTGACCTGCTGACCCGAAAAGCCTTCGTCTGGGATAGCTCAGGCGATCCCGCAGCTTACACCGAGCAGGATGTACCTGCAGACATGGTCGACAAAGTAGAAGAATACCGTGAGTTACTCATCGAAACTGCCCTGGAGCAGGATGATGAGGCCATGATGATGTATTTGGACGACGGGCAAGAGCCTGACCTGGACACCGTGAAAAAGTGCATCCGCAAAGGTACGATCAATCTCGATTTTTTCCCAACGCTTTGTGGCTCAGCTTTCAAGAACAAAGGTATTCAGCTGGTTCTGAACGCCGTTGTCGACTATCTGCCGAATCCGATGGAAGTTAAACCGCAGCCCGAAGTTGATCTAGAAGGTAACGAGACGGGCGAATTCGCCATTGTCGATCCAGCAGGTCCTTTGCGTGCACTGGCATTCAAAATCATGGATGACCGTTTCGGCGCATTGACCTTTACTCGCCTCTATTCTGGCAGCATCAAGAAGGGCGACAATGCACTGAATACGTTCACCGGTAAGACTGAACGAATCGGTCGTATCGTCGAAATGCACGCAGATGAGCGGATTGAACTCGATTCAGCTCAAGCAGGCGATATTGTTGCTTTGATTGGTATGAAAAACACTCAGACCGGACATACGCTGTCCGATCCAAAAAACGTCGCAACATTGGAACCCATGGTGTTCCCGGATCCTGTGATCTCGATTGCAATCCATCCAAAAGACAAAGCTGCGTCTGAGAAAATGGGCGTCGCACTCGGCAAGATGATCCAGGAAGATCCTTCATTCCGTGTTGAAACAGACGAAGAGTCCGGTGAAACCATCATGCGTGGCATGGGCGAGCTTCACCTGGACATCAAAGTGGACATTCTCAAGCGAACCCACGGTGTTGAAGTTGACGTTGGCGCGCCACAGGTCGCTTACCGTGAATCTATCACGAAGGTCCTTGAAGACACCTACACTCACAAGAAGCAAACCGGTGGTGCGGGTCAATTCGCAAAGATCGACTACATCGTCGAACCTGCTGAAAAAGGCACGGGCTTCGAATTTGTATCCAAAGTCACCGGCGGCAACGTGCCTCGTGAATTTTGGCCTGCTGTTGAGAAGGGTTTCAAAATGAGCATGGACGAAGGCCCTCTGGCTGGCTACCCACTCCTTGACGTCAAGGTCACACTGTTGGACGGTGCATTTCACGCAGTTGACTCTTCAGCCATAGCCTATGAAACGGCATCTAAAGCAGCCTATCGACAATCCATGCCCAAAGCTGGACCACAGTTGATGGAGCCGATCATGAAAGTCGACGTGTTTACACCAGACGAACATGTGGGTGATGTTATTGGTGACTTGAACCGTCGCCGCGGCATGATTCAGGGTCAGGACTCAGCTTCTATGGGCGTTCGCGTAAAAGCGACAGTGCCACTGGCCGAAATGTTTGGCTACATTGGTGATCTTAGAACCATGACATCTGGTCGCGGCCAGTTCTCCATGGAGTTCAGTCACTACGCCGCGTGTCCAAACAACGTTGCTGAAGAAGTGATTAAGAAGATTAAGGCGGCTTAGTCGAAACGGGTTTTTGGCTCCGCCAAAAACCCGTTTCCTGCCGAAGACTCTCGCGAGTAGTGGCAGATGGCGCGAAGCAGCATCGAGATGCGTTCTCTCACGAACGAGACCACATACAACACCGTCGATCCCTATGCTCTCACCCCCCCGATCACGCACCACCACCCCAGAATTCCCTTACCAGCGCTTGCCAACGCCCCTTGTTTAAACAATCGTATGGCCGAACTACGACACGGATAACTATTGCTTACCAGAAGGTCCCTGCCCCGCCAAAACCTCACAAGAAGCCATACGTAATCCTTAGAATCACCGCAAACGTTCGCACCAAACTAGA
>JBLIIB010000293.1:0-5316 GCA_047634795.1 Candidatus Azotimanducaceae bacterium | reverse complement strand
AGCGGCGCGTGGGTACTTTAGTCACCCCGGCTGGATAAGGTGAGTCCTCTAGATAAACGTCCCTCGGCGGGACCTTGTCTGCTCTAAGGATATCGTTGTAAGAAATGCCGTTTGATCTGTCGTGACCTGTCTTTGTTTCTACCATGCTTCCCTCTTCCTGAAATCAATAGTGTGAGTTCGTTCCTATGGGTCAATCATACATTGGTTGATAAAACCATCAACCCTGACGGTTTTAGCCGAATATTGCTCTATAAGCCCCTACCCACGCGAAGCGAATAAGGAATGCGACCACTTTTCGGTGAATTTTTGTAGTACAGTATAGAAAAAGACGAAAACGTTATTGGATCGGAAAGAATTTATCTCTGATCCGGCAGGATTAGTCGTAAGAGGGTAGTTAATCTAGTGAATTTCGCTTTGATGGATCATTCAATCGGATGAATATCGATGTTCAAGAATCCAGCGGCTATAAGGTCGTTGGGTCACTGGCCTCGCCATTCTCCGTCAAAATGCGCGCAATTTTTAGATATCGTCGAATTCCACATATCTGGTATATCAACCGTGGTGAAATTGCGGTGGCCACCGCCCATGTTCGTCCGCCTATTATTCCGAAAGTTCATTTCCCGGATGAAGCCGAAGATCAGTGGCATGTAGATTCATCACCGATGGCTTACATGCTGGAAGCCCGGCACGCAGAACGATCGATTATCCCTCTGGACCCGGTTCAGGCCTTAATCGCACATGTGCTGGAAGACTTTGGCGATGAGTGGGGCACAAAAATGATGTTTCACCATCGGTGGCAAGATAAGGACCGCGGCGGTGATCGGGACCGTGTTGGCTGGTGGATGACTTATCCCGGTATGGGGCCAGGATCTGATGAGGCTCTCGACGCGCAAACCCGTGCCTTCTATGAATATCAAATCCCTCTGTGGCCTGTGGCTGGTATTGAGCCCGGAAACATCCCTCTCATCGAAGCAATGTATCAACGCATACTAGAGGCTTTTGAGCAGATGCTCACCGAGCAGGAATTTCTATTTGGTAGTCGCCCGTCGCTGGCAGATTTTGGTTTCTACGGGCAGCTCTACCAGTGTGCTGTGAACTATTCGTCCAGAGACATCATGAATGAGCATTGCCGGCGACTACCCGCCTGGCTTGCCATTATGGACGATGCTGGAGGTGTTGAGGGCGAATGGGTTGGTAGCGACGAGCCACTTTGCGAAGGTGTTCGAAGATTGCTGTCTCTAGCGGGAGAGGTTTATCTTCCGTATCTTGATGCGACACATCAAGCGATAGCCAATGGAGAGGAACGGATTTCATTTAGCGCTTTGGGGATGACCCACGAACAGAACCCGATGAAGTACCACGCGAAATGTCTCGAGGTGATTCGATCGAAAGCGCAGGCCCTGAATGATGCACAGCGAGAAAAAGCGGCATTGATACTTTCAGGAACAGGTGTGTGGGAGCATATTGCTCCAGAGTGATTTAGGAGAATACGATGGTAGAACTAAAAAATAAAAACGCCATTGTCACCGGTGCCGCAGTAGGGCTAGGCGGGCAGTACGCAGAAGCGCTCGCGCGCGAAGGCGTCAATGTGGCGGTATGTGATGAACGCGAAGAAGTCTTCGACAGAGTCAAGACTTTGGAGCGTTTCGGTGTGAAATCTGTTGCCTGGCAGGGTGATGTATCCGACCCTGCATTTGTCCGTAAGGTTGTTGATGGCACGAATGAGGCGTTCGGTGGTATCGATATCCTGGTCAATAATGCGGGCGTTTTCGGTGTGAGCACCGCCGATGATGATCTCGACAAATCGCTCGCCGATTATGACCGAATTGTTGGCACTAATTTTAAAGGTGAGTTTTTGTTTGGCCGAGCCGTGATCCCGATCATGATCGAAGCCAATAAGGGCGGTGAGATCATCAACATCGCCACCGATCATATGGTGACGTGTGGTACGCCTTATTTCGTTTGCCCGAAGCTCGAGACTTGCCCGTGGGGAGATTCACCGAGACCGACCGGCGGTGGTGATGCCATGGATTTGTATGATGTCAGTAAATGGGCGTTGAATGGATTGCTGTATGGGTGGGCAAAATCTCTTAAACCCCATGGGATACGAGTGAATGCGCTATGTATGGGAGCGACGGATTCCTACATGCTTCGGTCCTTTAACAATTTTGATCCGTCCGAAGAAGAAGTCGCAAGCTGGATGAAGGCGGAAGACAATGCCCAGGTGATGATCGATATTCTGAAAGAAGGCCCAACTGGCCGCAACGCGCAGAACATCAATTTTTGTATGGGGCGTCCTGTCAAGACCGAGCCTGCCCATGATCATATTTATGTATTACCGGAGCACGTCGCCATAGGAGACCCATCATGAACCGTGTAGCTATAGTGAGCGGCGCCGCACAAGGACTGGGGCTTGCCTTTGCCCAGCGACTGGTTGAGGAGGGTTACTCCGTGCTGGGCTTTGATGTTAATTCGGATGTCGAGTCTATCGCTGGCATCACCGGGGTAGTAGCAGATGTGTCGAAGCGCGCGGATGTCGAACGTGTGGTTGAGCGGGCTGCAGAAATGGGCACAATCAATGTGGTTGTGAACAACGCAGGTACTTGGCAAAAGACCCCCGTTGACAGTAGCTGGGAGCAGACACTGATTGATTTGGACTTCATTACAGAAACGAACATAAAAGGCGTGTTATTGCTTTCACGGGCAGCCGTGCCTCACCTAAAAAAATCCGGCGGGCACATTATTAATCTGTCCTCCTACTATGTACTACCGGCTAAGAGTGACGGTACCAACCCGCCAGACACTGACCTGTACAACGCGTCAAAATGGGCCTTAAACGGGTTTACCGATGCCTGGGCGAAGTCTTTGGAAAAGGACAATGTTTGCGTCAACGGAATGTGTATGGGCGCCGTAGACACGCCTATGCTTCGAGGCTTGTTCCCGAACAATGAATTACCCGATGAACTCGCCTCAAAAGTCATGGCGCCGGAAGCCATTGCTCAGCAGATGATGGATATCATTGCTAGTGGTCGCACGGGTGAAAATTTTGGCGCATGGGTAGGCGAGGACATTCAGCTTGGTGCTGTTCCCCCGCTGCATCAACGTATGACGGGGTAGTTCAGTTCCACTCAACATAAACACGTAATTTTTAATCAGCAGTTCAAAGCAAGGAGAAGGCAATGAGTATGATGGATCAATTTAGCCTGGAAGGTCAGGTTGTTGTTATCACTGGCGGCGGTCGAGGCATTGGCGAAGCGATTGCGATAGGCATGGCAGAAGCAGGTGCGGACATTGTCGTGGCTGCACGTAGAACCAACGAGATTGAGGCAGTGGCGGACAAGGTGCGTGCACTGGGACGCAGGGCGCTCGCGATCACAACCGATATGATGGAGATCGAACAGGTCCAGGCTCTGGCTGACCAGACCGTCAAAGAAATGGGCAAATTGACCTGTTGGATCAGTAATGCAGGCGGCGCTGATGACAGGGTTCCCCGAACGTTACTTGATATGCCAGAGAAGCAATGGGACTTCCAGATGAACCTGAATCTTAAAGCGGTCTGGACCGGCGCCCAAGCAGCAGGCAACTATATGAAAGACCATGGTGGCGGTACCATTATCAATATTTCATCTCAGGCAGCCAATCGCCCTTCACCGCACAATGGTCCCTATGGCGTTGCGAAAAGCGGCGTGAATAACCTGACGCAGACGCTGGCGGCCGAAATGGCGGCACTTGGTATCCGAGTTAATTCTGTGTCACCGGGCCCCATTCCAACTGAAGTCTTTCTTGAATTCACCAAAATGACTGAGGCAGATATCCCCAATATGGGTAAACAGTTTGGTATACCACTAGGGCGCATCGGAAAACCTGAAGATATTGCTCCCGCCTGTGTTTACCTTGCATCGGAAGCTTCAAGCTGGATGACAGGGCAGGACATTAAGATTAACGGCGGGCTGGGATGAGTGAGGTTTATCTTTCCTCTGGAACACGCTCTGCACTCGGTGATTTTGGAGGTTCTTTAAAAGACGTTGAATTTACCGAGTTGGCATCTCATGTGTCACGCGCTTGTATTGAAAAATCAGGCGCTGATGCTGCTGCGATCGATCACATCGTATTTACGACAACGTGTCCGACTGATCGGGATTCGCTGTTTTCAGCGCGTGTTGTTGGAATGAAAAGCGGATTGCCTGAAGAAGCCGCGGCCCTTGATGTATCAAGGGCTTGCGCCTCGGGACTACAGGCGATTATTTCAGCGGGACAGCAGATCCAGTCAGGCCAAAGTGAGCTCGCGCTTGCTGCGGGTGCAGAAATGTTCAGTCGTGCGCCCTTTGCGGTAACGACGGCCAGATGGGGCAATGCGCGCGGAAATCAGCAGCTGGAAGACGTCTTGGAATGGTGTTATCGATGTCCGTTTAGCCTTGAGTATATGGGCGATACAGCAGAAAATCTGGCAGAGAAGTATCAGTACGAACGTGAGCCGATGGATGAGTATGCGGTAACGAGTCAGGCAAGGGCCTTGGCAGCCATTGAGTCGGGGTTCATGGCCAAACAGATTGTGCCCGTTGAAGTGGCGGTGGATCGAAAAACCACACGTCAATTTGATACTGATGAGTCTCCCCGAGAAGGGATCACTATGGAGCGGCTGTCTAAATTACGTCCCGCCTTTCAAGAAGGTGGCAAGGTGACAGCGGGTAACTCATCCGGCGTCACTGACGGAGCCGGAGCCATGTTGGTGGGCTCGCTTGCTGCTATGACAAAAAATGGTGTCACGCCGGAAGCGCGATTGGTTGATTGGGCGGTTGTCGGTGTTCCACCGAGCTTGATGGGGCACGGACCCGTTCCCGCCATTGAAAAATTGTTAGCAAAGACAGGGTTAACCATTCCTGAGATTGACTATTTTGAAGTCAATGAAGCTTTTGCCGTGGTTAATCTTCATGTTGAAGCGCAGTTGGGTATCTCTAGAGATCGGCACAACCTTTATGGTGGCGGCATCTCTGTGGGCCATCCTCCGGGTGTCACGGGCCTGCGAATGGCGATGACGGCCGTTCAACATTTAAGAGAAACCAAAACCCGGTACGCGATCTTATCCATGTGTCTCGGGGCAGGTCAGGGGCTAGCAATGTTGATCGAAAACACCGGTGAGTAATTGTAATGGATCGTGATAAATCGATGAACGAGGGCTGGAGTCCGTTCCAGCCCGAAGTGATGAAAGACCCAGCCGCAGGGCATCAATATTTGCTAAAACAATGTCCTGTGCATCATTGCGAAGATTTTGACCCGCCCTTTTTCACCTTGTCTCGATACGAGGATGTTGAACTG
>JBLIIB010000292.1:0-5394 GCA_047634795.1 Candidatus Azotimanducaceae bacterium | reverse complement strand
GCTATTAATTAGCCAGATTATCGCCAACGGTTGGTTTGGGATACAATTTTCTCACGAGACTAGGTAGCCGCCGCCAAAAGAGTCATCCATGCAAAAGCTCACACTCATCGCATCCCATCTGACCATCGCTTTGATCGCGGCGGGTATGACCTACTATTACCTGCCCGATGGTCAACTCAATTCCGCGGGTGTGGGCGCTACCCTGCCAGCAGACCCATACCTGGATGATCTTCCCGGTATCGTTTCCCAGGCTCAGGAGTACAACGAACTGGCACAACCCTTCGGTACCAGGAATACCATTTTCAGTAGGCAATACGCGGCCCATCAACTTGCCGCCAGCAGCGATTTTAACGCAACAAAGGAACACTTAACGCGTTACTTAACCAGCGATGATCCCTTCCACAACATCAACATCGCCTTCATTTTTCTGGAACGCCTGATTGAATTAGATGTTACCGCCGCACTGGATTTTGTCGATCGAGTGAACGCGCCTTATAAAAAGAAAAAGCAGCTTTATAGCAGCATCGTCACCAGCTGGGCACGACATGATCCGCAGCGCGCGGTGGCCTATTATCTCACTATTGAAGGTATCGATCTTAAGCAAACGATTGGGGCACGACTTTTGCTCGACAATACCTTCGCGCAAAGTGAGTTTTTCGACACCATCAAAAATGCCATGGGCACGCGCGCGGACCAGTTGATCGCCCGTTTTCAATATCAAAACGCCCCGCCCGAAGATGCATTTGAAACGGCACTGTCAAAACAGGGAAGAAACCAACGCGGCGCGCTGTCACAGGCCACGAATCGCTGGTATCAACAGGACCCAGAGGCTGCACTTCAACGCGTACTGAACATGGTAGATGGAAATCTCAAGGAGCAAGCCCTCGCCTCTATCGTTAATATTGAAGCCGGGGTGGACGCCTTTGCAGCATTAGAATTGTTAAGAACCTACCTGCCAGAAGGTTCACGCCATGAAGCCAATATCATGAGCCAGTTGCTGACGCAGGACCCGGATCGTGGCCTCCCCATTGTCGAAGATTATGTTCAAAGAACCGGCAACATACAGGCGCTAAGCCAGGCGGTTTCCGTTTGGGTACGAACCGACCCTGATGCGGCTATCGCCTACGCTTCCGCTCTGAGTCGTGACGATCGCCAGATTGTGCTCGCTTCCGCGAGCATGGCATATCTGTCCGAACATCCCGAAAAAGCGATGGACTGGATCATGTCACTTGATGATGAGCAGATTCAGCGTTCAGCGCTGGGCTCACTGCCGCATATAGATCCTGATTTAGCGGAATCGTGGTTACGGCGGAGCGAGGCAGATCAAACAAGCGCATTGATCCTTCAGGGGCTTGCCGGGCAGAAAGCCCAGCACGGTCTTGAATCTGCGCTGACCTGGGCCAGTGGCTATGAAGACAACCCCGGATATTCCAACGCTGTGCGTACGATCTTGTCCCAACACAGTCATCAGAACCCACAATCTGTGGCGGATTACCTGTTTGAGTACGTGGACGATGCAGCAATGGCAAACGTCTTTACACAGATAGGTATGAACTGGGGCAACAAGAGCCCGGAAGCCGCGCTCAATTGGATCGAGTCGCTCCCCGCGGGCAACAATCGAGATGGGGCAGCCAGTGCCTACATCATGTCTATTGCTCAGCGCGATGTAGACCTTGCCGTTGATCTCATCGATTCGATGGACGTCAAAGCGCGAGACCAGGTGGCGTTCCAACTCGCTCATCAGCTCCTGAGACGTGATCCCGGGGATAAAGACGCCATTGCGAGGCGATTACGTTTATCCCCGGAGCTCAGTGCCCAATTGAGACAACCCTCTGGGTTTGCCCCTCAGTCGACTATGTCTAGGGGAACCCGCTAGTTGATCAACTGATCAGTGTACCTATCAGGGTTTATCAGGGTTTATCACCCTCAATGTAATCATCGATGAGTTCATGGTAACGACGAATCCGCTTTTCTTGATTCGAAAGATAGACGCCTTTAAATCCGCGTGAACGAAAGCCGCGTTGCTGGGTGACAAAGACGCTTATATCGTCTTCGATGCCAGGTCCAATTGAATCTTCGGGAAAGGACAGCATCGTGACACGGGCTTCTTCCGTCGCTTCATTCACACCCCGCTCACCCAGATCCGGTCCTGCCTCGATAGAGGCGGGACTTGCGTACCACCAATTATCAAACAGACACTGTTCAGGGTCACTGCGATGCGGCCTGGCCCTTAAGAAATGAAAGCCATCAGACCAGAGAGATACGGCAAAGTTGGGGAACAGGGTGTAGTGAAAGGCATCGGTGAATTGCTCATCAGGAATGCGGTCGTAATGCGTATAGCCGCGTTCCACACCTAGTTTGCGTTTGGCCTGCTGAATGGCTTCGCGGATGTCTTCTGGGCGACCTTTGTAGTCTTCAGGATCAAGGTCCCAATACCGCAATTGACTCGCTAGCGGTTCAACGATGTTGCCTTCTTTGTCAGTTTGACCGACGCCAAAACCGCCTTTCATCACCATGCGGTTGTGGCCCTCGTCGGACAGGTCGAAGCGGGTCTCCTTGAAGTAAGTATCAATATTGCCACGAATGGCTTTGCGATCAGTATCGGGCGTCGCACCCTGGTGGACTGTGGGCACATGGTAGGATTCATTAAAGTTATCCAGCACAACCTTCCAGTTACACGGCAGCCGCATGGAGTTCGCCATCGTGCGCTTCCATGTGTGGAGATCGCGAGCTTCCCAGTCCTCCCAGATAGGTCCGAGATAATCTTTGAGCGGCATACAATCCGGATTCATATTCACAAAGATAAAACCGGCGAAGGTCTCGCAGCGAAGTTCTTCCAGCGTCACCTTGCCGCAGGGATTGCCTTCGGGAAAATCTTCCTTGTCCGGCGCAAAGTTAAGCGTGCCATCTGGCAGAAAACCCCAACTGTGGTACTTGCAAACGAAACGTTGTTTTACGTGGCCTTTCGATTCATCGACGAGCGGATTACCCCGATGCTGACAAACGTTGTAAAACGCTTTCACACCCCCATCCTTTTGCCGAACCATTAAGACCTCTTCACGACCCACCTCTTCCATTTGCCAGTCGCCGTGGTTCGGTAGTTCAGACTCACGCCCTAGGAGTAACCAGACTTTGGTCCACATTCCTTCCCATTCCTGCTCGAAAAACTCTTTTGAGGTATAGCGAGACCCTGGGATGGAATGGCCGCGGGTTTCCTGCTCTGGCCAAGGCACAATTGTTCTCATCTGTTCCGACATGTCGTTCTCCGAGTACATAGCATATAATTAGCACATGTTATATTAATCTTCACATTTCAAAAAGGCCTAAAAACGCGATGGTTTAACCCATTTGACACGGCTGCATGTCACCGTTCGGACCGCTGTATTGATTTCTACTTGTTCAAACCCCTCTTTTTCAGACAGACATCGCCAACATGGGGGATAAAGCTCTGTTAAGAACTCCGCTAACACCTCTCAGAATTCAGTGAACTCTTTGATTCGACTACTTTTAATTCGAGCGCCAATGAAACGAGTTATCAGAGCAGATGCGCTTACGAAACACTGTTTGGGTCGTACACATTTCTCGCTTCGAACACTCATCACGTGGCGGTCGCTATGGCAGCGCAAAAATTGCCAAAAAAAAAACCAACCTCCCCTGTCATCGGTGCTTAGCGATCATCGCAACGTAAACGCGGGTTAGCCCTCATCGCGACCATTACGATGACACCCTAGCCGCTCGATCGAATGCCCTAAACACCATCTTTTCAGGAGACAAAAACGAGAGACAAAACGGGACACACATACTTGGGAGCTCTCCCCATCAGAGGAAATGAGGTCCTGTTTAGCGATCGAAGAAATGCACTAGTCCTCGTGAAATCTGTGACGCAATTAACACTTGTTTGCCCTGCTACGTCACCCTATTTGGTCTCAAAAAATCATACCAATAGTACATTTCGCTATAATTATCATAGGCTTAAGGTGTTTTTACAAAGAGTGGCACGTTTCTTGAAAGGTTGTAGGTAAGAAAAAGAACGGCGCTGCCTTTTTAGGGCGTCAACAATGCTCAACCGCTAAACAGAAGGACTGACCAATGACCAGGCAACCAAGGATTCTCATTGTCGACGACGAGCGACACATCACCGAGTTCTACTCAGCGCTGTTGGACACTTACAACTATGGATATGTAACCGTTAATTCTGGCGATGCTGCTGTGAAAATCCTCGAACACGGCAATGTAGATCTACTTGTGACTGATATGTTGATGCCCGGCATGAATGGCGTCGAACTTCTCGCCTATGTACAGGCCGAACATCCCGAGACCCGGCGAATACTTATTTCTGGTCTACTTAACACGAAAAATAATAGTACCGAACTGATGGCTGAGGGATTGGCTCACGCAACACTTTTAAAACCCTGCAAGCTGGATGCGTTCATTGACGCGGTGAAGACAGAACTTTCCAAGATTGAACCTCAGCCTACCCAGGCCGCCTGAAAGAAATGAGCTAGATACTTGACACAGCGTGTGAAAAGCCACTCAACGAGTGGCGAAGCGACGACGCTCCCACGGATTTATTTACCCCAGGCACCTGAGTCCATAAGTTCAAGCATTGCGCAAACAATTGGTTCGCACTAAAACACCAATCTGCCTAAGCTTTCTGCAACGCAGACTGGCTTATCGTTGCCTTTAGCCTCGACGACGATCTCGTTCATGGTCTCGATCATTCCGCCTTTTATCTCCACACGTCGTAGTGTACTAGTCGCACGTATTTCAGTACCTACCGGCACAGGTGATGGAAAACGAATCCTATCGAAACCGTAGTTAATCCCTAATTTTTGGCCTTCTATTTTAGGACCGTCAGCAACGCTCGCTTGAGGCAGATGACTCATTATGGCGAGCGTCAAGTTGCCATGGGCGATGGGCTCACCGAAAGGACTCTCTCGCTTTGCGCGTTCCACATCGATATGGATCCATTGGTGGTCCATGGACACCTCCGCGTAGTCGTTGATCCGCTGCTGCGTGACCTCAAACCACTCGGATTGTGAGGTTTGCTCGCCCACGCGTGCGGACATGAGCTCGTAGGCTTTGTGAAGTACATCATTCATTAACTATTTCCCCTTTACCTTATTGTTTACAATCTTTTGGTGATTGAGGCTTCTATTCACTTAACGACATCGCCTGCACAAGAAGCCCAGGTTTCCGAGGCATGTGTTCTGGTGACACTTGTTTGGGCAACACCTGTATTGAAAACACCTGTTTTAAAAACACCTGTTTTAAAAACCAAGTCCCTACCGCCTGAATCGGCGACAAAGGTCCTCGCAATATTTCGCTGCGCGAAACAATGCTGACGATCCTAAGCACTTTGCCTGTGGCAAAGATGCTGGGAAAATCTCTCGC
>JBLIIB010000291.1:0-5413 GCA_047634795.1 Candidatus Azotimanducaceae bacterium | reverse complement strand
TCGAGGACATCCTAAATTCTCGATTTTGGTTTTGGACCTAAACCGCAAGATACCCAAGTGAGGCAACAACCGCTGCTGCACCAATGATTTCCCCGATCGCCCCAATTGCTTCCCAGTTCATAGTACCCATGGGATTTGTTTGAAGTGGTGTTACATCAGAAGGGGTTTAACCGCCGTTGGCCGATTTACGGCATCCGTTGAACAAGTTACCGCACGACCGGGTGACTGCTCACGGCCGTTAAGGGACGATTTACGAATCATAAATCTGACTGCAATCGGTTCCTTAGCGGCCTTACGCTGGCAGCGGTGGCAATGGCAAATACGCGTCCAAAGGAGGCATAGCTACCTGATTGCTTGCAATACCTCGTCATTGTTGAGCTTTTGCAACATTGGGTTGAGAAGGTTCTCACGGCGGTCCCACCAATGAGCAAAGCCAGACCGTAAAATGCCTCTGTTGATCTAAAGACAGTGACTCATAATCTGCAAACCCCTCGTAGACAATATGTGTTAATTCCGGGTCAACGTTCATTAAATTGCAAGCTTCAGTTTGGTCTCTAACGATCTCGTGGAACGCACTATGGTGAGTTAATCGTGTATTCTGCCGAACCTGTAAGGCCAGGTAGGTGAGCGAGATGACGACACCCACGCCGCTAATAATTTCACCTATCGCGGCCCAGTCCTGTATGTCCATACGGTTCTCCCGTGTTAATCCGTGGGAGGATTGGCTAGCCCTGTCATAATTGGTCCAGTTGCTATGTTAGGGTTTCTCTAACTGGGAGGACTGTCAGTGTCCGAATGTATCAGATCAACCGGCCAATATCGTAGACCCCAACCGGTCAGTATAATTGCCGTTCAATAGATAACTGAAAGAGACGCGCAGCGCAGGTTCCTGCCAGGACACGAAGGATTACCGGGTGCTGGTCGACCAATGGATTCAAAGCAAAACCTGTCCGATCAGTTCATTTATGACCTAGCTGAGTTATGGGAGAGCTAGGGTAAGAACATACTCGCGCAGATGGTCGCTGACAACCCCTGTGAGGGACGAGGTGCGGTTGCCGGTAAGCGCTGTAATGGCGCTTGATTACACGGGGAGGGATAATCCTGAGCCGCCTTGTTTAATCGTCAGGGTGAAATTATTTTTTAGCGCTAGAGTGCTGAGAGTACTGAGAGCGACGACTATAACAGGGCTTTTCGAGCGAGAGTCTGAGTATCGAGTCAGAGCGGTTGCCTGCTTGTTTTATGAAAGAGTGTAGCCACATGACTAGAAGTGGTTAAACACTCTATGTTATCGTTAGAATCGGTTAGCAGTAAGTCAGTAATTATGTCTGAACTATTGAATTTTGGCGCAAAACCGCTGGATAAAAATCTCAAACATTCGGGGCTGAGTTCAACGGCATGCAGTTTCGATTTTACGTTGCTGATTCAATATGTAAACGTTACTACCATCGCCTTTAATGGTCAGCAAGTTAGTAAAAGCAGTCGTAGATACTGCGTGCTTAAATCGTTAATTCATGATTATTGGTTTCGCCTCAACCAACCTGTTAGCGTTACGACATTAGTGACGAAGACGTGCGAGCCAAGTGACTTTGTTCTCAGACTCCTGCAGAAAGGTGTCAAGAAGGGTCGATATGTAAGAAGTGGGACTGAGTATCTGCCATCATTCGAGGCCGCCGATGCTATGGCAGGTTGGTTCCAGAAAGCCTCTGTACCTTTCACCCTTCAATCGAATCAGTTCCTGATCAAAACAGAGTCGCCGAGCTGGCGGTTCGCAGCAGACTTTATGTCATTGGTGGGCACACGTAGCCCTGTCGAAAATGCAACCAGCTGTGTGGTGATTATTTGGCTGCTGGTGCTTGAAATCACACATGACGGTCCAGTGACAGCGACACTATTGTCTGAGAAAACAGGCTTTAGCAAGAGTACAATTAGCAACATTGTGGAGCACCTCCTCAGCGTCGGGTACTTAAATCGCCAGCGAGACCCTTTTGATGAACGTAGTCACCTACTGTCGCTAGTCCTGTCAGATGATTATAGAGCGGCCGTTCAGGTTTTATTTTCACGGTACTTGTCCGCCTGCGATTAACGCGCCAGCGCATTGGCGTATCCCTTAGCAGCATTAAGCCGTTACCACTTCACTCCTTCTTTATCGTGTTCAGGCGCATCTTCTTCCAAACCAGTAATACCCAAGCAGTGCAGAAGCCCCATTGTGTGAAGTGGGGGTAAGGGCGGCGGGATGCTTCCGCATCCCTCACCCGTCTCGCTAGCATTTTCGGCTTCGCAGCGCCCCCCACTTCAAACAGAGGGTCTCCTGCACTGCTTGGGTATTACTGGTTTGGAGGAACGATTATTTCAGGGAGTGCGCACAGGCTGCGATATTGATAACCAAAATCGAACTATCGTTTAAACGTAACTACTCTATGGTAAGTTTTAAGCCCAAGGCATTTAAAGCAAAGGTAAAAGATGTTTAAAATATTGTTTGTCAGTACAGTTTTTTTGGTTAGTTGTGCGGTCGTCGCTGACGACCTTGAAACCAAACGAGTGGCTGGTTTGGATCTAAGTCAAGGCAATTCCTTACAAATGCAATTGTGCTCGTTGAAACCCGGCAAAAAAATGAAGGACTACGAAGCTAATTTTAATGCATATATTGATTGGTCCAAAAAGCAAGATGTTGAAACATTTGCTTTGCGTCTTACACCTATGTACGTGACGCAACCAAATAATCAAAGCGGTTACGAATGGATAGAGCTTCTTGCTGCCCCTTTTGAGGTCAGCGGCAAAGGATGGGACAAATGGCTAACAACCAAAGAAGGCCAATCTCTCAACGCGGATTGGCAATCTATTGCTGACTGCCAGGTAAGCCTGAATCCTATATTCACGCTTTACGTTGACGAAACCATTACCGCGAAGGACACTCGTATTGTGACCATGGATTGGTGTTCGCGCTTGCCGGGCGTGAGCCATGATCAGCTTCAAGAGAAACACAACAGCATGCTCGCAAACCGCGCGCCAGATTCCCCCGTGAGAGGTTGGAGCATTGTGTATAAAGGGCTTGGTATGCGGAATGCTCCCGGCGAATATATGCATATGCTGAGTTTTGGCGACAATGCAGGCCTAAATGACTATTTGAACAACTATGCGAATAATGAAGGATGGCGTCAGCGCGAGTCTTACCAGACTTCGTATGCTTCCTGCACGGGTCAAAATGTATATTTCGCCGAAGTCTTGAATCGCCCAGGCGCGTAACCGGCGGGCAGAAATATCTGTCATCCGGCCCGTAATGTGTCTGGATGGCAGATCATTTACCACTATCGATAGCCTAACCGTTCAGCCTGAATTTTTTGCGCTGATAACCGCGTGCCTTCATAGGCCTGTCGCGCAGCGGCGCCAGTTAACCAGCTTGTCAGGCCATGTAGCGTTGTTCGCGATCTAACATTATAACCGAGCTTTTTGAGCGAAAGTCTGAGTATCGAATTAGATCGGTTGCCTGCTTGCGACCTTTCCCCCAAAAAACAGCACCATGAAATTGATGAGATTTCCAGACAATGTCACCCAATCGAGAATCAGCATGATGAACTCGCGTCGTGTCTATACGCTATATCCCAACCGGCATGTGGTTCAAATTTACTATCCTCAGACAGTTCAGGGTATTTTGCAGTACGATGAGTTTATCAGCGCCTACGAACGCGCTTTTATCATCTGCTTTGCCAATGGAATCAATTTGTCTCTGATGAGCTGGATCAGATATCCATCCAGAGAGCAGCTTCCGGGCAAGGCTGGTAGTTACCGAGTTAACTAATCCTTGGCGATAGCTCGTACTTGCATTTCGTCAGTACGCGCGTAGATGCGCATCACCCTGGCATCGCGGTACAACTGCTCTATTTTGTATTCCGCCATGTAACCATTGCCACCGAACAACTGGATAGCTTCTGATGCAACATCGACAGCAGCCTTGGTTGAATAGAGCTTCCTAGCCGGAGTATTTAAAGGAAATCGGATGCACGGGGGCAGAGTCTGACCAGGGTGGGGCTTCGCACGAGTTCATAAGGGTGATGTGCGTCAAGTTTGGTAAATAGAAGCTGGTTAGTCAGCGTGGCTGAAGCCAGGTCATGCTAAAAATAGGATCGGGCATCAAGTTGATGCCTGACCCTATGTTGAATCAAGCCTCGGCGGGCATGACTCTGTTTTTCACATCCAAAAGCAAAAGAGCTATCGCGTAACCACCGATTGAGATGGCGAAATGATCAATAATAGTGTCAAGATGCGCGCCGATCATAGGAATCGCATTCAAACTATCAGCGATGGTTGGAAAGGCAAACGCTGCAATAACAAATGAAACTATTATTACAGGGTCTTTTTCTTGCCCACCAAAGCCGTGCACTAGCCCTAGAAGCAGAAGTATTAGGGGCCACCACTCTAATGGGACGAATGCTGAAATAATTGCAACCAGAAAAGCTAACGCTGGCATGATTCGATTAAAACTCATAAGGACTCCTTTTTATTTTATTATTAGGTACCACCTTAAAAACTTAATGCAGCTAGCTCGCACTTATAGCCTCGAGCCTTACCAGAGTAGCTAATATATCGCAAATACTCAAGCTAGGATTTTTATGCACAACTGGAGTCCGATACGGCTAAAAAGTACAAGTAGAATTAGCCACCTTTTTTCTAATGGTCGGTGTATCAGAAGTCGGCTAGCACGTTTGTAGAATACGAATTAACTGATTTTCTTTCCCGCTATGCCCGAATTTCATGCTGAATCAGACTGAAAATGGTCAACCTCTGCAACGGAATCGAATGCCGCCCCGCCGGTCTCCAACCTCGGATGAGGATAGTTGCTGGCTCGAATAGGCCATCAGCGCGAGTGGGCGGAGAACGGTTGTGTAGTCCCGCCTTATCCAGGCCAAGATGTTTCAGGGCTTCTTGATAACTCCCGGTTCTTCAATACTTGCGATGACCTTCATGTTGCCGCCACACTGATCATATTTCTATGCGAATGGCCGCCCCGTTATAACCCGTTTCAACCGCTGTGCCCAGGACATGCCATGTCCTTTCGGCTTAGGCACTCGTAACACCAACCTGCCAATGAATTCCATTGTGCTTAGAATAAGGTGA
Organism: Candidatus Azotimanducaceae bacterium; assembly: GCA_047634795.1. Taxonomy (GTDB): domain Bacteria; phylum Pseudomonadota; class Gammaproteobacteria; order Pseudomonadales; family Azotimanducaceae; genus UBA9659. Next base: position 301 of record JBLIIB010000291.1, on the reverse strand, counting down.
CTTAAGCTCAACAACGACATTACCGTGAGACCAGTAAGCGAAAGACGCTGTTCTGCAATAGCAGGACGGGTAATATATCTGCACACTCGCTCAAGCTTCTTGCGTTGAATCGCTTGTTCATTACTATTTCCAGACTCGAATGTCTCAGGTAGTGTTTGTAGAGTGAGGGTCTTCTTGCCGGCATTGGGTCCAAAAGCCATGCGGTAACTGATGGATGCACCGACTGTACTTGACATGGCATCTTCAGCATCGCTGTACAAGTCTAGGTACTCAGATTCAGCGTCCCTGATCAGATACCCTG
>JBLIIB010000290.1:0-5414 GCA_047634795.1 Candidatus Azotimanducaceae bacterium | reverse complement strand
TTGCACAGGGGAATACGATTACTAGAATCGGCTTCCCGTGTACCAAACGACATCTCTTGCGGTGTCTTCGATCTTGTCGGTGACGTCGAGAATGAGCGCAAACAAGGCCATACGGATGAGTACACCATTGTCAGTCTGCCTAAAAATGGCGAGGTTGGGGTTTTCATTGAGATCATCATCGAGCTCTCTGGCATCGCCTCTGCTATCTCTAGGCAGCGGATGCATAATGACCGTATTGGGTTCGCAGTGCTCTGTATAAATAGTCTGGTTGAGCCGGAAGAGCCCTTTGTATTTGTTGGCTTCCTCCTGGCTAGGGAATCGTTCTTCCTGGGTTCGCGTGACGTAGAGAATATCGGTGTTCGCGATGCCGGATTGGAGATGTTCCGATTCAACCACCTCGTGCCCGGCAGCTTTCATCTCATCGATATATTCGCTGGGTAGTTTCAACTCTGCTGGGCTAACCAGCGTGAACTCTATGTTTTGATACAAACACAGCAGGCGACAGAGGCTGTGCACGGCGCGGCCATAGCGTAAGTCGCCAATAAGCGCGATCCGAAGACCATCAACGTTCTTGCCGTGACCCTCCATCTCTTTCTTGATGGTGTATAGGTCTAGTAACGCCTGGCTGGGATGTTCATTAGCGCCATCGCCACCATTGATGACGGGCACCCGGCTCGCGGAAGCAAATTCATCCACGGAGCCCTCAATCTGGTGGCGCATCACTATCAGGTCGCTGTAACCGGACAAGACCCGTGCAGTGTCGTAAAAGGATTCTCCTTTCGCGATGGCAGAAGCTTTGAGTTCAGAGGTTTCTCTAACGTGCCCGCCCAAGAGGTTCCAGGCGCAACCGAAACTGACCCGGGTGCGGGTGCTGGGTTCGAAGAACATATTGCCTAAAATAGCGCCTTTAAGGACTTCTGTGACGCGTTCTCGATTGGCATAGGGACGCATCTGGTCTGCAACTTGAAACACAGTATTGATGTCGTCGCGGGAGAATTGCGACACACTGAGTATATGAGAACCGATGAAATCCATGCGGAGCGTACCCTACGTTTCCCGCAAGCAATGTAACTCTCTCGCGGGCCTGTTTATGCTAAAAGTTAATCGCCTTTACTCTTTTTAGCAGGAGCAGCGGGTTTGTAGCCTTCGATAATCATATCTCGCATCCAGATATTCGCCTGATCCTTATCAGTACTTTCATGCCAATACAGGAAAGACTCGAGGTTAGGCACGTCAAACGGCAGATCGACATATCGGGTCGGTGCTGCCGCTGCCAGAAAGTCGCCAAAAATTTTGGGGACCGTTAGTGCAAAGTTACTGGAGCTGATCAACTGCGGAGTCGATAGGTAGTGCTGGGTTCGGAGAACGATATCTCGTTTTTTACCCATCTTACCCAGTGTCAGGTCAACATGGCCCAAGCCACCGCGGCGTGAAGAGATGTGGATATGCTGCAGCTTTAGATAGGTATCCATATCCAGTTTATCGCCGACAAGCTCGTTGTTTTTGTTGACTACGCAGACATAGGGATGACAGAACAGAGCTGCCTGCTTTATCTGTGGGTCGGGCGTGAGTGGAATATCGATAGCAAAGTCCAGATTGCCCGAAGCCAATTCAATATTCATATCGCGTCGATGTACTTGATAGCTGTCTATCGCAACCTGCGGTGCTGCCTTTTTGATTCGGCTGAATAGTGTCGGGAGAATAATCGCCTGCGAAAGGTCCGTCATACTGACTCGGAAACGCTTGTCTGATACCTTTGCGTCAAACGATTCGCTTTCCTGGACGCTTGAACGAATTAACCCCAGAGCTTGTCGAACGCCGCCGATGATGTTTTGCGCAACGGGCGTTGGAACCATTCCTTCTGCTGTACGAACGAATAATGGATCGTCAAAGAGGTTTCGCAGCCTGGACAGGGAGTTCGATACGGCGGGCTGGGTAATCCCAATAATTTCTCCTGCTCTGGTCAAGTTCCCTTCAGTATAGATGGCGTCAAATACCACAAAGAGATTGAGATCAATGTCGCTGAGTTTCATAAGTCCTATCCTCTTGTATGGCGCACGCGGATAACTTCTTTGATCCGCGCATCATCAAGCTGAATTACATTCGATGGATGTGATAAGCAGCGCTTATGGTAAGCCTGTTTTAAGCAAGATTGAAGTGCTGATTGAAGGTAAACTAAACTTCTGAAAAAAACGAACAACACTCGGCGGTATTTGACCGAGATACTCGTTATAAAATAATAAGTTGTAAGACTTATCTAAAAACAGGTCGATGTATGAACAATCCGGCAGAAATGCAGCTTCTACCCTTTGGCTTCGCGAAACGACACGGCGTTGTTGTTGTCGCTGGGGATCAACCTGAAATCCCGGCCTTATTGTATCGCGAAGGCTTAACGACAACCGTGCTCGCTGAAGTTCGACGGTTTGCCAGTAATACGGTAAAACCCAGAGCAGTAGACAATGCAACGTTTGACCGCGTTTTGTCCGAGGCCTACCAGAACGATTCCGATGCTGCGATGCAAATGATCGAGGATCTGGGTGCAGAAGTTGATTTATCCAGCCTCGCCGAAGCGATTCCCGAAACGGGTGATCTTTTGGAGCAGGATGACGATGCTCCGATTATTCGACTGATCAATAGTCTATTGACCGAGGCGATCAAGGTTGGCGCCTCTGATATTCACGTCGAAACCTATGAAACCCGCCTGGTGGTTCGGTTTCGCGTCGACGGCGTGTTGCGTGAGATCGTAAGTCCGCGTCGTGCTCTGGCGCCACTTCTGGTGTCGAGGATCAAGGTCATGGCGAAGCTCGATATTGCTGAGAAGAGATTGCCGCAGGACGGTCGCATCTCTGTAAAAGTTGGTGGTAAAGAGGTCGATGTCCGGGTTTCAACCATTCCTGCCAGTAATGGTGAACGCGTTGTGATGCGTTTGTTAGACAAGCAGGAAGGTATGCGGAATCTCTCTCACCTGGGAATGAATCCTGAAGCGATGGAACAGATGGCTGCCCTGGTTAAGAAACCGCACGGCATCTTGCTGGTGACGGGCCCTACAGGTTCGGGTAAGTCTACGACGCTTTATGCCTGCCTTGATCAGCTCAATGATCGGTCGCGCAATATCCTTACCGTTGAAGATCCTATTGAGTACGACATAGAAGGGATTGGCCAAACACAGGTTAATACAAAAGCCGATATGACGTTTGCCAAAGGACTTCGTGCGATTCTTCGGCAGGATCCGGATGTGGTGATGGTAGGTGAGATCAGAGATTTTGAGACGGCGGATATCTCGGTACAAGCGAGTTTAACCGGGCATCTCGTGTTATCGACTATCCATACCAACACTGCGATTGGCGCGGTGACCCGACTGGCAAACATGGGTGTTCAGCCGTATCTGTTGAGCAATTCATTGGTGGGTCTGGTGGCGCAGCGTCTCGTTCGGGTGCTTTGTCAGGAATGCCGCGAGGGATGTACGGCCGACGAGTATGAATGTAACTTTATGAAGATCGATCCAAACTTAGCCCCGACGCTTTACCGTCCGAAGGGTTGTGAAGCCTGTGCCCAAGAGGGTTACAGAGGCAGGATGGGCATCTATGAGGTGGTCACGCTGGATGAAGACCTGCGACGAATGATTCACTCGGGGGCCTCTGAGATCGACATGGAAGAACATGTGCGGACCAGAACCGCGGGTATCCGGGATGATGGTCGGCGCCGCGTACTTGAGGGGCGCACGACGATTGATGAAGTTCTTCGTGTGACGATGGAAGACTAATCACGTGGCCGCATTTGAATACATTGCGCTCAATGCTAAGGGACGTGAAGAAAAAGGCGTTCTTGAAGCCGACAGTGTGCGCCAGGTTCGGCAGCAGTTAAGAGAAAAGGGATTGACCCCGCTTGGTGTGACTCCGACCCGCAAGAAAGATTCCGGCGGCAAACCTGGATTCTTTGCCGACCTGCTAAAGCCATCGCTATCAATCTCCGAACGGGCGCTGGTAACGCGACAGCTCGCCACACTGATCGGTGCAGGATTGCCCGTTGAAGAAGCATTATTAGCCGTGTCCAAACAAACTGAAAAGCCTGTCACCCACAGTATGCTGCTGACGGTGCGCGCTAAGGTGATGGAAGGATTTTCTCTTGCTAATGCACTGGGCGAGTATCCCCGTGCTTTCCCCGCGCTGCATCGTGCCACCGTGAGTGCAGGGGAATCTGCCGGGCATCTGGATCTTGTGCTGAATCGACTGGCTGATTTTACGGAGTCACAACAGGCTTCGGCGTCACGCATCAAGCAGGCATTGGTTTACCCCGTTATTCTGTTTGTCTTGACCGTGATGATTCTCGCCGGGTTGCTGGGATACGTGGTGCCGGATATCGTCAAGGTGTTTGAAGATTCTGACCAGGCGTTGCCGGGGCTCACCACCGCGGTCATTAATCTCAGCGAATTTGTCGTGAGCTACGGTCTGCTTGTCATGATTTTAGTTGTTGCGGCAGTGTTTGGTGTGCAGAGGTTATTAAAAACCCCCTCCATCCGCCTCACCTACGACCGTCGTCTTTTGCATCTCCCGTTACTGGGCAAGTTGTCGCGTGGAATCAATACGGCGCAGTTTGCGAGCACGCTCAGTATCTTGTCTTCGAGCGGCGTGCCGCTCGTCGATGCGCTAAAAATAGCCGCGGAAGTTCTATCAAATACGTGGCTTCGGAGAAATGTAACGGAAGCGACGATCAAGGTGAGCGAAGGTTCAAGTCTGTCGGCCGCGCTTGAGCGCAGTGGCTACTTTCCGCCGATGATGCTGCACATGGTTGCTAGCGGAGAATCTGGCGGCGAACTTGACGATATGTTGTCACGGGTAGCAAAACACCAGCAGCAGGACGCAGAGTTGTTGATGAGCATGTTGCTCAGCTTGTTTGGGCCGCTTATGTTGATTGTCATGGGTGGCGCCGTATTTACTATTGTGATGGCTATTTTGTTGCCCATTATTAACCTCAATCAACTGGTAGTGTAGTGGACTAACGCGTGTTCTTTCTTTGATTCATCAGCTATTCAGTGAAGTTCGATAAACTGTTGCGTCGGGGCATTTCGTCTTTAGGAACGTGCGCTCACGTGCCGTTTGCGACTCAGGTTAAGCCAGCCGGAATGAAGACCAGCTTGAGCCGCAAAATGAGTCAGAATTAACATTGAGTTCCAAAAGTATTAGGCTTTAAAAGCCTTAGGTTTCTAAACAAGTTTTTTCAAAACATTAAATGTTCAAAACACAGAGTTCCAAAAAAAAAGGTAATTAGCGGAATGAAACAGTCAGCACAGGGTTTTACCCTTATTGAAATCATGGTGGTCGTCGTGATCCTCGGCATTCTTTCTGCCTTGATTGTTCCCAACATCATAGGACGGCCTGATGAGGCGCGAGTAGCCGCGGCAAGGCTCGGCGTTC
>JBLIIB010000289.1:0-5423 GCA_047634795.1 Candidatus Azotimanducaceae bacterium | reverse complement strand
GACGCGGATAAAGAACGGTTGATGGTCTATTACCATGTCGGTGGAGATATCCATTCTCTGCAACCGAGAAATGTTGTGCGCATATTGCCTGGTCAGATGGTTGGCAAAGAAGAAAGCAGCTGTCTGGTCACGCTCTTATCGTGGCGAAATCACCAAACTGACGACAATAAATGGAAGTTAACATGCGTTTCTCACGAAACCGAAATGTTCATTATAAAAGACCGGATAGAAGCGCTGCAGGACAGCGCGGCAGCTCGTAGTCGGTTGTGATCTACTCGTACACAACACGTCCTTCAAATAAGGTTTTCAAAACAACCGTTCCACCAATTTCCGTTGCTGGTATTTGAAACAGGTTGCGATCGAGCACAATCATATTCGCTACTTTACCGATTTCGATAGAGCCCTGCTTTTCCTGCCATCCCAGGGAAATTGCGCCATTAATAGTCATCATTTTCAAACCGCTGTCCAGATCAAGTGATTCGTAACCACGATCCAATAGACCCTGCAAAGCGGGGAAAATGTTTGGATCATCTGTGACCGGCCAGTCTGTGCCGATGGACATCAAGACTCCGTTTTCCTGAAGTGTCTTGAATTGCCAAGCAGGTAATGGTGGATTGCCCAGCGTTGGGCCATAGAGGTGCCAAATGGTTGGCGACATCTCACCAACGACATTAAGTGCTTTCATTCGCGGGAAATCGGAAGGGATCATCAAATTGGTGTGTCCAAGTTCGTGTAAAACTTTAGAATCTGGATTTGCCTTTCGCGCTGCTGCGATAGCATCGAGCGCTACATGAGCAGCACCCGCCCCAGCAACATGCAATTTCAGCTTTACGCCCATTTCATCCAGTTGAATCACTTGTTGGTTAAGCGCTTGCGGTGAAATGAGGATATTCTTTGGGTCAACTTCTTCTGTTTCAAGATCAATGCCAGCTTCAGTGAAATAGGGCGGTGTTGGTGAGCCGTCTATCCACATTTTTGCGAAATCTACCTTTACGTGCTGGCTTGAAAATTGCTTTCTATTCTTTATAAGGTTTTCCATCTCTTCATTTGAAGTGCGGGCAAACTTCGGGCTTCCCCAGATAATATGTGCCGCGACTAACTGATTGAGACTATTACTCTCATCAACCTTATTGAAAGTTCGCAGCACCTCTTCATTGCCAGAGGCTTCCTGCGTAGACGTGATTCCGAATTTACTGAACAGTCGGCTCGCCCATTGCAGTGCTTCAATCCGCTGTGGTTCTGGGGCTGACTTAAAGTCCTTACTGGCAAGTACGGTCGCGGTTTCGACGAGTTCGCCTGTTAACTCACCCGCAGCGTCCTTTACAATTTCTCCACCGTCAGGTTTAGCCGTTTTTTTGTCGATACCTGCGACTTGTAGAGCTTTTGAATTTAGAAATGCATTGTGTTGAGAGCCTTCAACAATAAAAACCGGTGTGTTGGGAAAGGCCTTATCCAAAAGCGATTTATGAAATTTGTCACCGGGTAACTGCTCAGACCAGACAGACCCCGCGATCAACCATTCTGATTCCGCCTGACCTTGCTGGCACTCCCTGAGCTTAATAATCAACTTATCAATTGCGACGTTAAGCGGCAGGCGACATTCGAATAGTCTATTTAGGCCTCCCCAGAGCATATGGCTATGTGCATCGTGGATTCCTGGCATTACCATTTTTCCGCCAAGGTCCACTCGCTTTGTCTTCGGTCCGATGTGCATTCTCGCCGCGGCATTGTCGCCGACAAAGATAAAACTCCCATCTTTAATGACAACCGCTTCAGCCCACTTTTGTGAGTCATTGGCCGTATAAATTCGGCCGTTTAAGTACACGCTATCTGCAGAACCCGCCTGGCACGATAGTGACGAGAAAACGCCGATTAGTAGTACAAGAGCAATGCGGAATTGGTTTTTCATTAGTCTCACCTTTAAACACCGAATTGTAAGTATAGCCATTACAAAGCGGGTGTCACCATTAGATGTGCCGGTGAATACGCTGGAACACGAGAGTTTACTAGCGAAATTCGGCTTGTCAGAGGTAGAATCATTACAGTTCACGTTTGAGGCACAAAACTATGAAATGGCCCGCAGATAGAATCTCCAATAGCGTAGAAAAATCCTTTGGGATGTACGATAAAGCCTCAGAACTTGAGAAAAACGGTGCCGATTTGATCCACCTTGAAGTGGGTCGCCCCAACTTTGATACACCAGCGCATATCAAGCAGGCGACCAAAGATGCACTCGATGCGGGGAAGGTCCACTATGGCGAATTTCCCGGAGAGCTACATTTTCGTCAGGCTATCGCCGAGAAACTCTTTCGCGATAATAAGATTGATGCCGGTGTGGATGAAATACTGGTAACCAGTGGCCTCACTCAGAACGTGTTTGCTGTTTGTATGGCTGCGATCGACCCCGATGACGAGGTAATCGTCCTAGACCCCTTTTATCCGCAACATGTGGCCAAGGTGCAGTTAGCTGGTGGCATTATAGTGCCAGTACCGCTGGGCGATGACTTTCGGATTGATGCCGAAGCAATTCGGGGGGCAATCACAACAAAAACTCGCATGATTGCACTGGTCAATCCGAGCAACCCCACGGGTCGTGTTTTCTCTCGTGAGGAGTTACAGGCCCTGGCCGACATCGCTATAGAATTCGACTTGCTGGTAATTGCAGACGAGGTGTACGAGCAAAAGGTATTTGACGACAACAGTCATATCAGTATTGCTTCCTTGCCTGGAATGCACGATAGAACCTTCAGTATGTTTGCTTTCACCAAGGGTTATGCCATGGACGGTTGGCGTCTTGGCTATTTGGTCGCTCCGCGCGCGATGATGACGGCGATTTTGACAGTAACCATAAACGACATGCCACATGTGAACGTATTCATTCAGGACGGTGGGCATGCCGCTATTACCGGCCCACAAGACTGCGTGGCCGAGATGTTGGCCGAGGATAAACGGCGCAGAGATTTGTTGGTGGACAGAATGAACCAGATGCCCGGAGTAGGGTGCTCTGCGCCACAGGGCAGTATCTATGCCTTCCCCGATATCAGTGCTACCGGTATTGCATCCCAGCAACTGGCAGAGCGAATTCTAAGCGAGTGCGAAGTGGTGGTGGAGGCCGGTTCTTTTTATGGTGAAAAAGGGGAGGGTTATCTTCGTGTCTGTTTCGGATCCGAACCCTATGAACGCATCGAGCAGGCGATGGACCGGTTGGAGCATTTCTTTGCCGGGTTAGTCGTATGAGGTTTCAGTGTTTCGAATAATGCAGTCCTTTCATTGCGATGGGAGTTTTTTCCCTGGGTTCATTATCCCGGTTGGATCCAAAGCCCATTTGAGCGCTGTCATGACCTCTATGGTGGCTTCACCAAACTCATCAATCATAAAGTCTCGTTTGCCAATACCGATACCGTGCTCCCCGCTGCAGGTGCCATCCATATCAATGGCGCGCTGGATTAGTCGAGCGTAAAGACTCTTAAACTGCTCGAAATCTGTCTCGCTATTAGGGTCGAGTAAAAATACCTGATGAAAATTACCGTCGCCGACGTGCCCGGCGAGCATGGTGGTTAAGGTACAAGATTGCTCAATGTCCCGGCGAGTTTCCCGGATACATTCCGCTAGCCTGGAGATGGGAACACAGACATCGGTTGCTATAGCTCTGTGCCCGGGTATGTAAGCGGCCGCCGCATAGGCTGCATTATGCCGAGCCGACCACATTTGGCTGCGCTGTTCCGTATTGGTGGTCCAGTCAAAGGAGCTGCTGTTAAATTCGCTACAAATTTCACCGAATGCCTGAGCCTGTTCTGCGACACTCGCGTCGCTGCCGTGGAATTCAATGAATAAAGTTGGTTTTTCCTCAAATTCAGTTTTTGAATACCGATTTATAGCTCTGATTTGTGCCTCATCGAGTAACTCAATCCGAGCCATGGGGATATTGCAATGAAGGGTGGCGATGACGGCGTCAACTGCATTGTCGATTGTATCGAAGCATAATGAAGCCGCAGAAATGGCCTCCGGTACACCATGCAGCTTTACGCAGACCTCTACGATGATGCCCATTGTTCCCTCTGACCCAACGAAAAGCCCGGTCAAATCATAGCCTGCTGCCGATTTTCGAGCGCGTCCTGCGGTTCGAATAACACGACCATCGGCGAGCACTACGGTCAAGGAAATGACATTGTCTCGCATTGTGCCATAGCGGACGGTATTAGTGCCCGAAGCGCGAGTTGCAGCCATTCCGCCGATCGAGGCGTCTGCGCCAGGATCTACACTAAAAAACAATCCGGTTGCACGCAGGTGCTCATTGAGCTGATTCCGGGTGACACCCGCCTGAACGGTGCAATCGAAATCGTCAGTATTCACTTGCGTAATTTTATTCATCTGTGATAAGTCGAGGCAAATGCCGCCGTGCTCTGCTACAACCTGCCCAGCCATTCCAGTGCCTGTACCATAGGGTATAAGTGGCACGTGGTATTCATGACAGGTTGCTGCGATATGGCGGACCTCCTCAACACTTTGCGCAAAGCAGACTGCATCAGGGGCCATAGACTCATGCCATGACTCGTCGTGTCCATGATGATCGCAGACGGTTGCATTAGTCGTGATTCTTTCACCGATCAGCTGCTCGATCTTGGCGATCGCTAACCGCGTATCTTCCGAAACTACACTCATGGGCTACCCTCCGAAACTTCCCGACCGAAAAAATTAACACTCTATCTGCTTTGCTGTGATGCTATCATATCGCGGTCTTGCCCTCACAATTTCGCTATGTCGGAGAGTCTATGAGCCCAACACCGCCCGCTACAAATCTTTCGGGAATGTATTCCAAGCCGTTTTTTGGCTGGCCAATTATTCTTGCCTGTTTTGTTGGAATGTTCGGCAATGTTGGCCCGCTTATTTATGCGAGTTTCGGTTTTGTTGTGCAGAGCCTGGAGGCCGAATTCGGATGGAGTCGTTCGGGTATGACGCTATCGATATCCTTACTCACACTGGTAAGTGCGGCCATTCACCCTACCTTTGGTAGTCTAGTGGATCGCTATGGTGTGCGGCGCACCATGATTCCCTCTTTGACTCTGATGGCGCTGATACTTATTACAGTGCCTCTTTATTTGAACCAGCTCTGGCAACTCTGGGTCATCTTCCCGTTGGTAGCGATATTTGGCGCTGCAAATAATAACTTGTCATTTATCCGGACTGTATCGGCCTGGTACGACAGCAGGCGGGGTTTGATGATCGGGTTGATCGCCTCCGGTACGGGTGTGGGCCTAGCTTTCTTACCTAAAATTACTGCGTTAGTAGTTTCCTGGCAGGGCTGGCAGGGCGGTTTCATTTTCTATGGCTTGTACATCTTGTTGATTACGATACCGGTAATGTATTTGTTCATCCGCGACACCCCACAAGAGGTGGGTTTGCAGGTCGATGGCGGGGCAAAT
>JBLIIB010000288.1:0-5424 GCA_047634795.1 Candidatus Azotimanducaceae bacterium | reverse complement strand
CCTTCGATACCGATACAAACCGAGTAAGCAAAATGACGAATCGTCTTTTTGTCGCCCGGTGACAACCGCAACCTTAAAACCTTAAATTCGTCGAAATCGGCAGCGAGGTCCATACCGGTCTCAATTTCTTGCGGTGGTGTGATGTCTGCGGGCGCAATCTGAACCCGATTTGCTACAGTTTCCGTATCCCAGTGATTCTGGGTCAGTACCTTCTGGCCAAAGGAAAGTATGTATCGCTCATAGTGCGGAGTCTGAAACTCGATAACCCTCACGCCGTGTTGCAGCGAATGGGGCAGCAATGGTGGAACTTTGACGATATCGCCAACCGCCAGGTCTCGGAGGCTGGTGAAGGCGTACATTGAATCTCTTAGGGATTGCTCCTCGATCTTCAGGGTTTCAGGTAGTCCGGTCAGCAGTTTTTCCTGTTCGGCCCGTGATAGCGGTTGTGTCAATCCTGACAGAGCGCTGGCCGCGTCGAGATGATGGTCGATCTCATTTCGGACTTCTCGGTAGAGACCTACGGCAACGAGGTAATCGTTAAAAAAGTCACTTTCGTTTTTGTAGGTTTTTAGTTTGTCCGCGTTGAAACCATAGCGGATTTTCCCCGTGCCTGACGGCCATGCCGATGGGTCGACGGCAGTGACAACGTAAACTTCAGTCTTCTTTTCGTGCATCTCGAAATAGAGATCACCCAGGTTCTTTTCAGGGGAAGGTGCCAGAATTTTAAGCAGCATCGGTGGGTTTGGGAATCCCAGGGCTGCGCCAAAAACATCTAACACCCAGGCTATAGGAGTTTCGTTGATCTTGGAGACCCCGCGCTCTTCAATACCCGTATACCAGATTTCCTTGCCCCAGGGTTTAGGAATCTCAACGGGAGATAGTGACAGGGGTTCAGTCAGATCGATGGCTTGGGAGGCTGATTCTAATGCCGTGCGATCAAAACATTCTGCGGCAGATGATGAGCTTTCCTGCACTGCGGCGGTTATGTCTCGAGGTGTGATGATGGCATGAATACGCCCCTGCTCGACCAGCAAAAGTACATGCAACCTTAGCGGCCGAGTATCCTTGAAATAGTGCGCACGATGGATGAATGAGAAATGCGTGCATCCCTCGTGCGACATGGTGCTTTCGGTGACCGTGTCGAGTTGGCCTAAGGTCTGAATCATTGCTTATTATCGATGGGTCGTATTGACGGGCCACCGTATTGTAACCAAGGAACCTCTGATTACTGTTTATTTCTGCCGGACCTGCGCGGCCGGACCTGCGCGGCCCGACCTACGCGGCCCGACCTACGCGGCCCGACCTACGCGGCCCGACCTACGCGGCCCGACCCAATATTTATTTAGTGAGAGCTTCACCAAATAACGAGGTCCTATTTTGGCTAGTCCGTGAATCTGAATCGAACTAGACTTAATCGCAACGATAGTTCATATGCACTTATAGTAATGCGGTAGGCGATGAGTCGAATATTACCTTCGGGCAGAAAACTTGAACAGGCAAGAAGATCGCGCGATGCGAGGTTCGATGGCAGGTTTTTTATCGGTGTGCGGACGACTGGCATTTATTGCAGACCGATTTGCCCGGTAAAAATGCCCAGGGCAGAAAATGTAACGTTTTTTGACTCACCGTCAGCGGCGGCAGAGGCAGGATTCAGACCATGTCTGCGCTGCCGTCCTGAATCATCTCCGGGGACGCCTGCGTGGAGAGGATCTTCTGCGACCGTTGTGCGAGCGCTTCGGCTGATTAACGACGGTGCGCTCGATGAGGATTCTCTTGTGGGTCTGGCAGAGAGACTCGGCGTCACCGCGAGACATCTGTCCCGGCTTTTCGCTAAGCACCTCGGCGCTGCGCCTAAGACGGTTGCGCAAACCAGAAGGCTGCAATTCGCGAAAAAACTGATCGATGAGACTCGGCTACCGATGACCGAAATCGCTTTGTCTTCAGGCTACGGGAGCGTCCGACGATTCAACGATCATTTCAGGCAGGTATATGATCGATCACCAACGCAATTGCGTGCAGGCAAAGGCCGGGGGTCGATCGGAAGTGTCGAACTCAGTATTCCTTTTCGGAAACCATACGACTTCTCAAGTTTGTTAGATTTTTATAGCGTTCGCGCCATTCCGGGTGTGGAAACTGTTCTATTCTCGGCTGGTGCAAATAAACAGCGTCAGTACGTTCGGCAGTTCCAGATTGGCAGTAGTGTAGGCCGTGTGACGGTTCAGGAAGCGGATAATGATTTGCTGTGTTGCCGGGTTGAAGGTGCTGATGTTGACGATTTGATGTCAGTTGTACAACGCGTCCGTCGCATGTTCGATGTCGATGCGCTGCCATTGGAGATTAATGCGGTGCTTGCTGCGGACGATGGGCTGCGGCCCTTGATCAATCAAAACCCCGGACTGAGATTGCCTGGCGCGTTTGATGAATTTGAAATTGCCGTGCGTGCCATAGTGGGCCAACAGGTCTCTGTAAAAGGTGCCACCACAGTCATGGGTGGCATCGCGAAAAAATATGGCACCGTGACATCAATGGGTTTGGTGTTTCCATCGGCCGATCGCCTTGCAGATATCGATCCCTCGGCCCTGCCCATGCCACAAAAAAGAGCGCTTGCGATTAAAGAGTTGTCACGACAAATAGCAACGGACACGCTTCGCTTTGATCAGGATGAAACAGAATTTCTTGCATCGCTCTTGCGAATTCCTGGCATTGGGCCCTGGACATCTCAATATATTCTGATGCGGGCTCAAGGCGATCCTGATGCATTTCTTCATGGGGATCTTGTACTGAAAAAGGCAGCTTTGAGCCTCTTTGGAAGCGCTGATGAGCGGGGTTTAATCGCTCGCGCAGAGGCCTGGCGACCTTGGCGTGGCTATGCGGGAATGCATCTCTGGCGTTACGCTGGGGATCAGAAACTTTAGATGACAGCTAGATGAAAGATATATGACGGTTAATTGGTGAACCTATGGATTACAGAACTATCGATTCGCCCCTGGGCGACTTGCTGCTGGCGGGTGAAAAAAACGTACTACAAAAGATTGGTTTTCCGGAGGGAAAGGGGGCTTTTACTCCCCATGATGATTGGCGTGAAGTTGTCGGTTCTTTTGTCGAAGTCGAGAATCAGCTGGGCGAGTATTTTAATGGGCGCAGACAGGTCTTTGATCTTGAGTTGGAACCTCATGGCACGCCTTTTCAGCTCCGGGTGCTTGACGCCCTGTGTGATATTCCATTTGGGCAGACAGTGAGTTACGGAGACATTGCGACGGCCATCGGCAAACCAAAGGCGGTGAGGGCCGTCGGCGCGGCTAACGGGCGCAATCCGCTGCCCATTGTTATCCCCTGTCATCGTGTCATTGGCGCCAATGGAAGCTTAACGGGGTTTGGTGGTGGACTTGCGGCAAAGTCCTATCTGCTGAATCTCGAAAGCACAGGCTTTACGCTTAAAGCTGACCAGGGAAGCTCTGATTAAATGGATATCTGGTTGGGGACGCCCAGATCAGGACAGGCGGTCCGGCGTTCCGGCGTTCCGACTGGGGCGCACATGTATTGGTGCGGCCTGAACGCTGTAATGGCATACGCGGCCAGGCAATAGGCTTTAATCAGAGATTCCCTAGAAGTTAATCCCGACAGGATTGTCGTTGTCATCATAGATAAACCCTGCCGTGCTGTAAGGCGCGGTCATGACCTTCTGACGGAAACGCTTTAGCGACTTGTAGGGAAGGTCGGTCAGCATTGAGTTGACAAGCCAGGCCGGCAGTTTGCCCTCTGGGTCAACGTATTGCTCCCAGATTACGCGGGTTTTACCTTCTGCTAGCGGTGTCAGCGTATAGGTGCCGTAAGCTTCACGAACTCTAATGTGTTTTGTTTCCGGAAGCGCATCCGGCCTTGCGGTCATGCTCACGAGTATGGCGCCGTTGGGCAGAAAAGTAATTTCGGCATAAAAAATCACGTCCCGTGCTTTCGCCGGGAAAGGCAGTGTCGTGATCTGATAGAACGTTCGCTCAGTCTTGCTAAATGCCTGAATAATTGCGCTCTCTTTACACCTGAAAATCCAATCCGAACATGCACTGGTGTCCTGTAGCAGAGCGATCGCCGGTGCGAGTCCCGTCGAGACAATCATAGTGGCACGAAACTCGTCATAGGATGTATTCTGGCTTTTGCGTGATTCAACCAGAATATTGTCCTCGTCAAGGCTGGTTTCCCATTTACCCGCAAGGTCTTCGGCGTTAGTTGCCGGCGCGGCGATCAGGATCAGTGTTAGTAGTAACCGGTTCAACTTCATCTATAGATGGCCAAAGAATGGAAGACGTCAAAAAAGCCCGGGAAGGTTTTTCGCGTGCAATCCGGGTCAAGGATGGTCACTGGCGCGCCCCCCAATGCAGCGAGTGAGAAACACATCGCGATTCTATGATCACCAAAGGTATCAATTTCGGCCGCAGAGATAGTCTCCGGTGGGTCGATGATGATGGTGTCCGGCGTTGTCTCAACGGTGGCGCCCAGGCGAGTAAGCCCTTCAGACATCGCGTGCATTCGATCAGTTTCTTTCACGCGCCAGTTGTAGACGTTTCGAATGACGGTTCTGCCTTTAGCAAACAACGCCATCGCAGCCACGGTCATTGCGGCATCGGGAATATGGTTGAGATCAACATCGATACCGTGGAGATTTCCACCTGAAACTTCGGTCCATGTTTTCTCTCGTGTGACTCGAGCACCCATGGCTTCAATGGTATCCAGGAATTGATAATCGCCCTGTACTGAATCTAAACCCAGTCCGTGCACACGAACCGGCCCATCGCCAAGCGCGCCGGCCGCGTAAAAGTAAGACGCAGAGGACGCGTCTCCTTCGATGAGGTACTCACCCGGAGACACATAATGTTGCCCACCGGGAATGTCGTATGACTTATAGTCCCGGTTAGTTGCGCGGACGCCGAACGTCTTCAACATCCCCAGCGTGATATCCAGATAGGGTTTGGATACCTGGTCGCCAGTAATTTGAATCGTAGAACTCTGGCTGGCCAAAGGTAGCGCCATGAGTAAAGCGGTTAAAAACTGGCTTGAAATTTCACCGGACAATTCGACAGGTCCGCCTGCTATCTGACCACCTTTCAACGTGAACGGTGGGTAACCGGGTTTTCCGCCAAAACTGATTTCAGCGCCCATGCGGGATAACGCGTCTGTAAGATGCCCTATTGGGCGCTCCCTCATGTATTCGTCGCCATCGATAAAAAACTCCCCCGGGATCAGGCTAAGCACCGCAGCTAGCGGTCTTATAGCAGTGCCAGCATTGCCGAGGTTAAAGGCGAGTTTATCAGGTGTTTGGAATAGACCTTGTTGTCCGGTGACCTCACAGTGGAGCCAGTCGTCACTCAATTTAATGCCAACATCCAATAACTTTAGGGCGGAGATCATACGTTCGGTATCGTCGCTCCG
>JBLIIB010000287.1:0-5457 GCA_047634795.1 Candidatus Azotimanducaceae bacterium | reverse complement strand
CGAACCAAAGGCGCGTTGTCGTTTTTTCAACGTCGCTATTCTTTCGAACCACCGACTCTTTTTATCCTTGGGATCGGTTGCCGAAATATCGCGCACTCCGGCATTGACGATATCCATATATTCGCGGAGAGAGATATTCAGTTCTGGCCGATCCCTTGTTATTCCACTCGCCAGGGGCGCTACCGCGGCGGCTAAGCGCTTGGGGTGATTTGCGGCGACCTTTGATCGATGTGAGCCAGAGGCGGCCTGGTAGGCAGCTATGTCGCTGACGATATGCGCCCTAACTGGATTAAGGTCCACATACGCCATAGCTGCGATGACTGCACTTTCATCAAGCAATGCGCCTGAATAAAAACGGCCTTCGAAAAAGTGTCCGGCACAGTGATCTTCCTTGTTGGCTCGATGAGCAATCGGTTGCTTAAGGTTTTTCATAAACATCGAAAGTGATCCGAGCGTTTGTCTGGCGTGTATGAGCCGCTCAGGAATCGCCAGCAGCACTGTGCGGTGAAGGCTTAGAATCGCATCTTCATCCTCGGCAGAACGTGCAAATGCATGTGGCGGGAATGCCGAGAGCCATCGGTCTGCGACTTCCTCGTTCGTCCACCTCAAGCTTTCTTGTGGGTCAAAGTAGACCACCAGGTGAAAATGGTTGCTCATGATGGCAAAGGCATCAATGGCTACGGAAAAACATTGCGCGAGATGAAACATTCGTTGTTCCAGCCATTCCCTGCGGTGATTGTAATTTCTTTTGGATTGTGGATCTTTGCCGCAGAGGAAACTTCTGCGGACACATCTTGAAACAAGATGGTAGTGCAGGGGTTGTTCAAGATCGATGAGTTGGCTTCTTGGTGTTGCCATGCCGTTATCATCGTCGCTTTCAGATAGGTTGTATTTGAGTTTGCTGGCTATCGGTTGTGGGAGAGCATCACTAAGGGTTGTAAGCTTTTGCTAAGGCGTCGTAAGTCGGGTGAAGTGCATGTCCATTCCTCTAAATGAGTACGACATCATGCGCGGTATTCTGGGCGATATTAGCGATGCAGAAACTAGCTGCCTAGGGCGCCAGCGCAGCGAGAATCTTGGCGGTACGCCAAGAAGACTCCATTGCAACTGGCCAGGAATATTCTTCCTATACGCCCTTTTATTTTTGCCTAATGACGTCGGTTAGACAGCTTTCCTTTTTCTTGAAAAGCCAAGTCCAATTATGCCAAGGCTAAACAGCACGAGCGTAGACGGCCCGGGCACAGCGATAGGATCGTTCATCCAGGTAAACACATTTTTGTAAAAATCCCTATCCGAGTCCAGAAAATCTACTGAGGTGACCAGTACAGCCTCACCGAGACCAATACTAAAGAGACCAGCCTGAGCATTGGTGAACAAAAGATCTACGTTTGCTGTTTGATTGATCGTGCTGTTACATGTACTGCCACCAAAAGTCGAGATACCTATCGTAAGGGCATGCGACGATGAACTAGTACCAACAGTCCCACCACAACTACGGTTGATTGAAGCGTCTAAAATACGCTCAATACTATCGTAGCGATCAGACCAGGCGGAGTTATCCGCAATGAACACCGCCTTGTTGCCAGCAGAAATAAAGCTCTTAAGGTTCGCTTCCTCAGTACCCGTCATTTCTCCCGCACTGCCGTAGGTTGCGTCAACCCAAACGCCATCGAACGTGTTCAAAATAGCTGAGTCTGCAACACCGCCGGAAATTACTGACAGCGAATTAGTGGCGTTAAAATCAACCATGAACGTTGTGTTGTTTGTGATTTGATAGGCGGTGGTCAGAGTGTTGTCATAGAGCACCGGAATGGCGGTGGCTTGAGCCGCAAACAAAGCGCCAAACAATCCTGAAATGAGTGCCTTTTTATCAAACATCGTGCTTCTTCTCCTCAATCATAAATATAGACAGAATATAAGCAAGATTCATGCCGCTATAATTTAAGTTCATTAAATCCGGCAGTTAATCAGCATCAGAAAAAGCGCAGCGAACATTTTGTAAAATACTTCGACAAAAAATGAAAGCAAATGCCGTGTTCACTTGTTCAGTCAATGGCAACAGGTCTCGGTAATTTGTTGATTGACTGTTGCCTATTCATTCGCTCAAGTCTCCGATTTCCTCTTCCGTCCACCTTAAGCTTTCTTGTGGGGCAAAATAGACCGCCAGATGAAAATGGTTGCTCATGATGGCAAAGGCATCAATGGCTACGAAAAAGCATTGTGCGCGATGAAACATCCGTACTCCCTACCTGTCATTGCGGTGATCATCGTCACTTGCAGGTGCGGGGTATTTGAGTTTGCTGGCTGTTGGTTGTGGGAGATCAGCACTAAGGGTTGTAAGCTTTTGCTCGGCGTCGTGGATCGGGCGGAGTGTATGTCCATTTCTATATTTGTCCATTCCTATATTGGCGTGCCATGTGCGTACCATTTCGACTTTCAGGTGCGGTGTATTTGAGTTTGGTGGTTAATAGGTGTGAGCGAACGTCGCTAACACCTGTGAGCGTTTGCAGTTGAGTTGCGTGCCACGCAAAGTGTGTGTCCATTCCTTTCGTGCCACGCAAAGTGTGTGTCCATTCCTTTCGATTCCTTGATTCCTTTGTGCTGCATTCCTTTGTGCTTTAATCGGACATCCAGAATGGGAGGGCCCGCCCAGGGCGATTCATCGAATTGTTGTTTGAATCTGCCGAGGACAGTATCAAGCGAACCTGCGGTTCTATGGTATCTTCGTGCAGAGCAACATTACTCTCTCCAAGTTGGCTGCCACTTTAGCTTATGTTGGAAAATCATCGAGCAATAGTTGGTGGTAAATTAGTTAGGTACACAGAAGAGATGCGAATCAAATTATTGATGGCGTTTGCCATAACGTTACTTCTAATGGGATGCGGCGCGTCAGCGCCGGTAAAGACGACACTGTCTGCATTGAGTGAAGTCCAGAAAGACTTCGATGGAAGGCAGGTCATTGTCAGCGGAACCCTTCGTACATTCGATATGCCCCGGCACTATTGGATAGAGAACGACGTGTTAGACCGTGTGGCACTTGAGGGGACAATCAATCTTGCGCCGTTGGTAAGTCAAACGGTTACGGTTAGAGGGATGTTTCGTTATGACATTGAGGCGGGACGTCGGATTGAAGTAGACGAACTCGTTGCCTTGGAGTAAACAGGATGCGTCGAGAAATGGTCGGCGAGGTCAAAAGAGGACCCACTCACTAAAGGGCTTATCCTGCCCAAGTTTTCATGCCACAAGCTTTCATGCCACAAGCTTTCATGCCACAAGCTAACAAACTGGCAAACTGGTGACACACACTTTTCTAGCTCACACCGACTAGCCTTACGCTCAAGCCGCGGATAGTCGCTCGCTCACAGCCCCATTCTCAAATTACCGCTTCCTTGAGAGCTTCGTTCAGAATTCCGTAAGCCATTAGCTGTTAACAAGGCGAGCGTTCGCAGTGCGCGTGTAATCGTGAAAAAGCGTGTGACACATCTTGATGTGTGACACATCTTGATGATGGTGAGATCCATGGGTTTGAGGTTAATGGTTTTGACCTCATCGAAATAGCCGAAGCTTTGGCCCGCACAGGAATAGATGAGGGGTTCAGTATCGTGCTCTTCGATTGGCTGTGGAAGATCTAAGGCCATTCCCCTCGGCGTGACAAGGTTTTGTATCTTGTGAGGAAATCATCTGGTTGCGCCAAAGACGCCATAACCTACCCGCGTTGGTGCTCCCTGCATGGGTGATAACTGCGACAGTCGAGATGTTGTGTTCAATTCTGAAAATCGAATGCTTGGAAACCTTTGATCGAAACGTATTAGTGTCGGGCCACGTTGGTCGGGCGACGTTGGCCGGGCCACGTAAACACTCTTTTACGTGACCCCCGCTTATTCAGGAAGGAACGCGTGCTCCCTGTGTATTACCCATTTGGGCGAGTGATTTAAAAATATCTTTCTGTGTCGACCGGGGGCCCCAAATGAGACTGATGTTTGGAGAGCAAGCGAGTGACTACTTTAAATAAGCGGACGCTTAGATTGGATGATGGTAACAACGCTACGGGATTTGAAACGATTGTGCTGTTTATCTCTGCTTACCGCACCAAAGCGGGCAGTATTCGGAGCTTTTTGAATTGGCTGGATTTGGACGCTAACCGGCAATTGGCATCTTCGATATTCACCTGGGTCTCGGGATGAAACCCAACGTCGAATGTAGCTCCTTCAGTGTTTTCTGAGCTTTTTCGAGAGCGCTAATCGCACCATCTGCAAGCATTCCACCCAAGCTCAGTTCATCAGATCGAATTCCCGCGAATCGAGTTTGGATTGGCCCTAGTCCCGCGATAACCGCGTTCGCAACGTCTGATTTGAATCGATCGTACCCTCGACCACGATACTGGTCTTCTAGGTCTTTGACCGTGTACCCCGAGATTGCAGAGAGGATGTTCAACAGATTTGAGATCCCAGGCTGGTCCTCGCGGTGTACGACCTCGTTTCCCGAGTCCGTGACACAACGTTTAATCTTTCGTTTGATGACATCGGCTGCATCAAAAAGCGAGATGACATTGGCTTTTGCTGTATCCGACTTAGACATCTTCTTACTTGGATCCTGCAGGCTCATGATGCGCGCGCCGCTATCAGGCATGAACGCCTCGGGAAACTCGAATACAGGGCCATAGACGCCATTGAATCTGCGGGCTACGTCTCTAGTTAGTTTTAAGTGTTGGCGTTGATCTTCTCCGACGGGGACCAGATTTGCCTTGTGAAGGACGATATCTGCGGCCATTAAGGCGGGATAGCTAAATAGCCCGGCGTTGACACTCCCGCTGTTCTGGCCGCCCTTGTCCTTGAACGGGTTCATGTGACTCAATTCGCCAGGCTGTGTATGGCGCTGCAGAATCCATGCGATCTCGCAATGCTCTGGGACATGGGACTGTATGAATAAGGTACTCTTATCAGGGTCTTTTCCAGATGCCAGGTAGAGGGCCACAAAGTCACGACAACGACTAGCGAATGACTCTGGATCACGGCGAACAGTGATTGCGTGTAAATCGACAAGAGGGAAAAAACACTCATACTGATCTTTGCGACTAACCCAGTTGCTAACAGCACCAAGGTAGTTGTCGAGTGTTAACTCACCCGATGGCGCAATTCCGCTGAGCAGTGTTTGTTTCATCTTTCCATCTCCGGTTGAAGCCAGTTTCCGAAGACAGTTTATTGAGGCTGGTCTGTCGCTGAAAAACAAGCGGCAGACTAAGAAGGCGCCGCTACCTAACGGAGTGCCACCATTGTGGGTTCACAACTGAAATTAATTTTTGTATGCCGATCGTTTCAACGACATAGCAGATAACGAAACGGGTAGCCACTGGCAGGGAAGGGTCCAGACAGTGTGCAAAGTCGCCCCCTGCTTTTCTGATCCTACCCGCAGCGCTCTCGTTTATGTTTTGTCGGAACAACCTGACAACGACTGCAT
>JBLIIB010000286.1:0-5513 GCA_047634795.1 Candidatus Azotimanducaceae bacterium | reverse complement strand
GATCTGGGTGTGAGCGAACGGTAAAGGTGGCCCGATTAGTGAACTCTGATTGGTGAACCTTGATTAGTAGAATCTAATTGGTAGACCCTAATTGGTAGGCCCTAATTGTTAAACAAGAAGCAGAAATAAAAGATCTTGAAATCGGCCTCCAGATGGGTCTCCGTTTACCCCTGCTCGACTTGCGTGGCGCGAGCCAGATCATCCACCAGAGAACTCGCTCATCGCTGATAACCATCTGACGTTAATTGAACTACTTTGGCCGGGTGGCGAAAACCAGGTCTTGGCAGACTACCTACCGATAGGTAGGATGTCTCTGTTGTCATCCATCGAAGGTAAACTCATGACCCATCACATCACGCTTGCAACGCTATTGACAACATTCCTTGTCGCTGCGTTGATACCCTTGTCCAACGCTTACGCGGCGAATGCTGAAAAAGCAATCCCACGCTACCTTGACGCTTCACGAGATGTTCAAAACGAAGAGATCGACGTCACGCTGTTTCGAGGCGCGGCGAACAATTCATATTTCGAAGTCTACTGGAAGGCGCTCCCCGAGGAAGGTGCTGACGAGGTAGAGATGGAGGCTCGTATGGTTGATCTCCGGCCTGAGCGTGACGTCACGCTGCACGTCGAAATCTATAACCCTAATGGCACTATTCCGCTGATTGTGACTCCGGGTGGTAACGGAGACACGAATGGCTTTCGCGGTTTTGCGCGAAATATAGCCGCGGCGGCACCTGAGTTTAAAGTCATTATTTATGATCGACGCAATTTAGGTCTGTCGCAAGTGACGTTCGGTAGCGAGCCGCAGATGGTTGAAGAAGGGGAAGATCTGCACGTTCTGATCGAACGTCTTGGTGTCGCCCCAACCGCACTGTATGGCATGTCTTCTGGTGCTCGCTCCAACATGATATTGGCTTCACGCTACCCAGATGACATTGCTGCCCTGGTCATTGCGCCACTCACCGGTGGTACTTACGCTGCGGCGCGTTTATCAGAAGATTACTTTTTTAAATTTCTGCCCGAAAAGAAACTCACCACCCGGCAACACATCAGCGGTTTACCCCTGACAACGATGGAAGCCCTGGCGAAAACCGACCTTTGGAGCGGCTATCTGGATCGCAACACACCTGAGAATCGGGAACGTTTCTTTAATGCAGACATCAACGATTTCCTCACCGCGATGAAAACGACTGGAGACCATTTGCAAGCGACGCGCTACCAAACCGCGCTGGGTATGACAGACGACGAACTGGCTGCGCTCAAGATACCTGCTACGCTGATCCTTCACCATGGCCAATACAGCGACAATTTGCATCCGATCACGAATACAAGAGCAGCAACGACGATGCTCGCGAACTCTTCGTTTAAGTTTGCGCCGCTCCTACCCGAGATACTTGAGGCTTTGTTACCCTTCGTAAAGGAACATACGCCTAAGCTAAAGAAATGACCGACACGTCAAGTAAAATCCTAGATGTAGGCCAAGAACTGATACAGACTAGAGGCTATACGGCGATGAGCTTTCAAGACATCGCCACTCGGGTGGGCATAAAGAAGCCTAGCGTCATACACCACTTCCCAAGCAAAGCAGCCTTGGGTGTCGCTATCATCCAACGATATCGCGACACCTTTGCAGACCAGCTAGAGGCGATCAAGCACGACCCTGATAAAACTGCCTGGGAAGCACTGGATTTCTATTATTCGCCGTACCTGCACTTCGCGGCAACACCGGATACTGTGTGTTTATGTGGAGCACTCGCAGGTGAAGTCCCTGCTCTGCCACAGGAAATGCGCAGAGAAGTTAAGCAATTCATGGAAGACCACCAGCGCTGGCTAGAGGGCATTTTACGCAACGGCCGCAAGAGAGGTGAGCTGAATTTCAACGAAACACCAGCTCGCCTGTCTCGAATGTTGTTTAATACGCTACAAGGCACATTGCTGATCAAGCGTTCGACGGATGACCTGAGCCAACTACAGGACGTGATCAAAGTTATCACGCGCATGCTGAAATAGTCAGACTTAGAGGAGATTAAGGTTATCGTTAGCGTTCTACCATTTTTCTCATCATTCACGCATTGGCTGACAACCCACGGCATACCAAACGGTATTGCGTTGGCGCTCGCGGAAACTATGGGCGCATTTTTCGTAGTACTGCAATATGTGGGCGCTGCTTATCTCGTCTGGCTCGGGTTCTCGTTGCTGTGCTCGAAAACCTCATTTAATCATCTAGAGGCGGATTCGCTGTGGGCGGGGTAAAAGCAACCTATGCTTTTTCTGCTCGCAGGGTAGTGGAAAGGTTATCTTTGATATCCTCTGCCCACCATGTTCGAACACCTGCGGGAGGCATCTTGATTGGTAGCGGAACGTTCATCATTGCCAAAGACTATACAAGACCCGACTGACCAGTCACCTCCCCTGACTCACAACATCCGGCATACGCACAAAGCGTAATCATGCATTAAGTCATTTCATTATCAATCCTTCTCAGGCTGCGCCTTGCACGACCAGTTCCTCAATAGGGTCACCATTCTCATAACGTTCTAATAGATGCTGGGGGTCAAACTCAACACCGATCGGGTTTTGCTTGAATACGTCGGAGCGGACGAAGGCATCTGCTTCTGCCGGTGTTGTGAAATTGTCGACTTGGAGTTCAATCTGATTGCCGTCCGGGTCCCGATAATACAATGATGTTGTGGGCCCATGATTGATGCACCAATGCGGCTCAATCTCATCTGACTTAAGGCGGGCGAAAGTACCAAGCAGGTCTCCTAAGTCTGTAAAAGTGAAGGCGATGTGATCTACGCCGGCAGAACCTTCCTTCCTCAGTTCGGCGTCAGGTGTATTGACGAGCGCGACCCGGTGATGTTCATCGTCGTAAGTCATGAAACACAAGAAACCGTTTTCAAATACCGCTTTTGCCGCTAGAACTGTTTGATACCAAGCGCGCATAGCCTCAAAATTTGGCGTACGCAGCACAAAATGAGCGAGTTTAGCAGGCGGTAGCGCCCGCCCCCGCTCAACTATTCGTTTTGATGTTGCATCGTCAGTCATACTAAATTGTCCTGTTAGTTTTCTGGTTACTATCCTACTAGTTACTTCAGTGCCGCTGGTAATATTGGTAACGCTTTTCTAGCCGCAAATCGCCATTCACGTTGCAGCCTTAGGTTGCTGGTAACATGACGGGGCACATAATCAGCTTGCATACGCTGCGCCATCGCCGAGGCAATCGCCTTTTTTCATGAAACCTTATTGACTGGTCAGTTTTTATCGAACGCGTTTGTGCGTAAGGCTCATATAGGCGCGATTAACAAACATCATATTGTCGCCCATCTTTTTGTCATAGGCAGCCGTCGGATTTGCAGCAATCACCTCTTCAAGCGTCATACCATCATCGATCATTTCCACCATTTGATCCCGCACATCAGAGAGAATCGCAATGTATTCGGCTAACGCATCGTAATCAGTGATTGGGCCGTGCCCTGGTATCACCACCGTATCCTCATTAATCAATTCTAGGGTTTTTTGGCAAAATTCGATCATGCCTTCAAGGTCTCCACCATTACCCGCATCGATAAAGGGGTAACCCGAATTGTTAAAGACATCCCCTAAGTGCACGGCATTGCTTCCGCGAAAGATCACGGCCGCATCACCCGTCGTGTGTGCAGGTCCAAAATGCACCAGATCAATAGTCTGACCGTTGACATGGAACTGCATGTCATCTTCGAAAGTGATATCAGGCCAAGCGCTTTCCGGATAAGCCTTTTGATCATATGAAGCCGACACCAGGTTAATGATGTGATCGTCCTTCATCATTTCACGTGAGTTTTCTTGAGCCACCAGCCAGGTGCCGGCGGGGCCTAACGTCAAGTTGCCTTCTGCATGGTCAAAATGCCAATGAGTGGTCACCGCAAAATCAACACCTTCGCCGCCCAACTCGCCAATCGCCGCCAGAATCTTAGGTATGAGTTGGGGGAATTGATCATCAACAATGAACACACCGTCTTCGCCGATGTTGACGCCAATATTGCCACCGGCACCAAACAGTACGTAAAGATCGTCCGTCACTTTTTCTGTAGTAATCTCGACTTTATCCAGATCCCAACCGAATGCGCCAACCAATTGTTCCAGCTTCATCGGTGCTGGGACGTCCGGGCCACTGTGGGCATAGCCGTTAAGTGCGAAGGTCAAGCAGGCGCATGCCAACCCCAAGGTCATCAATGATCGTTTCATCGTTGTTCTCCGTTTCTAATTATCATTTTTGATATTAACTTCTTAAAATTTAATTATAGCTTCATAGACAAAAGGCAAATACACATCCATACGATAATCAATGCCCGAAGATTGTATGGGTCTCTCGCACCGCAATCAATAAACAGAACTTTCAGGCTCTTCAGCTGTTTCTGAACTTCGCTCTGATCGACCATTCAAACCGGATCACGGGTCAACCATTGCTCCCAGCGATCCTCGATGAGTTCACAGGTGCCTGGGATCACAGGTAATCGAATAACGAACGACGCTTCCGGGGCAGGCTCATAAGATGCGGCCATTGCCAACCTCATGACTTTGCGAACTTTATCCACAAAAGCGCGAATGTTGCCGTCATCGGTTAAGAGCACACGCAGTGGGCCAGGAAATTCTCCGCCACAGCACAGGTCAAAATACATATTGCGGCGTGGCAGGCATCGCTGACCAGGTGCCTGCATGCTTCATAACGTGGATGATTGATCCACAGCCGCCTTCAGACCTAAGCCGATTAAATGGTACAAAATAACCACTATAGCGCTCAAATTTTCGGTTTTAAGCTACATCTCTTTTTACTTTCTTTGCTTGTCTTTGAGTGTTTGAACAATTAAGAAAGCTCGAACTATTGATGTTCGTTAATTAATCATCGTCGATTCAAGCTACTGAGCTAGTTGACGGTTTCTTGATGTCGCAACGCCAGTTCATCCTGAATTTCAGCGTGGCGACGCCGAGTCAGGTTGTACTTTAAGTAGAAGAACACAGCAATGGCGCCGGGAATAACGGATATTGGTCCGTCAACTAAACCAAGCTGGTAAATGGTGTCCGGGTCAACAGTACCTGGTTCTGCGCCGACGGGAAAATCGATCACGTCTATGGCAATACCTGCTAATAGGTGGCCAAGTCCGCTTGATGCTTTGCCAAAGAACGAGCGGGCGGAGTAGAAAATACCTTCTTGGCGGCGATGGGTTTGCAACTCCTGTTCGTCAGCGATATCAGCAAGAGCAGACATTGCGCTGATCAATAGAACAAGACTGAACGTGACGGTGATAAGGTAGAGAATCAACAGTGCGGGTAGCAGTGACTCGGAGTTGTTATCGGGGAACACGCCGAAGATGCGCAGCAAAACCGGTGCTGTGGCAAAAACCAGCAATGCAATCAGACACGCGATAAGCACAGGCTTTTTCTCGAAGCGTTCGTGCAGCGGCGCCACGACAATGAAGCCAATGATAGGTGCGATCATCCCTACTATGGTGAAGTAACGAATCTCCGCC
>JBLIIB010000285.1:0-5513 GCA_047634795.1 Candidatus Azotimanducaceae bacterium | reverse complement strand
CTCGCCCCGACCAACATGAACGGCCCATACCAGCCTTTCGCTGACTGTCTCAACGCTGCGATGCAGCTTTCGCATTGCGGCCATTCGTGCATTGCGCAGCATTTTGGAGGGTCAAACGTCGGTCAGCCAGACAAAGCGGCTGTTTGAGCATTGCCGGCAAATGGCCGGCAACCTCGCATGTTACGAGTTAGATCTCAGTCCCGAGCAGTAAGAATTGCGGGCAACCAAAGGAGAGATCGCCGATCGAAAGCGCTTTTTTTAGGGGACTGGATAGCAAGTGCTACTTGCTCAAAATGCGGCGTGGCTTTCTTTGGGTGTTGTCCGCTTCCGGAAGAGTAAGCGTTTTTAGGCCGTCAAGTGTGATCCGGTAATGGTGCTCAAGAAGCGAACAGGCTTTATCGACATCTCGTTCGAGGACCGCGTCCAAGATAGCCTTGTGTTCGGCGGCGGCACCTTCGCGCCGCAATTTGCTCGGATTGCTGTTCATGGACAAATTGCGATAGCGCACAGCTTGGTCCATCAGGCCAGAACAGAACCCCAGGAGCAAAGACGACTCACAGCGATCGAGAAGTAGCGTGTGAAACGCTTTGTGCCGTTCTTCCCATTGTTCAGAGATCTCGCGTCCGGCCTCGGTTGGCAGGCGACGTTGGGTGCGTGCCAGACGATGGAAACCAACAACGAGTTGATCCTCCCAAGCATCGTCACCATTTGCCATCGATTCCCGCAGGGCCAGCGTTTCAAGCCAGATACGCGTTTTCACCAACTCTTCGAGGTCTGAAATCGAAATGGGAGCGACACAAAAGCCGCGGTGACTTCTTCTCGCGACCAGCCCCTCTGTGGAAAGCCTGTTCAGAGCTTCCCGAATTGGCACGGCACCGATGCTGTATCGTTCGGATATTGCCTCGATCTGAAGGCGCTCATCTGGCACCAGATCGCCGTGAAGAATGTCACGGCGAATGCTGTCATAAGCCTCTTCCGACAGATTTCTGCTTTCCGGCGCCTTGCTCATTTCAAGCAACGCCTCCCGGTCTGTCCGACTTGTTCCAGAACACGAAACGGCGCTGCGCCCAAACCACGGTAAAGTAGAGAGCAAGACCCAAGAGACTGAGATAGAGGATAAGTGCAAAAACACGCGGTGTATCAAGTTGGCTGGCGGACTGCCGGATCAAAGCCCCGAAGCCTTTGCCACCGCCAAGAAACTCACCAGTAATTGCACCGGCCATGACACCGACAGACGCAATCTTAAGGCCTGTAAAGATGTAAGGCAGCCCCGTTGGAAGTTTCAGCCGGAGCAGCGTTTGCATTCTCGAGGCACCTATGGATTTGAACAGCATCCGTTCGTTTTCGGATGCCGCGTATAAACCTGCGGCGGTTGCAACGACAATGGGAAATGTCGCGATAAAGGCGGCTAGAGCCACTTTGGAAGCAATATCAAATCCAAGCCAGGCAATGAAAAGAGGGGCAAAGGCGACTTTCGGCATCGTGTCTATGGCAACCAGATAGGGCATCACAGCCCGTTCCCCGAACTTTGTTTCACCGACCAGAACGCCTAAAGAAAAGCCAATCGTGACGGCAATCAGGAATCCGTAGAATACGGTAAGCGTTGTCGTCCAGAGCGCATCCAGCATGTACTCGCCAGCGATGAGGTTTTTCCCCACAAAAATAAGATCAGCCCAGGTTTCAGCCGGTGTCGGCAAAATAATGGCATTAACCCATCCCATGCGCGTTACCAGGTCCCAGATCCCGACAACAACAACAAAGAGAAAGATCATGGCGACACTTCGCGGGATGCGGTCGATCAGGGCTTCGTGTTCAACCCACACGGTGTCCCCGCCACTGTCGTTCATTTGGGTCGCATCGGTCATTCTGAGGCCTCCTTGCCAAGCAGGTCCCTGATATGGGCCACGATCTCGCCGAACTGCGGTGTATTGATCATTTCAAGCGTGCGCGGTCGTGGCAGATCGATCTTGATGTCTTCAACGATATGGCCTGGTCGGGCTTTCATAACCAGAATACGGTCCGACAATATGACCGCTTCTGCCAGCGAATGCGTCACAAGAAAAGTGGTTGCGTTGCGTTCAGAGCAAATGCGTTGAAGTTCCATATTCATGAAGTCACGGGTCAGTTCATCAAGGGCCGAAAACGGTTCGTCCAACAGCAGCATAGCTGGGTCAGAAACAAGCATTCGGCAAATAGACGCGCGTTGTGCCATCCCCCCCGATAACTCTCCCGGATAGACGTTCGCGAAATCGCCTAGACCCACCAACTGTAAAAGGTCCATCGCCTTATCGCGTGCGGCTTGGGCGGCACCTCGGCCTTCTCTGATTTCGATAGGCAGGGTGATATTTTCAATCGTTGTCTTCCAAGGCAGCAGGGTTGCCTGCTGGAACATCATTCCAATATCGGGACGCGTGCCGACAACAGGTTTTCCCTCAAGCACTACCCGTCCGGTGGTTGGCGGCATAAGACCTGCCATGATCTTAAGCAGGGTCGACTTGCCGCACCCCGATGATCCGATGACTGAAACAAACTCACCCTTATGGATCGTTAGATTCACGTCTTCGAGGGCCACTAGTCTGTTTCTGGCATAGGTTTTTGAGAGCCGAGCGATCTCATAGACCGGCCGCGCGAAAGGCGCGGCCGGCTGAGTTCGTAATGGCTGGACTTCCGCCACGACGCTCAGGCGTTCCAGCCAGGCACAAAGTCGTTCGTATAGACGGACGCAAGGTCTGTAATCGGCTCCGAAAGTGCGCCAGATGCAACCGCAGAATCGTGGATTGCCTGCCAATGTTCAGCTGGCTGATAACCGTAACCTTCGGCCATGAAAGCCTCCGTTGGTGTCATCCTGCCAACAACGCCGTCAAACAGGGATGCGGCGTAGTCCTGTTCGCCCTCTTGTGGGTTGCCTGCAGCACAGTGGGCAAGGGAGGTCTCCTTGTTTGCCGGATCCGATGCAAAGCGCATGCCACGCACGAGCGCACGGCCAAATTTCGGTGCGAGGTCAGGCATGGCCTCCATCTGACTTTCGAGCATTGCAACGCCATTGCCAAAGAACCCTAAGTAGGCTTCGGGTGTGATTTCCCTAAGCTCAATTCCGCGCGCCGCCAAGATCGCAGCATCAGAGACGGCTCCGGCATATGAGCTGACCTCATCGCGCAGGAACGCCACTGCGGCGGTGCCGCCATCGCCAACCGGCAGATATTCAAAATCTGTGCCCGGGGTTAAGCCAAGATCGGACATGATCGCACTTGTGAACGATACCTCGGCGCCATCCGCGGTTCCTACGCCAACAACTGTACCCGCAAGATCGGACGGCGATGTGTAATCACTGTCGGCTTTCACAAGCAAGCCGAAGACAGATTTGGGATACATATTGTAGAGGAACTTTACGTCGACGCCGCGGGCATGTGCACCAAGTGTTGGCCCGGGTCCAGGCGCCCCGATATGGGCTTGACCGGCGGCCATGGCCTGAAGAACCGCGGACGATCCGTCAATTGCTTCGAGCGATGGCGTAAGACCATCCTCGCCAAAATAGCCTTCACCAACCGCAACCCAGTAGGGCAACCAAGTGAGTGCAGACGGGTTTGGTACGGCAAATGTGATTGCTGTCTGAGCGCGGACAATACTCGGTGCGCCAATCGCAGCCGCAGCAACCCCGCCCATTGTGAATGTTCCGAATTGGCGGCGTGAAATTCCTGTACGAGTCGTCATGTGAAAATCCTCCCTAGCCATTACTGGCAGTTGATGTTCGGGCAGTGAACTCCCTGACCACTCCCCCAAAAACGATGCTATATGATTCTTTTGCATTGGCAAAATAATATATTTAAACTCGAAATACTGGATTTAATATCTTGTATAGGGTGGCGTTCTACTCGATCTTTGGGGCGTCGCGACTCGCCTAATTGGCGGAATCCTCGACCGGCATTCAAATATCTGAGGGAGAATATTCATGGTTGATTATGCTGTTTCGCCACAGCCACAGGCGCACCTCGACATTGTAGGGTCAGACGAGAAGTTTCCCGTCCGTCGCGTTTACTGCATTGGGAAGAACTATCTCGATCACGTTCGGGAGATGGAACAGGACGAGCGTGACCCCCCAGTGATCTTCATGAAACCGAACGATGCAGTTGTGCGCAACGGAGGTGAAATCCCGTATCCCATATTCACAACCAATTTTCACTATGAGTGCGAGCTTATCGTTGTCTTGAAGTCTGGCGGTTACAACATTCCCGAAGATCAAGCGTCCTCGCATATTTTTGGATATGCCGTAGGATTGGACATGACCCGTCGTGATCATCAGGCAGCCGCACTGGCCAAAGGCCTTCCTTGGGAAGTCACCAAGGCCTTCGATCATTCTGCGCCTATCGGACCGATTACACGCGTTGAGGATACTGGTATCATGTCTACCGGACACGTGCGCCTGAAGCTTAACGGCGAAACCCGGCAAGATGATGATATGTCACTGCTGATCTGGAAAATTGACGAAATCATCTCAAAGCTCTCCGAACAGCACGAACTCAAAGCCGGTGATATCATCATGACCGGAACACCTGCTGGCGTCGGCGCGGTAGTCACTGGGGACGTGCTTGACTGTTCCGTCGATGGTCTTGCCCCGATGCAAGTGCGCATTGGAGCCCCTGCCGCGTGACGATAGCCAAACGCCTTGCCGCACTTGGCACGGCCACACTGGGAGAGGCGGCGCCAGATGCGCGCATTCTTGATGAACACCAGCGACCCATCGCAGAGGGTGTGCATGTTGCGGGGCCTGCGAGGACGGTGCGGTATGCGCCTGGCGATAACTTGGCCTTGCACCTTTCCATTGAAAGGGCTCAGGCAGGAGAGGTGATCGTCGTTGATTATGGCGGGAACACACAAACAGGGCCATTCGGAGAGATAATGGCCTTGGCATGCCAGATACGCGGTATTGCGGGGCTAGTGACGAATGGCGCGGTGCGCGACAGCGCTTAGATTTCTGCAATGCGCTTTCCGACCTTTGCACGGGGTTTGAACATCAACGGAACGACAAAAGAACACAAGGGTGAGGTTGACGCGACACTGAACGTTGGCGGTGTGACGATCAATTCGGGCGATATCATTGTGGCAGACGCCGATGCAGTTCTTGTGTTGCCTGCCGCGTCAATTTACGAGGCCGTATCAGCAGGCCAATTGCGCGTTGCCAAGGAAAGACGCATGATGGAACGCCTTCGCGCGGGAGAAACCACGCTCGAGATACTTGGACTAACCGGGGAGGATAAAACATGACAACAGTTGCAATCTTGGGCACAGGCCGCATGGGGTCGGCGTTCGCCAAAAGGCTGATTGAAGTCGGCCAGCCCGTTACAGTTTGGAACCGCACTGCTGCCCATACGGACGCAGCCGCAAAGGCTGGGGCAACGGTCGTGAATGATATCGCCGCTGCGGTAGCCTCTGACGTGATCCTCATTTCACTCACGAATGCGACGGCGGTAAATGCGGTGAACGTCGAGCTGATCAAGGCGGGCATATCCGGCAAG
>JBLIIB010000284.1:0-5524 GCA_047634795.1 Candidatus Azotimanducaceae bacterium | reverse complement strand
TCCAATGGCATTATCGAGCTGGTGGTCACTCTCGACGTCGGCCCCCGGATCATCAGTTTTAGTTCAATTGATGGCCCCAATATCCTTAAGACTTTCCCAACGCAGCTGGGCGGGCTGTCTGAACCCGGCTGGCAAATCCGAGGCGGACACCGGCTCTGGCTTGCGCCGGAGTCAAGTGAGACCTACTACCCTGACAATCACCCTGTCGACTATGAACAAACGGCGCCAGGTTCGCTCGCCCTAACATCCCCTGCCGAGACTACAAACGGCGTGACAAAAGCGCTCGATATCACCATGAGCGAAACTGATCCTACGGTCAGTATCACCCACAGAATTCTCGCTAATCGCGATATTGATCAACCCGTCGCAGCTTGGGCACTGACCGTTCTAGCAGAAGGAGGAATCGCTCGCGTTCCACAACCCAGAAAGGCTCACCACCCCGGTAATGCCAGCGAGAACCCGGGCGATGACTATTTACCAAACCGCGCTTTCTCACTATGGCCTTATACTGATATCCGGGATTCAAGATTCGATTGGCAATCCGACGCGTTCAATATTAGCCAACAGAGTCACAGTCTGACTCAATCCATCGCACCTTTGAAAATTGGCTTTCTGCATCAACTGGGTGATGTGAGCTATGAGGTAGCGCAGTGGCATTTCACCAAGACAGTCCCGTATGACTCGGCTGCTGTTTATCCCGACCACCAGACGAACCTCGAGATCTACACCGACGGGGAAATGCTTGAAATAGAAACCCTAAGCCCGCTGAAACGTCTTGCTAGAGGTGACGTCATTGAGCACACCGAGCACTGGTCACTCGCACCGCTTCGTTAGCGATACCCGCATTAGATCATTCAGCCCAAAGACGTTGGGCAACAAAAATAAAGTGCAGTCTTGCTACTGCCAGGTATGTCTCCACACCTGCCATTGCCCCTTCGCATTCCTACGGAGCACATCAAAATACCTGGCTTCTGTACGGGAATCCGTCAGTGCGCCGGGCTGATCTATGCCGACCGCCTGATCATGGAGGCTCAAATGAATAACATATTCATACTCAGCCACCGCAATGTCTCCCAGGACATCAATCTTCGCCGGCGAAGCGACTTCAATATTATAGTTAGCTGAAGCAAACACAGGCCCCAGAAAACTACGATAATGATCCGCACCAACAATGACATCGGCACCCGGAGGAATCAGTCGGATCTCCGGATGGAGAACGGAAACGTACAAGGGTATGTCTGCATTGGCGACGGCTTCGCGCCATGTTGCATACAGCGCCAAAATTTCACGTTCATCATCCGATGCAAGCGTGGATGTCGGCAGATACAGACAAAACAAAACAACGATTAGACGCATGACTTATTCCTTATAAAAGTTATTCTTCATGAAATTTAGGTGGGCGCTTTTCCAGGAAAGCTGTAATGGCTTCTTTGGTTTCAGGCGAACTACCACCGCCAAGCATATGCCGTGCTTCCAGGGCAAGGCTCTGCGGCAACGCCTGATTCAAACCCTGATTCAGATTAGCCTTCATTCTACCCAGGGTTTGAGTAGGACCTTTGGCAATACTTCGCGCGAATTCAAAAGCATCATCTCGAAACGACACAGCCGGAAAGACCCGGTTGAACAATCCAAGCTTCGCGCCTTCGACCGCATCAACCCGTTCAGACGTGTAATAGAGTTCCTTGGCTTTCGACAGCCCAATCAAGCGAGGTAGAAACCAGCTACCGCCATAGTCTCCCGACAATCCAATGTTTCTGAATGCCGTGGTAACAAATGCCGTGCTGGAGGCTACCCGTAGATCGCAAGCCAATGCGATCGACAATCCCGCTCCTGCGGCAGCGCCCGGCAGAGCGGCTATAGTGACCTTATCCAACTCATGAATTCGAAGTGTCAGGGTCTCCTGTCGATGCGTCAGATCAGCAATCCGCTCTTCATCGCTTAATGATGTGCTGCCGCCGGACATCCCGGTGATATCGCCCCCGGAGCAAAAGGCATCGCCAGATCCGGTAATCATCACGCAACCCACCCGGTCATCCGATTCGACAACCAGCAAAGTTTCACGCAGGGCGGGCGTGAGGACGTCCCCCATCGCATTTTTCTTATCCGGTCTATTCAACGTGATGACGGCAACCCTGTCCTGAATGTGGCAAAGCAGTTCGTCCGTACCCGTATCAATCGTGATCAATGTGATCTCCGGTCAGGTCTTTCGAGCATTCCACAGGACCTCACGACAGGCAACTTGCTGGAAACTTAAGCGTTCTTGGTGGTCTTTGTACCGTTGGAAAGAAACGGCCCATCAACACAGAGTCTGCGTCCGTCCGGCGCATGACACGCGCCACAAATTCCTACGCCACACTTGGTCAAATAATCGATGGCGCTGAAAATCTGGTGTTCATCAGCGTATTTTTGCTGAACCGCTACCGCCGCATGCACCATCGGCGCAGGCCCACAGTTGTAGAACACCATCTTCTGACGTTCCGACGGGGTTTGATTCGCCAGCCACTCGTCCAGTAACTCAGTCACGACGCCATGATGGCCCTCAGATCCATCGTCGGTTGCGATGTGTGTGTTTGCAATTTGTTGGCATTCGTCTCGAAAGTACAACCGGTCACTGCTTCGAGCTCCAAGAAACACTTCGGCATTGCCGTAGTCTCTCGCGATTTGATAGACAGCAGCCAGACCGGTGCCGCCGGCAACCGCAATGATTTTTGCATCATCAGCGGGTTCGACGGCAATCCCGTAGGGTCCCCGCGCAAAAAGCTCCGTACCCGGTGCCAGGCTCATGAGTTCATGGGTAAATTGACCGACATCAATCACCACCAACGAGAAGGGATCATCGGTCAAAGCAGAAAATGGCTTTTCACCGAGTCCGGGAATCCACGTGTGAACAAACTCTCCGGGCTTCACGCCCATTTTGTCGTCAAACGTCAGGATCGCAATGTCGTCACAAACCCTTTCATTACTGACCAACTTGAACGGTTTGAAAGACATGTCAACATCGCTACCGGCTTCTGATCGTATCGGATGATGCGTGACGTTCGCTTTAAGCTGCTGTTCAAGTTCATCCAAACGCGCAATCACTTCTTCAGAAGTCAAACCAGTGAGCGCAGAACCAATGCCAAAGATACTCGCGCCCTCCGCTCGAATCGCTTGTAGATCGCTGACCGTGGTCAATCCACCGCAACCAATAATGGGCACATCCACCGCTTCTCTGATTTGTCGAACGCACTTGAGAGCGAGAGGGAGAACACCCCGGCCGGACATTCCGCCCAGCTTATTGGTTAGCACCGGCTCTCCATAGGCCGAATAGAATGCCGGTCCTACCGTGTTGATGGCAGACACTGCATCGGCGCCACCTTCGACTGCCGCCTTGGCGATGGCCCCTATATCAGGGACGTTGGGGGTCAGTTTGGGAATCACGGGGATATTTACAACCCGCTTCACGGCTGCCGTGATCTCGCGCACGAGGTCTGCATCTTGCCCCATGTCCATGCCAAAGCCTTTGGCGTGAGGACAGGAAAGATTAAGCTCCAGCCCATCCGAGAAAGGCGCCAGGAGTTCGGCAACAGCTACTATTTCTTCCAGGCTGCCGCCAAATATCGAAGTGAGTAAAAATCTGTCATCAGGGACTTTGAGCCGGCTCAGCTGCTCGGCAGCGGCTTCCGCACCAGGATTGGTCAAACCCACCGCGTTCATGAAACACCCGGGCGCATACTGCGTCATGATGGGCTCTCGGTTGCCGGCTCTGGGCGCGGGTCCAATACTTTTAGTGGTCATGACACCGATTTGAGGCGCATGTTTAAAAAAGTATTCCATAATCGCCGGGGCAGTAGCAATAATGCCTGAAGGGATCGTAAAAGGGCCGGAGACTGTCTTCCCCAGGAATGTATAGCTCAATGTTTGCTCCGAAAATCGCTCGCCACATATCTTAACAGCATCACCCATAAGGGCTATACACTCGTCACACCAATTCATCTAGGGACCCTCTGATTAGTAGGATATTTTTGTGTCAGCGACAAGCGGTACTACTTTCCGGCAGTGGCGCACGTGCTTTGGTGAGGCCTGAACGCAGTAATGGACTGCCGTCCCCGCGTAAATAGACATTAACCATAGGCTCCCTGGGGCAATCTGATTAACAGGATATTTTTGTGCGGACGCCCGGTTCGCGCCGCGCAGATGGGGCCCCCGCAGTCCAGGACCGGGCTGAGACGAAAGCGTCTAGACGGCGACCGGCTATCTTCGACCGTCTTGAATGCAGCGTAGCCTTTTACGCGAGGGACGGGACGGCTAAACTGAACTTAACCAACACCTGTAATGGCCTTGGTAAATAATCGAGACCCATGAATAAATCATCGAACCATCGCGCCAGAATAGCTGTTGATATCGGCGGCACCTTTACCGATGTCGTACTGGAGCTAGAGGACCAGCGCCGGGTCACGACCAAAAGACTGACCACTTATGACCACCCTGGGATCGCTGTCCTTGCTGGCATCAGTGATGTCATGGCCAAAGGAAAAGTCCAGCCCGAAGACATAGGACTCATCATTCACGGCACGACGCTTGCGACCAACGCGTTAATCGAGCGCAGCGGCGCAAAAACAGCGTTAATCACCACAAAGGGGCATCGCGACGCGCTGGAGATGGCCCATGAAGATCGCTTTGAACAATATGACATCAACATCGATCGGCCCATCCCGCTGGTACCCAGACATCTTCGCCTCACTGTGGACGAGCGACTGAACTATCGCGGCGATATACTGCGCCCCTTAAGTCTTTCAGATGTTGAATCTCACTTGAAGACACTGGACGAATACGAGGTAGAAAGCGTCGCCATCGGCTTTCTACACGGGTTTGTTGACCCAACGCACGAACAGCAAACGGCAGAATTTTTGGCCCAAAAGCGCCCCAACCTTTCTATCTGCCTTGCTTCAGAAGTTGCGCCTGAAATCCGAGAGTACGAACGACTTTCCACAGCCTGCGCCAATGCCTATGTCAGGCCGCTAATGTCCCGCTATCTTCACAGACTCTCTGGAGAACTTCAGGCGCTCAATCTTCACTGCCCCTTCCTCCTCATGACATCCGGCGGCGGTCTGACCACATTGGAAACCGCCGCAAAATTCCCCATTCGTCTGGTGGAGTCAGGCCCTGCGGGCGGCGCAATTCTAGCGACACGCATCGCGCACGCACTGGATATTAATCATATGTTGTCCTTCGACATGGGGGGTACGACAGCAAAGCTCTGCCTGATCGACAACAAAACACCCCTTAACTCAAGGGCTTTTGAAGTAGACCGAACCTACCGATTCAAAAAAGGCAGCGGTTTACCCGTCAGAATCCCAGTGATCGAAATGGTAGAAATAGGTGCAGGTGGTGGCTCCATCGCAACGGTTGATAAGCTAAAACGTATCCAAATAGGTCCGGATAGCGCAGGTTCAGAGCCCGGACCGGCTGCCTATGGTCGCGGCGGCACACAGCCCACGGTGACTGATGCCGATGTACAACTCGGAAAAGTGTATCCGGCAAC
>JBLIIB010000283.1:0-5538 GCA_047634795.1 Candidatus Azotimanducaceae bacterium | reverse complement strand
AAGACGAAGACGCCCAACGCACCCGGCAGAAATGAGCCAACAATAATGGTCAGGCGCACAGGAATGATGCGAACGTAAGGAGTAAACATCAACTTTCCAATATTGGGTGAACCCGCCCGGTCCCTCTCTCGATGATAGGAAAAGCTAAACGCATGGTTCGCCACAAATGCTAGCGCACAGATAGCCAGATCAAAGCCGAACTTTGGCTCACCGTATTCGCCACTGAACATGAAGGTGAAATAGACCAGGTGAAAGATGCCGAAATGAAACGCAAAAAAAACAGCGACCTTTACCTTGGTCTCAGGTGTCGGTTCAACAGTCCGTCCGTCTATCTTGAAGTTTTCGGTCGAAAACTTTTGAAGAGATAATATTCGAACAAAATAGCTCGCTCCAATCACAAGACTTTGGATGCCGTAGACCGCCATCATATCGACGAGTCTCCCTTGCAGAAACAAAGCCAACACCACAAGGACGTTCGTCACTATCAACAGCAGAACCGATCCATCCATAATGACGGGTTCAGACACGATACCCAATGTTCTCGGTGGCACAATGAATTGCGCTTTTTCGAGATATTTCGAATACTTGTGATAAGCAATACCGCACGCCGGACACTGCCATTGCGGCGCCGTGTCGTTAATCGGTCTAACGTACGAGCACTTTGGGCAATGAAGGGATGGACCGGCATAGGTTACCTGGATCACCTCTGATTAAAGTCTATTGGCATGGAAACCTGAAGCTACCTGTTTCTAAATGCTTCCCTAGGTAAAGACATCGGTAAATCGAATGTTGTCTTTTGACAGGCCGTCAGTCACGACAGAAAGGCCTCCGGACTTGATCATCCACTCAAGGCGATGGTCACGGTACTCCCGCTTGAAGACTCCCGCCGCCACCGCTGCTTTCAACGCATCCAGATCAGAATCAGGTCGATCAAACGCGTGATCTTCGGCGCTTAAGCGAACTTCAGTCACACTGGCGCGCTGATTGACGCGTTCAAGCCAGGCAAATAGTGCACCCGTAGGCTCAAAGCCAAATCGCACGGCACCATTGAGAAATGGGACAACCGAAAGATCGCCCCAACCAAATTGCTCACCGTTAAACCATTCTTGATCACCCAACTGCATCGTCAACCAGTCATACCAACCCGCTAACTGAGTCACCGCCGAAGCCTCGAGTTCATCGACGGCATTGATGCTTCCGCGGCCAAAGAATCGAATCTCGGACAACCCCCAGATAATTGCTTCAAAATGGGTATCCATGGCTTCTTCCAGCATGCGCACTCGCGCGCGTTCCATAGCACCTTTCGGCAACAACGCCGGCTTAGGCCACTGATCCTCTATGTACTCAAGGATAATTGTAGAATCAAAAACAGCATCGGAAATGGCATCGTCGCCATGGATCAATACCGGCACTTCGCCCCGAGGGTTTGCCGCTTGAAAGCGCTCGCCGCCAAGACCGGTTCCTATGCCGTCGGGCATCAAGGCTTCAAAAGTAACGCCCTTTTCCAACAAAGCAATTTTGACTTTTTGGCCATAGGGCGACAGGGGATGGTCAAAGACAATTACCGACATCGACAGATCAGCCCTTGGAATTTTTCATGAGATTAATCAGGCCCGACATTTCTTTTGATGTTGTCATATCAATGAGCTCGTCCCTTTTCGCGTGCAGATCCTCAAAGGTCACGTCAGCACCAAACTCAATTGCCTTGTTCACGTAGGTGGCACTCCTTGAAAACTTACCGTTACCTGCATGGAAGGTTTGTCCAGAGGGCGCGTCTTCAGCACACATCAATAGCACCACCGGTGTGACCAGTTTAGGATGGCGCATGGGATCGGGGTTATCAGGATCGACGTCAACACCGGGAATTGTTCCAATGAGTCGTGTTTCCGCTGCAGGCGCGAGACAGTTAACGCGAACGTTCTTGGACACGCCTTCAATCGCTAAGACATTCATCAAGCCCAACATGCCCATCTTGGCGGCAGCATAATTGGCCTGACCAAAGTTTCCGTAGATCCCTGACGTTGAACTGGTAAGAACAATACGCCCATAGTTTTGCTCAATCATGTAGGGCCATGCGGCGCGCGTCACGTACCCGCTACCGTTCAAGTGGACATCCAGCACCAGATCCCAGTCCGCCAAGTCCATCTTCTTGAAACTCTTATCTCGCAGAATGCCCGCGTTGTTCACCAGAATGTCGATGCGACCATAAGCATTTATCGCATCGGTGATAATCGATTGGGCGCCCGCCTTGTCAGACACACTCGCTTTGTTGGCAATGGCTTCACCGCCCGCAGCCTTGATTTCATCAACGACAACATCAGCAGCATCACTTGATCCAACGCCGTCGCCGCTGCCGCCCAAATCGTTCACAACTACTTTGGCACCGCGGCTCGCAAATTCGAGTGCGTGGGCTTTACCAAGACCGCCGCCGGCCCCGGTGATCACAACTACTTTGCCTTCAAATTCGCTCATTTTGATCTCCATTTAATCCATTATTTTATTCGTTGTCCGATCCCAAAAGACCGCACATCGCTTTATTCGCCTTTATCGGCATTTATTGTCAGTCGCTGCTTTCGTTAATGGCCCCATCTTTGATCTTGCCAAATGGCAGCATGCGTCTTAGCACATCGTCTTTTTGCCAGAAGTGATGATAAAGCGCGGCAAATATGTGTCCTAACACCAGCAGGGTTAGCAACTTGCTGTTAAGGCCATGGGCAATATGAAATATCGCCGCGAAGTCTGCACTGTCAGCAGCGAAGGATGAATAAGGAACCAACCCAAAAGCCACCACTTCGTAATCTGTGAGGAACATCGCCTGCCCTATGCCAAAGATTACCTGTACCACAATCAGGACATAAAGCGCCCAGTGCATCAGCCTCGATAACCGGTCCTGTAGTGAACTCATGGCCGCAGTCGGACCAGGTACGGGATGGGTCAATCGCCATGGCCACCGGACAAGCATCAGGATCAGGATCAGTGTGCCAAGACCGGAATGCCCCATGATGATCACTTCACGTTCGGAGATCGGCAGGTCTTCAAGCCCGGGACCCAGGATCAACATCAACATAACCATGATGCCCACCAACCAATGTAGCCACTTTGCCGTAGCACCGTATTTCAGGATGTTACTCATATTGCTCGCCCTTTGATTATTCTTATTTTTTTAGGTCTGACGTGCGATCTCATCCAATAACGGTGCCAGATACTTAGCAAACACCATAGGGTTTTCAGACATAGGGAAGTGTCCCACACCTTTCATCTCTGACCAGGTTGCCCCCGAGATTGCGTCCGCGGCCACTTTCCCAAATTCTGATCGGCCGCTCGTGTCGTATTCTCCCGATAATATGTGGACGCCAACCTGAGTCGTGTCAATTTCTCCCGCGCAAGCACGCAAGTCATAGTCCGCTACGTAGTAATGCAGGTCTCCGATGAACACCGGCGGCCAGCCGCTGGCATAGACATAGGTCGTTTCCCGGCGATAAGGCACGGGAGACGTCGGTGACATCAACCCATCCATCATTCGCGCCTTGTATTCATTACTGACTTTTGGATGGTAGAAGGTTGAAAAATCTGAGGTATCACCCTCGATCTTCAGCGCACCTTCAACGGAAATCACCGCTCGGAACACGTCGGGATGCTTGTGGGCCAGGTCAAGCGCAAGCAAACCACCCACGGAACATCCCATAAAAACGGGACGCTCAAGCCCAAGGGTTTCTGCCAGGGCCACGGGAATAGATCGAAGAAATTCGCCTTTCAACTCATAAGGCTCAGTCCACCAGTCCTGTGATACCGGTGGAATCGACTTTCCATGGTAGGGCAGGTCATAGGCAATAAGGCGAAACCGGCTGGTGATTTCCGGCATTTCAAACAGGTGCCGCCACTGACTGCCGTGAGCACCCGCCGTGTGCTGAAGCAGAATAGGGATGCCCTGCCCCGCCTCTTCGAAGTAAATTCGGTGCATACAGCCGCCCAATTCCAGGTGCACATAGCGCCCTGTTGGTGCATCGAACGTACCGTGCGGGCGCGCATCGTGAGCAGCCGTTTCGCCGCGGGGGCTCAACGGTCGAAGCAGTTCGAGCGCTCGCATGGCGGCACCGAAGTATTGCGAATGCAAAAGCGGATCACCAGAACGCGAGATACCCGTGCCGGTCATCATCGCGCCCATCAAATCATTATGGAAACGTTCGGGCACTTCTGCGGCCATCTTTTCCCAGACCGCCGCGTCACCGCTGTATTCAATCACCGTTTGTTCGTCTGCAGGCGTGTCCGTTAATTGCCCGTTTTCAAAATACAGTGCCATCAAAGTATCACCGATGTTGAAGCGAATACCACCATCAAAGTAACGAGAAGCGAGTTTGAATTCGCCATCGTTTCTACAGCGCTCTTTCCATTGTGATACCGAAAGCATGCTCTCGCTCATTTATTGACTCCACTTGTTCCAACACAAAATTTCGTCCAACCCCTTGCGTTTGTTAGGTCCAAAATTGGCATCCGGATAACCCAGTGGAATCAATGCCACTGGGTGAGCATTCGAAGGTATACCGGTCGTGTCTCTTTACGGGCCATCAATCAAGCGGTGGGCTGTTGTCATGACAGTACCTAAACCAAGCGCTCTGGCTGACAACATCAGATTCTGTACCGCCATGTAGATTGAACTACCCGCTTCAAGCGACGTTGGGTCCGGCGTGGGAGATGCCAATTGATAAAGGCAGGGGACGATAATAACCGGCGCTTTTGCTAGCTTTGAGAAAAAAGACTGTGCGCCTT
This sequence comes from Candidatus Azotimanducaceae bacterium, assembly GCA_047634795.1. Classification (GTDB taxonomy): domain Bacteria; phylum Pseudomonadota; class Gammaproteobacteria; order Pseudomonadales; family Azotimanducaceae; genus UBA9659. The sequence continues at coordinate 771 of JBLIIB010000283.1, read as the reverse complement.
GCATCATTAGGCGTTGCCCCTTGTCCTCGACCTGCTGCCCCTGGGCAATCATGTCTTTCAGCGGCCCGCCTTCATAGATGGCATTGAGCGCATCGCCAAGCTTCCCCCGGGTTTCAGCATCGTCGATCACCACAAAGACCCAGGGCTGCAAGTTGCTGCCGCTCGGTGCTTTCGACGCGGCTTCAATAACCTTCTCTATTAGCTCACGTGGTACTGGCTTGTCCTGCCAGTATCGAATGGCTCTCTGGGTGTACATCGCATCCCAGAGGTCGTCTGTTCCCTCTTTACCGTGGGGTAAATCAGCCATGGTGGTTTCCTTAGTTTGTTTTCTGTCGAATGAATTGTCTTATCGGTTGTTCGTCTTATTATTCGTCTTTTGTGGTTTTTGCCACACTTTTGAGCAGAAACGGCACTATTGAATCGAGCGTCCCCCGCGGATATCAGGTGCAAAAGCGGTAAGAAATCCGGCGTCTTCGGATGCCAGGAACGCGCGGGCAACGGCGATATTTCGGGGTGTCGCGCGACGTCCCACCGGAATCCCCTCACCGACCTTCTTTTCCATTTCTTCGGATACGTTCTTTTGCCCCATCGCCTGGCAATCAAACTTGGTGGCTGCAGACACGGGACAAACACAGTTCACTCGTGCATTTGGCGCCATCTCAATAGCTATTCCCTGAGTTAGGTTGATCACCATAGTTTAGACGCATGGTCGCGGGTAAGGCCGGGCCAGGCCCTTGCCCGCCAAAGAAGCCAAGCTGATCTTGCCACTGC
>JBLIIB010000282.1:0-5551 GCA_047634795.1 Candidatus Azotimanducaceae bacterium | reverse complement strand
TAATGCTATTATCACCTACCTTTCCATATCTTCGAAACCAAAAATTAAGGAGCCAAAATGCCAATTAAACCTGAAGCCGTGGGCGTGAAGGGAACTCCGTCCCGAAGAAATTGGACTTCAAAGGATGCACTACTCTATGCCGTAGGTATTGGCGCTGGTTCGGATGAACTGCAGTACACCACGGAAAACACAAAAGATCTTGTACAAAAAGTATTCCCTACATTCGCTGTGATTGTTGGCGGTGGCGGTATACCAATGAAAGCGGTGGGATCTTTTAATCCGGCTCTTATGGTTCACGGGGAGCAGGGCATTGAGCTACTGAAAGAGATCCCGGCTGACGGCGAAATCGAAAGTGTTGGAGAGTGTACTGCGATTTATGACAAAGGTTCTGCTGCGGTGCTTGAGTTCTCTTCCGAGTCGAAAGATGTCGCCACAGGTGAAGTGCTGCTTCGCACCAGGACTTCATTGTTCTGTCGTGGTGAAGGCGGCTGGGGCGGAGACCGTGGCCCTTCAGAAAAATTGCTATTCCCGGAAAGGGCTGCCGATCACCAGGTCAGTTATGTGACCCGTGAAGATCAGGCATTAACCTATCGCTTGTCCGGCGATCGCAATCCACTGCATTCTGATCCCTCATTTGCAGCAATGGGCGGCTTCGATAAGCCAATACTACATGGGCTTTGCACTTATGGTTTTACCGGCCGTGGATTGTTGCATGCACTTTGTGATGGTGATGCGAGTCGTTTTAAGTCGATGAACGCCCGGTTTTCAAAGCCTGTTATTCCTGGTGATACGCTGACGATTTCCATGTGGGTCGATGAAAACGAGGCGCTCTTCCGTACAACCAATCAGATGGGTGACGTTGTCATCGATCAAGGTCATTTTAGGTTCGCATAATGTTAAACGTCGGAGATACAGCCCCTGATTTTGTATTGCAATATGATGATGGCGAAGAGGTTAGTCTTGATGACCTGTTAGCCGACGGTCCACTCATTCTCTATTTTTACCCGGCAGATTTCACGTCGATATGTACCGCAGAAGCCTGTGAAATCCGTGATCGACATGAAGAGATTCGTTCGGTTAACGCCAATGTTGTTGGCGTCAGTCCGCAGAGCCAATCCAGTCATGATCGATTTCGTGATCGATACGAACTGCCGTTCCCGCTATTGGCGGACCCACAAAAACATGTCATTCGTGCATACGGCGTTAATGGACCCATGGGTATGGGGGTTCGAAGGACAACGTTTTTGATCAATCAGAACAAGCAGATTGAGAAACGTGTGGTGGCAGATTTTGGTGTTAAACAACATTCTGATCTGGTTGACCAGGTAGTGTCAGACCTCGGCGGGTATTAGCTATTGCTGACATTACCTCGTGAGTAGGGGTTAGTTAGACTGCTCAGGTATTCATCGAATATCGATATTTGAGCGGGCATAAGTTATGGAAAACCCATCAATTCTTAATCATGTCTCCATTGGTGTTACCAATGCTGAGGTATCACTTTCATTTTATGACGCAGTGCTAGGCTGTATTGGCGCGAGGCGGATCATGGCGCATTCGGGTGCGATTGCTTACGGCAAAATGTTCCCAGAATTCTGGCTTCATCCCGTGCCTTTTGACGGAGGCAAAGTTGAAGTGGCCAATGGGGTCCATTTTTCGTTCTTTGCGAATTCAGTCGATGAAGTGAAGGCCTTTTATGATGCTGCATTAGCCGCCGGTGGTGCCGATGATGGTGCTCCTGGGTCAAGACCTGAGTACAGCGACGCTTATTATGGGTGTTTTGTTCGGGATCCGGACGGGCATAAATTGGAAGCGACATACTGGAATGAAGCGTAAGCCTTCTTTTGGTCGGTGTTTTAATAAATGTTTTAATCGCTGCTTTAATCGCTGCTTTAATCGCTGCTTTAAGCGATGTTTTCAGCGCTGAGCGAGGGCACTGCCTTGTCTAAAATTGGGTTTCTTCATACGGCTAAGGTTCACGTCGAAACTTTCGATGTGCTGGTCCGCACGTTTGATGCCACCATCGAGGTGGAGCACGTGGTTGCTGAGCAATTGCTCAAGGATTCACAGCTTCAAGGGATCACTGACGAGGTGCGCATAGGCATTGATATGGCTATTGAAACTCTGGCAGCGAGGGGTTGCCGCGCGATAGCCTGTACCTGTTCGACGCTTGGTTCCGCTGTCGAAAACCGCGTCGTAGACGGGGTGAAAGTTCAGCGGATTGACCGAGCGGTAGGCAATCAGTTAATGCGCTTTGAGCGGGTACTGGTGATTGCGGCGCTTGAAAGTGCGGCTGAGGCAGCGGATCTTCTTTTGGAAGAATCTGCGCGCTTTAGTGATTCGCAAGGACGTTGGCTGGTGGAGCTGGTGCCCGGAGCATGGGCGCAGTTTGAAACGGGGGATTGGGAACTGTACTACGAAACCATCGCGTCGTTTGTTAACGAGTTGTCTGATGACTACGATGCGGTTTTCCTGTCGCAGGCATCAATGCAAGGAGCGGCGGCGGCTTGTTCTCATCACAATGTATTCACGTCACCCGCACCCGGGGTAAAGCGCCTCATCGAGTCACTTGATACGGATATACCGCTTAGCGGTTTGCAGGATCGCGTATTGGCTGATCCGTTAGCCTCGCACATGCGTATACTTCAAGAAAAAGGTGTACGTTGCATGAACAATAATATTATCTGGATCGGTGGGACAATCACAGCCATCGCGCTTGGTGCCGGTATTGCATACGCGGGTAGTGACAATGGGGCAGTCGCTCTGGGCGTGCCGGTCTTTGCATTATGTTGTGCGGTGGCGTTTGCAGTGCAGTGGACCCTGTTTATTCCGGCGTATGCGTTCCAGACTGAAAAGTATTACGACCTCGCGGGTAGCCTGACCTACATCACGGTGGCGCTATCGACCTGTGTCGCACTGGGTTTTGAGAATGACCGCCGACTCCTGATTACCGGACTTGTCGTGATCTGGGCCGCGCGACTGGGTGGTTTTCTGTTTTTACGTATTCAAAAAGCTGGCGAAGACCGCCGGTTCCGTTCGATCAAGACGGATTTCTTACAATTTTTTATGACGTGGACGCTTCAGGGATTGTGGGTTTCGGTAACGCTTGCGGCCGGTCTTGCCGCAATGACCGCTGACTTAAATCTACCCTTGGGGCTTTTTGCGATCATCGGTACATTAATGTGGGCGCTTGGTTTCTCGATTGAGGTGATCGCTGACAGGCAGAAATCTGCGTTCAAGGCAAAGCCCGAAAATAGCGGACGCTTTATTAATGTAGGCCTGTGGGCGTGGTCACGCCACCCTAACTACTTCGGGGAGATCTTGTTGTGGCTCGGTATCGCGATGATTGCGTTTCCAGTACTGTCAGGCTGGCAATACGCGACGTTGATTTCACCCATATTTGTTAGTGTGTTGTTAATCAAAATATCCGGGGTTCGGATGCTTGAAGATCGTGGTCGCAAGCTCTGGGGTAATGAGTCGGAATATCAGGAATATATGGCGAAGACGTCCATGCTCGTCCCGTTGCCGCCAAAGTAGACCAGGTCAGGTCCAATTTCTGGCATTGGTGGAATAGAGAACCGCTTAAACCTAGGGGCGAGTCGGCGCAGGGCCATTCCGGGATGTTCCGGCGTTATTCCCTTCAGCAGCTTGCCAAGGACGTCTGCGCCAGTATCGATCCTTGGGTTGTCGCCCCGGATTAAGACAGCATCGTAGTCAATGGCGCCATCTTCCGGAAGGCTGTTTGTAAGTGTTTTCAGATAGCCGATGACTTCTGCCAGTGTCTTGCTACTGTCCTTAATGACCAGTGGCCTTCGGCAGTAGTTGTAGATGTCATACTCAGCATCGCGGTCGAGCAACGCTGCGCGAAGGGCCCCATCCGCGTCGAGCAGAAGTCTTGGCTCTCCAGCCATATCGGTGAGAACAACCCAGTGATGGCCGCTCGCATGAACCCGTAACAGAGATGGATCGTTAACATCGCGGGCGATCTGGGGAATCAAAGTCAGATCCACTTTGGTCGGTAACCTGATGATTGATTTTTCGTCAACCGGCTCACCTTCTTCAATCACAGAGATGCGTTCTTTCTCCCGAAAGAAGTCGATGCCCTCCTTACCTAACCATGCATCCAGAAGGAGTGCGCTGGGTCTCGCGACCGGGAATAGCAGTATTTGATAGATTCTTAAAACGGGGGCCAAGTATTGGGGCCATTTTTAAAGTGTTTCTTGAAAAGTAGGCCTGAGGGATGATGTCGCCGAAAATCGTGATGAAGACGGTTGAAAATACAAACGCCGTAATCCCGGCCAAAGCCGCGTCAGAGAGCAACGTCAGGAGCACGTTGATACCGACGTTTCCCCACAAAAGGGTGGCGAGCAGAAAATTTGAATCCTGACGTAGTTCGAGAATCCTTTCCGCAATTTTGCTACCGTTTTTCGCTTCGAGTTCAAGTTGCAGTCGACTTAGAGAGAAGAAAGCCAGATTGAGTCTGGAAAACATGGCCAATTGTGAGACACAGACGAAAATCCCAATCCATAGGAGTGCCTCAATGGTCATGAGTGCCTGGGTAGATACGGTTGCGTCATAAGGACGCTAATAGCGGCGCCGGTCTTACGGGTTATTGCGCGAAGATGATTGGCGTTTATTAGCGTTTTAAGCCACGCCATTCATCTTTTGCTGTTCTAGGGGGGAGGCATTGCGGCCTCTGGGGCCGCGGATTGCAACTTATCGTTTGGGATGCAGCACAACAGGTAAGCTGTTGTATCCTTTAACGAATGCGCTTCTTATGCGGGTCGGTTCACCGACGACTTCAACAGTCTCGAATCGTTTTAGTATTTCTTCCCACACGATCCGCAACTGCATCTCTGCGAGCCGATTACCCATGCATCGATGAATGCCGAAGCCAAAGGACAGATGCTGCCTGGGTTTTGCTCGATCGATAATAAATTCATTGGGTTTTTCGATCGCAGACTCGTCACGATTACCAGAAACGTACCACATCACAACCTTGTCGCCAGCCCGTATGGTCTTGCCGCCCAACTCGGTATCGACGAGTGCTCGCCGTCGCATATGTGCGAGTGGTGTTTGCCAGCGGATGATTTCTGGCACCATGCTGGTAATAAGAGAGGGATTGTCTTTTAGTTTCTGGTATTGATCGGGATTTTCATTCAGTGCTAGTACGCCGCCCGTGATCGAGTTACGAGTCGTATCGTTACCTCCTACAATCAGCAGAATCAGGTTGCCGAGATATTCGAGTGGTCGCGCCAGTAAATCTTTTGTGGACTCGCCATGCGCCAACATAGTGATCAAATCGTTGTCGCCGGGTGTGTGTTGCCTTGCCTGAAAAATCTCCGTGAACGTTGTCAGGCACTCAACGAGTTCCTCGCGCCGCTGATCTTCAGAATCGATAATGCCCGCCTCGAGATTGGCTGTGGCGACATCAGACCAGCGAGTGAGCTTGCGTCTATCTTCGAATGGGAAGTCGAATAACGTCGCAAGCATTTGTGTCGTGAGCTCAATAGAGATGTTATCAACCCAGTCAATTTCTTCGCCAACGGGCAAC
>JBLIIB010000281.1:0-5551 GCA_047634795.1 Candidatus Azotimanducaceae bacterium | reverse complement strand
GGCGTATGATGCAGACCCCGAAGGGATCGACAAGCGCTGGTCAGCGTGGCTCATAAAATGGAAATCGCTCACCGGCATCACGACCGACGCGAATGCTGCTCCGTCCCTATCCCGGGAGGAGATCTCTGGGCGGATGAAACTCGTCAATCCAAAATACAGTTTGCGAGAGTGGTTCGTTTTGCCTGCCTATCAGCAAGCGACCGCGGGGAACTACTCTCTGGTTCGAGCGCTGCAGGAAGTCATGACGCAGCCATACGCCGAGCAGTCGAAGGACGTGGAGGGGAAGTACTATAGGCTGAAGCCGTCTGAGTTCTTAGAGGTCGGTGGATTGTCGCATTATAGCTGCTCGTCATAATTTTTCGAAAACTGACAGGCCAGAGACGGCTATGACTCTGCCAAAAAAAATTGCAGCGCTCAGCACAGACAAACACGTTTTTAGAAAATCAGTTAATCCATGCAAAGAGGCCCCATGACCACCGAGAAAATTACCACTGTTGACCAGAATGCCGCTAATCGCATACCGCTGACGCCGGCTTACACGCCTACCCCCGGCGGCATGCTCCCGGACACGCGTGGCCGGCTCCTGCGCGACCTGCGCATTTCGGTAACCGACCGCTGCAACTTCCGCTGCACTTACTGTATGCCTAAGTCAGTGTTCGACAAGGACTACCGATTTTTGCCAAAACCCGAACTTTTGAGCTTCGAGGAAATCACGCGTATGGCAGGCCTGTTCGTCGCTCACGGTGTCGAGAAAATTCGTCTCACTGGCGGCGAACCCCTGTTGCGTAAACACCTTGAGGTTTTGATCGAGCAGCTGGCCGTCCTCGAGACGCATGACGGTAAACCATTGGATTTAGCCCTCACGACCAACGCCACGCTGCTGGGCAGGAAAGCCCCGGTGCTCAAGGCTGCGGGCCTGCAGCGTGTGACTGTCTCACTTGATTCGCTCGATGAGGCAGTATTCCGCGCCATCAATGACGTAGATTTTTCGGTGGCTGATGTGTTGAGTGGCATTGACGCTGCGCACGACGCGGGCTTTGAGGGCATGAAGATCAACATGGTGGTTAAGAAAGGTGTCAACGATCAGGACATCGTTTCAATGGCGCGGCACTTCAAGGGTAGCGGCCACATCGTGCGCTTTATCGAATTCATGGACGTGGGTTCTTCCAACGGCTGGCGTATGGACGATGTTGTGTCGTCGTCAGAGATCGTTCGCATGATCAACGCAGAGATGCCTATCATCGAAGCAGAATCCAACTATACCGGTGAAGTCGCTCAGCGCTGGGCCTATGCGGATGGCAGCGGCGAAATCGGGGTAATTTCCAGCGTGACGCAAGCCTTTTGTTCCAGCTGCACGCGCGCCCGACTCTCGACCGATGGCAAGTTGTACACCTGCCTGTTCGCGCAGTCCGGGCATGATTTGCGCGCGCTCATGCGTTCGGGCAGGAGCGACAAAGAAATCGCCGGTGCCATTGGTTTGATCTGGAACCAGCGTGAAGACCGGTATTCGGAAATTCGGACAAAAGAAACTGCGCGAAGCAAGAAAGTTGAGATGTCTTATATCGGTGGCTGACACTTTCACCCGCACTAAACCTGACATTGCGGCCGCCCGAACGGTTTCGGTGATGCGTATGAGTGAAGCTCTCATGACGCCAGGTCGCTCTAAACCTTTATTGGTTGGGAGTATCGTCTATTCTTACTAATGCGGGTCGTTTTCGTGCCGATCGAAAAGCGACCAATAGATTTAGGGAACCGCTGATTAAAGCCTATTGGTTTGGGGACGCGCAGTTCGGGCCGCACCAAAACATGTGCCCCCCGGCCGCTTGTCCTAGACTGGTCGTTCCCACACCAATATCCATTTAATCAGGGCCTCCTTAGTTATCGCATATCAAAATTAGAGGAAAAACATGTCAACGCACATTTCCAATACACGGACCGAATTTGACCAGGAAATTATCGACATCGTCGACTATGTCAGAAACTATCAGATAGATTCTGTGCTCGCGCTCGACACGGCACGCAATTGTTTGATCGATACTCTTGGCTGCGGACTGGAGGCGTTAGAATATCCTGCGTGCAGAAAATTGATGGGTCCGATCGTTCCCGGTACGATCGTGCCGAATGGCGCGAAGGTGCCCGGGACACAATTCCAACTGGACCCGGTGCAGGCCGCATTCAATATTGGCGCGATGGTTCGTTGGCTGGATTTTAATGACACCTGGCTGGCCGCGGAATGGGGTCATCCATCAGATAACCTCGGGGCAATTTTGGCGGTAGCCGACTGGTTGTCACGCAGTGCGGTTGCAGCGGGTAAGCAGCCCTTGCGCATGAAAGATGTGTTGATCGGCATGGTCAAGGCACATGAGATCCAGGGCTGTATCGCGCTGGAAAATTCGTTTAATAAGGTCGGTCTGGATCACGTGGTGCTGGTGAAGGTAGCATCTACTGCCGTAGTGGCCGAGATGCTCGGATTAAGCCGTGATGAAATGCTCAATGCGGTGTCGTTAGCTTGGGTCGATGGGCAGGCGCTACGCACTTATCGCCATTCCCCCAATACTGGTTCACGCAAATCATGGGCGGCGGGCGATGCGACGGCTCGGGCGGTGCGCTTAGCGCTGATGGCTAAAACCGGTGAGATGGGATATCCATCTGTATTAAGCGCTAAGACCTGGGGGTTTTATGATGTTTCATTTAAGGGGCAAGCGTTTAAATTCCAGCGCCCGTATGCTTCCTACGTAATGGAAAATGTATTATTTAAGATTTCCTTTCCTGCAGAATTTCATTCCCAAACGGCAGTGGAGGCGGCCATCACCCTCCACGGCCAGCTTCGAAAATCAGGAAGATCTGTCGCAGATATTAAAAAAATCTCTATTCGAACGCACGAAGCATGCATTCGCATTATCGACAAAAAAGGCCCGTTAGATAACCCGGCAGATCGGGATCATTGCATTCAATATATGGTTGCCGTGCCACTTATCTTTGGCCGTCTGACGGCTGCAGATTACGAAGATACGGTGGCGTCAGATGAGCGTATTGATGTACTGCGCCAAAAAATTCATTGTGTTGAGGACGTCCGCTTTACGCAGGATTACCATGATCCGGAAAAGCGATCCATCGCCAATGCGTTAACGCTGGAGTTTAATGACGGCAGTGTGTTTGAAGAACTCGTTGTTGAGTATCCGGTAGGTCATGCGCGTCGCCGAACAGAAGGCATCCCATTGCTAGAGTCGAAGTTTAAAATTAACTTGGCACGTCAATTCCCCTTTAAACAGCAAAGCGCCATTCTGGCTATATCGCTTGATCAAGGGCAGCTAGAGAAAATTCCAGTGCATGAATACGTGGACCTATACGTGATTTAGTTCTCTAAATTAAAGAAAAATCACTGAAATCTTGGTCTAATCAACTTCTGATTGTACTCTGGGTCGCTCTTTTGAAGCCAGAATTGGACCATACCGAAAAATATGTCAGGGTTTTCATATTCAAAAATTTTCCACTGCTGTAGATTCGAATCGTCCATTTGTTTGCGAAACGCCGAGCATTGCCAATACTGCAAGCCCTTGCGCTTCCGTTGCGTATCGCACCATGAACTCAGCCAGCGACAAAATTTTTTTGAAATTGAACCTTATTAAAGTCTTCCGATATCGCGGATACCCAACTACAGCTATTTTGGTCAGTGCGAAGGACTCCCGAATGAAAATCCCACAAGCAGTCATCGAAAACCTGCTGACGACCTGGCCGCTCGCCAGGCTTGCTACGACGAACGTGGATGGCAGCCCCCATCAGGTTCCCATAGTGTTCGCCTGGCACTCCGGCTGTTTCTGGTCCCCAATTGATGGCAAGCCAAAACACAAGAGACAGCCGTTGCGAGTGGTGAACGCGCTCGCAAATCCGGCCGCGAGCATCCTGATCGACAGTTACGAAGAAGACTGGTCTCGGCTCTGGTGGATTCGAGCGGAAATAGAAATCAGCGTCGTGGAACTGGCCAAGGCTAGCACAAACGTTCAGGAAACCGCCGCAGAAGTGATAGAGGAACTTAAAGCAAAGTATCCCCAGTACGGCAGCACAGAAGTTCTGCGTGAACCGGCGACCCTGCTAAGTATGTCGCCTACTGCGTGGACAAGTTGGCGTGCATCCGAATCAAGCCTTCAGCGGGGTTGGTCAGTTAGATAGAGACACAAAAGCGTCAGACACATTTTTTGGCTCACAGGATCTGTGAAGGTTCTTACATTTCAATAGGGCTAAGTCCTACTGAAATGTAAGCCTGAAAAAGTGTATGACACCTTAAGATTTAAAAACCTCCAAGCTTTCATTATTAGCGGTTGTAACTTTTCTGTTGGTGTTTAAGGCCTTGGTATTGACCTCTGTAGTAGGAACACAATATGACAGTCCTGTCCCGATGGCTTAACAAATTGAAAGCTCAGCCTAAAACTCTGGAAGAACAGCTTTCCGAGCTGGATCAATTACAAATAGAGGACCTGGCACTCATCGCTTTGGAAGACGAGAGAGCTGTTTTTCGTCTGGCGGCGACTGCTCGGTTGGACTTCGGGGCAACGCTAATAAAGCTGGCTTATGACAGCGGTATTGCTGGTGTACAACAAGGGGTGCAACAAAAGGCCCGGCAGCGTCTTGCCGAGCTGGCTGACCAAGGCGCTATTACCCTGGATCAACTTGCTGCTGACGGTGTTGACCCTATGGCGCAGTTAGCGGTGGTGGGATTTTGTAAGCGGGATGAGTTACTAGAACAGTTGTTGAACGCGAACAGCGATGAGGTTTTTTTCTATCAAATAGCGTTGGAAGGTGTCACAACTAAGTTGCGACAGCTGGCCGCAGAAAAGATAGAAGATGAAGAGCGGCTCAAGGACTTATTGAAAAAAACCAAAGGCAAGGACAAACGGGTCTATAAAATTGTGAAAGTAAAGTGTGATGGCTTTCGTGACCGGGATCAACTTTTGGCACAAACCCAAGTCGAGCTTGTTAGCCTGTGTGAACGCTTGGAAGACCATAGTAAACGCCCCTTCGACAAATCGTTTACCGTCCGAAGCCAACATTTGCAAGAGGAGTGGGCGTTACTGCAAGCGCAAGCTCATGAGCCTCTTGTGGCACGGGCAGATCAGGCCATGTTGGAATGCCAGGAAACTATTGATGACTTCTTGAAACAACAGGCTGATGTTGAGGCGCGTGAGCTTGCCATAGCCAAGGCTGCTCAGCAGCAAGCTGCGATTATAGACAAACTCCGTGCCGCACTTGCTCATCTCTTTGATTGTCTTGCCACGGAGAAAGAGCGTCAGTCAACTGAAGCTCTCCTGAAAGAAAGCCGTGCGCAATGGCTAGGGGCGGTCGAATATCAATCGGCGCGGAACGCCGATGAAAAAGTGTTTAGGCAATTAGGGGATGGGATCGAGTTTCAGTTACAACAGTTGCAGCAGCATGGGAGTCTAATTGATCAGCTGGCAGGCATTCGTGGCCTTCAGGCAGAAATCCCCGCAGAAACTGCTACTGACAAGGTCAATGTCGACGCTAAAGCATCTAACGCTTCCGATTACGACAATTT
>JBLIIB010000280.1:0-5568 GCA_047634795.1 Candidatus Azotimanducaceae bacterium | reverse complement strand
ACATCACCCTGGACAAGCTGATTGATGACATCGACCAACAGATTGAAATTCTGTTGGCGATCGCCGGTGATAACGCCATTTTAGTAGAGCAGTTGAGACTGCTTCACGAAGCACGTGAATTTTTGCGCTATCAAGAATTGGAAAAAAGCAGATTGTTGGACCTGCTCGATCCAGACCTCCTACTTGATCACACCACCATGATTGATCAATTCGCTGATGAAAGTTGACGTACGGCGTTACCGAACATCGGATGAAGCCGCTGTTGCGAGCCTGCTTGGGCGTGTCCTACCGGATGATAAGCCCCAAAACGAACCGATTCATGTGCTCAAAGAAAAATCCCGGCACGATGGCGATATGCTGGTAGCCTTAATAGGCGATCCGCATGCGAAAAAGATTAGCGGGTTTATCATGTACGGCTACGACGGACATCGAGGCTGGATCTATCAACTCGCCGTCGACCCACAAAGTAGAAGGCTCGGTTTGGGCAAATCTTTGGTTAAAGCAGCCTTGCTTAGACTTCAATCGCTGGGTTGCGAAAAGGTCAATCTGCAGGTTCGCGCTGGTAATACGGACGTGGTTGAGTTCTATCGGTCCGCCGGGTTCAGGACCGAAGAAAGAATCAGCATGGGCTTATTGATCATTGAGTCGGCGAAACAGATCTGAGACACTGAACTGATTACCGGTAAATGGTGTACGGCGCCCGCTGCACGGCGCCCCTTCATCCAATAACCTAATCAAGCTCATCCATTCGATCACGAATTTCACGCTCCAGGAAATCCATTCGATCTTTACCCCAGAACATCTCGTCACCGACCACCATCATGGGCGCACCAAACACGCCCCGTTCCAGTGCGTTTTGAGTTGAATCGATCAACTTTTGCTTAATCTCGTCACTTTCCGCACGCTCAATGAATCCAGCAGGGTCAACAGCGACGCGCGCAATGATCGGTTCAAGCTGCGTATACTCAGCGACGCTGATTCCTTCTTCCCAGTAAGTACTAAACAGATGCTCGAGAAAATCCGCCTCAACGCCTTGTTCCTTTGCCACCAGGGCTGATCGCAATGCACGAGAGGTTTTAATCGGAAAATCACCGGGCACCTGAAACGGCAAATGAAGATGTTCCGCCCAACGTTCAAGATCACGTTTACGATTCCTCATCTTATCAATGGGCTCGTCCATCAATACGTAATCATTGCGTCTAAACACATATCCCAGATTGAACGGGTGCAACGTTACCGTCGCACCAGTACGGGCAAGCACGCCGGGCAGCATCCGAAAGGCAAAATATGTATTTGTACTTCCAATGTCCCAGTAAAAATCCACATTAACTGACACGCGTTTCTCCAAAGGGTGATTGCTCTATAAACGGATAGTATTTCCAGATCGTTACGGCCTATAAAATATGGCATTGTAGGAGTCGCGAAACATTTGCGCGCAGAACTAACCCGATTCGCGAAACAGCCATTTAAAAGGCTGTGTAAACAGCTCAAGATACACTAAATCCACCTAACTTGGCGGCAGACTATATGACTTCAACAATCAAAGTCGACAACAACGAATATACCATTTTCCCATTTTCTGACCTGAAAGGCGGTGATGTCAGTCGCCTACCCTATGCGCTCAAGATATTGCTGGAAAACCTGCTACGTCATCGAGACCAGCTTCATGTTCAGGAAACAGATATAGACGCACTGGTCAATTGGAATCCAACCGCAGAACCCGACACCGAAATTGCGTTTGTGCCGTCCAGAGTGCTACTGCAGGACTTCACCGGTGTACCTGCGATCGTAGACCTTGCAGCCATGCGAGATGCTATGGCGGAACTTGGGGGTGACGTCTCGAAAATCAATCCCCAGGTACCGGTTGAACTCGTGATTGATCACAGCGTGATGGTCGACAAGTATGGTAATGATCAGGCACTTGGCGAAAACACCCGGCTTGAAATCGAGCGCAATATCGAAAGATATCGATTCCTGCGTTGGGGCCAGGAAGCGTTCGATAATTTTAAAGTCGTGCCTCCCGGAACGGGCATTGTGCATCAGGTTAATCTGGAGTATCTCGCTCGCGGCGTCATGCTGAACGATCAGGGCCATGCCTATCCAGATACGTTGGTCGGAACCGATTCGCACACCACCATGATCAACGGACTTGGTGTTTTGGGCTGGGGCGTTGGTGGCATCGAGGCCGAAGCGGCCATGCTTGGCCAGCCCATCAGTATGCTGATTCCACAAGTTGTGGGATTTGAATTCAAAGGTGAACTCGCAGAAGGTGCGACAGCAACAGATCTTGTTTTGGTTGTGACCCAGATGCTGAGATCACATGGCGTGGTCGGAAAGTTTGTTGAGTTTTTCGGCGCGGGTTTGGCCTCACTGTCATTAGCGGATCGTGCCACCATCGCCAACATGGCGCCTGAATACGGTGCTACCTGCGGAATATTCCCGGTTGACCAGAAAACGTTGGATTACCTTGCTCTCACCGGGCGCAGTGATGAGCAGATTCGACTCAATGAAACCTATATGAAAGCAATGGGACTTTGGCACGATCCCGATGCACCCGCTGCCATCTATTCAGCAACCCTGGCCCTTGAGCTTGGAAGCGTAGAATCTTGTATTTCTGGCCCCAAGCGGCCACAGGACCGAATACTTTTATCGGACGCGGCTGATGCATTTTCAGACACTTTAAAAGAGTTTCGGGATCTTCGCCTGGCGCCAGCGAGTGGCGACAAATCATCACCGCAGGTGCACTCAACAGACCTTAGTGATGGCGCGGTCGTTATCGCCGCCATCACAAGCTGCACCAACACCTCAAACCCGGCCGTACTTGTCGCCGCTGGACTGGTCGCACGAAAGGCCAGAGCCGCCGGTTTGATGACAAAACCCTGGGTAAAAACCAGCCTTGCGCCGGGTTCAAAAGCCGTAACGGATTATCTCGACAAAGCGGGCCTGCTCGAAGACCTGGAAGCACTCGGCTTTTATGTCGTTGGGTACGGATGCACGACCTGCATTGGTAATTCAGGACCGCTGGCACCAGAAATAGAACAGACCATCGAAGCCAAAGATCTGATGGTAACGTCAGTTCTTTCAGGCAATCGTAATTTCGAGGGCCGCATCCACTCGCTGGTTCGTGCCAATTACCTGGCCTCTCCCCCATTGGTCGTCGCTTACGCACTAGCAGGCAACATGAATGTCGATGTTGCCGGTGGAGTCATCGGTCAAGGTACCGAGGGCCAGGACGTCAAACTCGCTGATCTCTGGCCAACCACACAAGAGATCAACAGCATTGTCGAGGAGTTCGTCACGCCTGAACTGTTTCGCGAAAAATACGCTGACGTCTATAACGGCAACGAAGTCTGGAACGATTTGACCGTGACCGACGAAGCACGATTTGACTGGCCCGTCTCAACCTACGTGAAAAAGCCCTCATTTTTTGATGGGTTGACCGCCGAAGTCACTCCCCCTGCACAGGTCACCAACGCGCGTTGTCTGATCAAGGTGGGTGACAGTATTACCACCGATCATATCTCTCCAGCCGGCAACATTGAAGATAAAAGCCCTGCCGGTGAATACCTGCAAGAACATCAGGTGCTGCCAAAAGACTTCAATTCGTATGGCTCCAGGCGAGGCAATCATGAAGTCATGATGCGCGGCACCTTTGCCAACGTTCGGTTTCAAAATCAATTGGCGCCGGGCACTGAAGGAAGCTGGACGCGGCATGTTCCTAGCGGTGAAGTGATGAGCGTTTTCAAAGCAGCAGAACGATATCGCAACGAAGCGGTTCAACTCATCGTACTGGCCGGCGCAGAATATGGCACCGGATCCTCCAGAGACTGGGCGGCAAAAGGGCCTAACCTGTTAGGCGTGACCGCAGTCATCGCCGCAGGGTACGAGCGCATTCATCGTTCAAACCTCATTGGTATGGGAATCCTGCCGTTGCAATTCAAGTCCGGTGACAATGCCGAATCGCTGGGTCTTAGCGGAGAAGAAACGTTCAACATTGAACCTGTCTCCCAAGGGCAAACCGATGTAAAGGTGACGGCATCTGATGAAACGGGTGAAGTCACCGTTTTCACCACTGATATTCGTATTGATACACCCAACGAGTTTCTTTACTACGAGAACGGCGGCATCCTGCACTTTGTGCTCCGAAATATTCTCGCCAAATCATGATAACCGATAAAATAGATGAGGTTCTTTCCGCACAGGATCTACCGAACGTGTCTGCTGTTGTCACGACGGACACAGACAACATTTACGAAGGTGCTTTTGGTGAGGCAGAAGCCGGGGGCGGTCAAAACATCGATGTCTCGACACCCTTTGCGATTATGTCGATGACAAAACCCATCACTTCTATGGCCATCATGCGCTTAATCGAGGCGGGTGAGTTAACCCTTGAGACACCGGCGGCTGACATTCTACCTGCTCACTTGGATCAACTTGTGTTGGCTTCAGTCGATGCCGAGGCCGGCACTTACGTCACTGAACCACAAAACAAGCCCTTCACGATTCGCCAACTTCTGACACACACCACAGGGATTGGTTATGCGTTTTGTAACGAGACCATACTCGCGCTAAGACCAGAATCCGATGCATTGACGTTCCCCCTTTGCCATCAACCTGATGCCAAATGGACTTACGGCGCATCGACTCAAGTGCTTGGGCAGATCATTGAATCGATCACGGGCAAGACTTTGCCATCGGCACTTGACGAACTAATTTTTGAACCACTGGACATGAGTGCGACGACATTTGAAGTTCAGAGCAATCAAGCGCACATTCATGTAAAAGACGGCCAAAGCTGGCAACCACAGCCGCTAGGCCGTGCCATGCAAACCGGCGACGGAGGCTTGATATCAACCAGCCTTGATTATGCAAAGTTCGTGCGCTGCCTGCTGAATAACGGCGCACCATTGATCTCAAACCCAACCTTCCAGCAAATGATATCAAACCAGATTGGCGACCTTTTTGTTCGAGAGATGCCCGCAGCTAATCCCGGATTCACTCACCCGTTTCCAAGGGGCGGTAACATCGACAAATGGGGGCTCGGTTTTCAAATCCATCAGGAACCCAAACCCGGAGGCAGGCACGCAGGGGCCTTAAGCTGGTGCGGTCTCTACAACACCTATTTTTGGGTAGACCCGAAAGCCGGTCTGGGCGCGGTGCTTCTGACACAGGTACTCCCGCTATACGACCCGGCATGCCTCACCGCACTCGATAGTTTCGAGCAGGCCGTGTACGAAGATTAACTGTACCAAGATTAACTGTACCAGGCTCAATTGTACCAAGCCTAGCTCGGCTGGTTCTTAAGATGCTCAACCCAAAGACGCGTGCCACCGGCGACACCGACCGGCATCAGAATAAGATTCACGATCGGCACCGTAAGTAAAAGATAAGCCGGTAAACCAAACATCAGGGATTGAAACCTGCGTCGCGCCAAACGGTTTCGCAGTGACGAAAATGAGGCATCGTTGTTATCTGCCGCATAGTCAGCATATTGAATTGCCATCATCCAGGCGCCAAACAAGACCCACAAAACGGGTGAAATCACGTTCACGACAGGAATAATCGTAA
>JBLIIB010000279.1:0-5572 GCA_047634795.1 Candidatus Azotimanducaceae bacterium | reverse complement strand
GGAATAAACTTCGCGTTTACTCTCTACATCCTGAACCAGTTCATTCAATTTGAATTTCGTTCTGCCCAACTGTTGTTTGCGGTTGCGAACATTGTTGAGAGTTTCTTCTGCTGCGCTTTCTATCGTTATGGAAAGGTCGTATTCGTTTTTGATACCCGCAATGATGTCGCGGACTTCTCCGGCTAATTGGTTTTCGGCGGATTGTATTTCGGAATTCAGCGCAATCATCCGATTGTGCCTGCTGCCATATCGTTTGCTCAATTCGCCCTTTCGCCGATTGAGTTCCTGTAGCTCTGATTGAATAGTGGTCACCCTAGGGTGATTAGAAATAATGGGCAACTTGTCTAGTGCGTTTCCGCGGGAGCGCACGTCGCTGAGCTGCTGATATAGGTTTTCCTGCCTTAGCCGCTTTTCTCTGGCTTCAAAATATCGGCTGGACAAAGAGGAGAGCTCTTCATCAACTTCATTGAATCCTGAGGACCGAGTCACGATGTTTTCTTCTTCGCGATAGGCTTGAAGAATCTGTTCTGCGACACGCAGATCGTCGCGCAGGATGGACATCCGGTTTCTTAGGAACAGCTGATTCTTGCGAACGTTATTAATTTCGTTTTCGAACACTAACGCCATGTATTCTTCCGCGATAGTATTTGCGGTGATAGCGGCGAGCTTGGGGTCTGCCAATTTGACCGTGACGTTGAGCAGGTTGGAATATTCTCTATTGGGTGGTTTGGCAATGCTAAAGAGTCCGATCAGTTCGTTTGCTGTTGCGCTAATTTGGTCAGCTTTCGATTGTGTGGTCTGATCTTCCGGGTCACCGAAACCAGACACCCAGGTCTTAAACGTATTGGCGATGCCTGCATCAAACGATTCCGGCGTTAGTTTGCCAGCCGTGTGCAGATTGAGTTTCTCTACCACCCTGCGCATCAGTTTTTTACTTTGGAGAATACCTATTTGAGTATCTTGAAACTTTTCGTCGTCACTGAACATCCACTGTTCAAAGCTGAACATACTTAGGTCGTTAGGTGCGATATGCAGGGTCACCGTTGAGACATAAACAGGTGCCTGGCTTTGTACATAGAGTACTGAGGCAACCACACAAATAAGACAAAAAGCGGCTATGGCTTTGTAGTTTTTAAGTAATACGGTACGTAGAAGATCAATGTAGTATCGATAGTCGATAATGTCGTCGTCGTAAAACTCGGGTTCGGCTGCCATTGTTTAAAACAATCCTTCAAGGATCGTGACAGTATCTCCGGGGCGGACCAAAGTATTGTTGTTTGCAGTTTCTGGGCTTTTTGCTCCTTCACGCAAGATTTCGATCTTGGAGGACGACGCCCACTCCGTGACGCCACCTGCCAGTGTAATGGCCTGCTTGACCGTTAATCCGGGTTGAAAAGAATAGCCACCCGATCGTTTGACTTCACCACCGATGTAGAAATCGCGATAGCTGATGATGGAAACATTGACACTTGGATTAACAAGGATGTCCAAAAGTAGACCGTCTGTGATTTCTTTCTTGAGTCCCACGATGGTCTTGCCTTTTGCAACAAGGGTTCCAAGGTACGGATAGTTGAACGTGCCTGCTTCATCGAGCAGCAGACTCATGGATAGATCGTTTTCTTCGTAGACTTGAATACGAATCTCATCGCCCGTGCCAAGACGATAATCTGAGCTTCCAAGCGCGATGTTCGAGAGCAATAGTGTTGCTGCTAATAATAGAGCCTTAATGATATTGTCCATGGTCGGTATCCAGACGGGATGTCCACCCCGTTCTCTGATGCGAACTTTTCCGTTGCATAACTTCTCTGATGCGAAATAGTTTACCCCAATGATCGGGTTGGGATGCAATCCTTGCAGATTCCTCTTTTTGATCTCACTACCAAGAACCAGAACCAAGAGCCGATTCCCAGAAGCGAAGCTATCAGAATCTCAGAGTGAGTATTTTGTGCGTAAAGTAAATGTCCGTCGACTAAAATCTTGGTCCAAATCGGACTCCCGACGTGTATAAGCGCCATCTAAGGAAACTTTCAGTCGATTGGTTGCCTTGTAAGTCCCTGACAGAACAAATTGCTGCGCCAGTTCACTATTGTTTCTTCCTTTAAATTCAGTATCCCTGATACTGTATGACGCTGCAGTAGAGAACTGTTCCGTCCACTTTTCCTGCCACTCAGTTTTGATCCACTGCTGGACATTGAATTTATCGACATCAATGGGGCGATCTACAGTCGCGAGTTCATAGATGTCGCGGCCGGTTTCAATTTTTATCGAAGTACGTCGGCGCAGCGCCCACTCAACCAGGCCCCGCCAGACCGTTTCACTAAAAGAATCGTCCGCTTCGGATTGATCAAACCTTTTCTCTTCGACGCCCAGGCGAACATTCGCGCGTAGCCTGCGTCCAAATACGAACTCCGCACCCAAAAGTGCACGAAATTGATTATTGTCTCGGAGCGCCAAATTGTAATCGAAGTCGTGATATCGGGCTTCGGCGATTAGAGAAAGCTGTCGGCGTAAACGCCATGCATAGCGACCACCGATGCCGACTCTATCGAGTTTGTAGCCACCTCCGAAAAGCTCCGTAGCGTTAAGGTCAGCTTCTTCCTTGAATGCCGAAATCTCATAGCGGCTGCGATCCTCATCACTTCCGTTTTTGTACCGAACATCCATGAGCGCGCGGTTGTACTTTAGGTCCTGTGACTCGAGCGAAGAGTTGAAATCCAAAATAGGATCTTCAGTCTTGCGATCATGGGTGTCTTCGATGAGGGCGGAGACCTTGAGTTCATCGCCGCGGTCGAGTCGAAGCGTCCAGTTAGCATCAATCTTGTGATTGTTAACATCAGCACTTCGGTCAATAAAATAGCGTCCATGGACGTAGTCGTACTTCGCGCTGGCCTTCCATTTGCGTTGTTCTGTTTCAAAGAGGAATGTCGGATTTACCGTCGTTAACGCGGCGGAGTAATGTCTTCGGGTTGGGTTTCCGTCATCATCGAAGGTCAAGCCCTGTTCGCTGATATCATCGTGCTGGATGGATGTGCTGATGGTTGGGACAAATTGGGCAACGTCGCCCGCAATGTTTTTGATGCTGCCAAATACCTCCTCCGATCTGGTGGGTCCAGCAATGTATCGTTCTGGAATCTCTTCAGCGGCGTACTCGAGAGGTGGCAGCGCGCGGTATCTGCGCTCAAGTTCTGCCAACATTGGATCAGGATGACTTTGAATGAGGGCTGCAACCTTTACTCTGCCATCGATGAGGATAACCTCTGATTCGGCGTGACTGGTGATAACGTCATCTAGGGCAAGACGCAACCTGCTGCTGGCTTCAGCGGTTCCAATCGCAAGACTAATACTCGCTGCGAGCGCCGTCCTAACCACGGGCGCAAGTGCTCTGCGATCTAGATGTTTTACCGAATTTGTCCTTGCCGTTGTCATTGAGGTTTTAGTTCAGGATCCGAATTGAGTTTTTTTTTGCGATATCTTGCTCTCGCAGCTCTGTTGGAACGGTTCTATATTTTCAGGTAAGAACCCTCAATCTTCATTCTAATTAAACAATCACCCCCAAATGTATGAATTTGTAGGGATTTGTGGGCTATTTTTATGCGTTTTATTAGTGGTGTTCAAGCAGAACGGTAGGAATTGGTCGATAGAATCGATTATTGGGTAGGTTTTGATGGGTTTTAAGATTCTGGCTGTATCGACAGGGCAAAAGTCAGGGTAATACTTCTTCTTTCCATATTTTCAGTTCACCCGACTCGCGTACGAGAAATACACGCTTTCTGACGCGATCCTCGTAGGTTGCAGACTGGTAGTGTTGATTGAAGATCACGTCAAATATGCCTGAATCTTCCAACCCCATACTTTCCAGTTTGAGATTAAGCTCAATCCTTTTTCCGGGACCAATCCGTGCTCGTCGATGTTCTTCCCAGGCTGCACGGTTCATGTCGTCACGTGGTGATTTAATGTTGGAATAAAGGTTGAGGTAATTCTCGATGTCGCCTTCACCCCAGGCGCGCGCCCATCTCCCTAATAAATCTTTCACCTCAACAGCATGGCAATTCAATACAGCCTCGTCATCCCCCACACAGAGGTTGTCAGCGTGCGCGGGCATCCAGATGCTGCACAACCCCAGCATGGTGGCCAGTGCAAGCAAGCTGAGATGACGCGGGTTCATTAAGCGATTCTGAGATCGGGGAGTTGATAGGACATCTCTTCAAGTTCTGAGCGTATCGTCTTCTTGTCGATTTTCCCGGTTGACGTGAGGGGGATCCTGTCTACGAAGATGACATCGTCGGGTAACTGCCATTTCGCAAATAGCCCGGCGCAGTGTTCGAGTATCAGATCACTGGTGACATTGGAGCCTTCAACCAAAATGACTAATGCCACTGGTCTCTCGTCCCATTTTGGGTGAGGTTGTGCAACCACCGCGGCTTGAAGAACGCCATCTATGGCAACTATGTGATTTTCAAGATCAACTGAGGATATCCACTCCCCGCCGGACTTAATCAGGTCTTTCGATCGATCGGCAATAATGAGATATTCTTCACTGTCAATCTTTGCGACGTCGCCCGTCACTAGCCAGCCATCGTGGAATTTCTCGGGCTGAGGATCATGGTAGTACTCGCTGCAAATCCATGGGCCACGGATGAGGAGTTCGCCAACGGACTCGCCATCATGAGGAAGCGGCTTCCATTCTTCGTCAACAATTTCAATTTCGAGGCCTGGCATGAGGAGCCCTGCCTTGCCAATATTTTCGAACTGCTGTGATTCAGTGAGGTTGAGATGAGAGCGTTTTGCGACTTTTCGTGAAAGTGTCCCGAGTGGATTGGTTTCTGTCATTCCCCAACCCTGAACCATCTCAACGTCCAGTTCGTCCGAGTACCAGCGCATCAGGGATGCGGGTGGCGCGCTGCCCCCGCAGGTCAATCGCGACAGATTGGACATGTCGTATTTGTCTCCGGTGGACTCGAGAATCAATCTGATGCCCTGCCAGATCGTAGGAACGCCTGCCGATATCGTGACTTCCTCTTCGGACATTAGAGCAACAAGTCGCTCCGGGTCCATAAATCGATGAGGCAAGACTTGTTTGCAACCCAGCATAGATGCAGTGAACGGTAGTCCCCAGCCCATCGCGTGAAACATTGGCACAATCCCGCATACCGCATCGACGGCTGATAGCCCCATGGAATCGGTCATTGCCTGGGTGATGGTGTGAAGATAGGTCGACCGATTGGTGTACATCACACCCTTGGGTTTTCCGGTGGTGCCGCTGGTGTAGCAAAGACCCATGGGTGAATTTTCGTCGATTTCAGGCCAGTTAAAAACCTCGGGTTGATCACAGATGAAATCTTCATAATCGACCTGATTGGCGAAGCCTGAATCACCGCCCTCACCGTGTCTGCAAATGATGAGAAGTTCGACACAGGGAATTTTGTCTATGATGGGTTCTAGCAGCGGTAGAAGATCTTCATCGACGAAGATGACGCGATCTTCGGCGTGGTTAATGATGTATTGGAGATCAATGGGACCTAGCCGAATATTTAGTGTGTGGAGCACCGAACCCATTGAGGGCACAGCCTGA
>JBLIIB010000278.1:0-5605 GCA_047634795.1 Candidatus Azotimanducaceae bacterium | reverse complement strand
GTTAGATTTTTGCGACCTGACACATCATTTGGCAGCTTATTGTGTGCGATAATCCCCGACTGTTGTATACCTCGGTAGTTTTTTTATGAAAAAAGTAATACTTATCAATGCATTAGTGCTAATTCTTGCTCCGCTTTCGACCCTTTTGCTGGTTGAAAATGCACAAGCTGAAGATGCGCCAGTGGCTGCGGCTGAACAAGCCCCAATTGCCGAGGGCGAACTGCTCAAAAATCTTGGCTATTTCTACGGTTTTTCTTTCGGGAACATGCTCAAGGATGGCGGCGGCGGTGATGCCGATATAGAAAGCCTGATTCAGGGTCTTAATGATTCTCTAGCAGGCGGCATGCCAGGTCTTTCTCCCTCGCAGCAAGAAGCAGTGCTCACTGAAATACGTAGTCGACAAGAGGTGATCAATGCAGAGCGGCAGCAAAAGGCATCTATCCAGCAGCAGACGGAACAGGCTATGTCGGGGACTAACCTGACACAAGCTGAAGAATACCTCGCGAACAATGGCGCGCGTGAAGGCATCAAAACTACAGCCTCCGGTCTTCAATATGAGATTATTAACGAAGCCGACGGCGCGACAGCGTCAGCGACCAGTCGGGTGACCGTGAATTACCGAGGCTCTCTCACGAACGGTGAGGTTTTTGATGAATCCAGCGACTCCCCGGCAACCTTTGGGCTGAATCAAGTCATTTCGGGGTGGACTGAGGCCTTGCAATTGATGAGTGTAGGAGACAAATATCGATTGTATCTGCATCCGAAGCTCGCTTATGGCGCGGGCAGTGTTGGTAGTATTCCACCCAATTCATTGTTGATCTTTGACGTCGAACTTCTCGCGATTGAATAGACGCCTCAGCGTCCGCGTCTAAAAGAAGCCAAGCCCATTTTCGATGGTCTTGGCTTCTTCTCTCGAACAAGTCCCTCAAACAAGTCCCTCAAACAAGTCTCTCGGTCGTTCACTCGTTGCAATGCGTGATATGACACTTAGTGCGTAATTGAAAACAGTTGTTCGTTGCTCGACGATCCCTAGTCCTGAATGGATATACCTAACGTCTCTAACAGAGCAATGGCCTGATGGGGCTGAACGGTGACGTCGGTCAAATCGATGTTGCGTACATCAAGTCCGCCCAGTGTCGCGCCTCGTAAATCGGCACCGCGGATAACGACGCGATCGGCTTCAATGTTGTGTAGTTCACAATCGCATAGGATCGCATCGGTGAAATCCGCATCATCCAGAATAGCATGGCTCAATCTGCTGGCGCTGAGGTCTGCTTGTGCAAACACTGCGCCTGAGAAATTTGCGTAAGCCAAATTGCAATCCGTCATGCTGAACTCGTTCATGACAGTAGAGTGACCGATGGTCTGGCTTCCCGAGGCTTGAGTAAAATCGGATCCCGTAAGCTGACATTGCCTGAAACTCGACCGGTAGAGCGACGAGCGAGACAAATCGCAGAGCGAGAGGTCGCAATGTAAAAAATGGCAATCCGTTAACACCGCAAAGCGGAATTTGGTGGGTTGCTCCGTGTCTTTTTCAAAAAAATGGCAGTGCTCAAAATTGACACCCCGAGCATGGCAACTGCTGAATTCGCACTCGAAAAACTGGCAGTGATCGAAATGACATTCGTTGATCGCGCAGTGATCGAACCTGAGTCCTTTGAATGTACAGTGCGCAAATCGACATTCCTCCAATTCAGCTGGAAGGATTGTGCGGTTGGCGCTGCTGTCCGATCCTTCGAACTTTTCGTCTTGGTAGTGTCGGCAGGATTCAATGTCGCGCCCAGACCCAGACCCAGGCCCGGGTTTTAACCCAGGCACCGAGTCGGGCGGGGCATCAGTCACGCCTCTAGATTCCGTTTTAGTGAATCGGCTGCAAATGCCAGCGCAGTGCGTGCGCCGACCAAAGGCTCCTGCATATCGAAAAAGCCGTGGATAACACCGTCAATGCACTGATGGTCCGTCGTGACGCCCGCAGCGTCGAGCCGCTTTGCGTATTCATTACCTTCGTCGCGCAGGGGGTCAAATTCAGCGGTGATCACGCAGGCGGCAGGCAGGTTGGCGAGATTGTCGGATTGAAGCGGAGCGACGAGCGGGTTCGATTTTAATTTCTCATCGTGGCCGATGTAGTGATCCCAGAACCAATGCATGCCTTCTCTGGTCAGCATATAACCCTCTGCGTTGTCGATGTAGGACTGCGTATCGAAAGCGCAATCTGTCACCGGGTAAAGCAACAGTTGCATCTTGATGGCGTTATTGCCTTCTTCTCGAGCTTTCAAACACACGGCAGCAGCAAGATTGCCGCCGGCGCTATCTCCGGCGACGGCGATTCTGGCTGGATCGATATTGAGTTTCTCTGCATTGGCTTGTACCCAGCATAGTCCGGCATAACAGTCATCCAATGGCGCAGGGAAGGGGTGTTCCGGTGCCATTCGATAGTCCACCGAAATCACGGTGTATCCTGTCGCCTCGGCGATCTGCGTGCAGAAGCTATCATGACTGTTGAGATCACCAATCACCCAGCCTCCGCCGTGAAAAAAGACAACGGCGGGGCATTTGTCATCGCGCTGACGATAAACCCGCACGGCTATGCCGTCGGCATCCAAATTCCGTATTTCTTTGACCTCTTTAACCAGTGCCGTGCTTTGCATTGCGCTGAACATTTCTCGGGCCTGCTCGGGTGGCACGTCCGTCAATGCGGGGCCATCTGCCTGGGCTACCTGTTGCAGCATGGTGTCTAAAAAGGGATCGAGTGGCATATTGGATTATCCTTACGTTGCGTTGTCTTGGGGGGTAAACTGTCGCGACTCAGATCTGATTCTCCCGAGCGATACAGCGAGATAAAGTCTGATGACGAGTGTATGTCAGTCGGTACATAAAACCAATGTGTGTGCGACGGCTGAAAACACTAACGCGGTGCTTGTAGATCGCGACTTAATCTGAACGCAGACATTACTGGATCGGTTTCGTTTTCATGCTGAAAGACCCAATCATCAGAAGATTCATTTCATCGTCCCTGTTCGCTGGTACTTTCGTTTGGGTGGCGATTTCATTTTTTGATGTTGATCCAGACGTTGTCTGGATGCTGTTAGGTCTCTGCTTTTTGTTTGTTGGAGCGCTCATCGTGGTCGGTCTAATGGGTGTGCCGCTGATTCGGCTTATTCGACCCAAGCCGCCGTTTCTTTCCAAAATTGCGGTTGCCGAGCAAGAGTTAGCTCAGGAAAAGCATTCCAAAACAAAGCGTTCGTTAGCGGATGACTTGCCTGCGGACAATGCAGAAGGGGAAGGGATTGCCGAAGACCGGGAAAAACCCGACGCCGACGCCGACGTCACGCCTGCGTTAGATCAGAGCTCCGAAAAAGCGGGGTGAGTCTTACCCCAGCGGTGGCCAGATTTTCGGTACCGCCCGACTCTCTATCGATCACACAGACTGCGTCAGTAATGATGGCGCCCCGTGCTCGCAACTCGGATGTTGTTTCCAACAGTTGCCCGCCCGAACTCACGACGTCCTCGCCAAGAACCAAGGTTTTTCCTTCAAACGCCTGACCCTCTGCTAGCTTATCTGTGCCTTAGTTTTTTGCGTACGAAGAGCGTGGGTCGTCCGGTCAGTTGACTGAGCAGGGTGGCGATGGGCATACCCCCAAGCTCAACGCCAGCAAGGAACTCTCCTTCCGGCAGGGTTTCAATCATGGCCTCACAGATTTGCTTGAGCAGAGACGGATCAGCTTCAAATTGGTATTTGTCAAAATAGTAGGTGCTTGTCGCGCCGGAGCGAAGCGTGAACTGGCCTGTGAGATAAGAAGATTGGTGAATGGCGGTGGCAAGGCTCTTATCCATGAAAATTCTTAGTCATAAAGCTTTTACCCATAAAAGTGGTGATGCCTAAAAGCGCAGACCAATACAAGGGTCTTGTTCAATCAGGTTTTACTCATACTCCAGCGGACGAATGAACCGATCCATCCTTGGCATGTAGTAGGAATCGTAGTCGACCGAAAATGCAATGGTGTGGGCCCGTCCGGTGATTCTGTCTCGTGAAACCAAGCCGATGGCTCGCGAGTCAAGAGAACTGTCTCTGTTATCACCGAGCATTAGGTAGCGTTCTGCGGGGATTTCGATCGGGCCAAAGTTATTGTAATCGTTAGGCGCTGAAGGACTCAGCATCACGGGGTACTTAGTATCCCCGAGTTGTTCGACAAAAAATGTGTGGCGTGTTTGCTGAAAAAGATCGAGTTGATGGATGATGTCGATGTCAAGTTGCCCGTAAGAGGCAGTTTCATTATTAATGAACAACTGATTGTTACGCATTGCGATGACGTCGCCCGGCGTGCCAATGACTCGTTTAATGAGGAGCTTTTCGTCTTTCGGCGAGTAGAAAGTGACGATTTCGCCGCGGGT
Organism: Candidatus Azotimanducaceae bacterium; assembly: GCA_047634795.1. Lineage (GTDB taxonomy): Bacteria > Pseudomonadota > Gammaproteobacteria > Pseudomonadales > Azotimanducaceae > UBA9659. Next base: position 1,213 of record JBLIIB010000278.1, on the reverse strand, counting down.
GGGATCAGCCCATCGCTGTAGTCTCCAGCTTGTGAAGGGGACCTTTAGTTCATAGGCGAGCTTGTTCACCACCACGCGATCACCTTCCAGTATCGTCGGTTTCATCGACCCGGTAGGCACCTGGTTCCAGTCGGCGATAGCCGACCTGAAAAGAATCATAACGATCAGAAAAATGATCAGGGTACGAAACTCTTCCCAAAATTGAAGGAGCCTTGCGGCTATTCTCTCTATATCTATATCCCTGTTGTTTTCTTTCAAGTTTAACGATAAAAATTGGAACCTGCTAATACTCAACGAAAAGCGTTCACTGTACAAATCCTGACTCTGTCTGTAATCTGAGTGAAGAAATCTCACTAACCCGTTGATAAAACTGACTAAGCTTGCTGATTTTCGTTCTGGAAGTTGCTTTCTATAAGCTGGGCGCATTAGATGTTCGAGTAGTCGGTCTTTAAAAAAGTAAGGTCTTTGGTCATGCTTAAAATCCAGTACAAAGATGGCAGTGGCACTTCTGTCGAACTGGTGGCGCCCGGGAAGACCATTGGGAATGGAGCGGCTAACGATATTGTGGTTGACGCGAAAGGCGTTAATGGGTTTCACGCCGATATACAGGTTGACGGCCCACAGATCACGATTACAGATATCAACACCGCTGCCGGTACATTCGTCAATGGTGACAAGATTTCGGGCCCCACTAATCTGCGCGATGGAGATCTTGTCAGTGTTGGTGGCATTGAACTCGAAGTTGTCGAAGAAGATGCGGGAGGCGGCGGTAAAACGCTGGTTTTATCAGGCACCGCGTTGATCGAGGTAGGCAGTGAAAGCTGGTCCCTTGTGGCGGATTCCGGTCCTGAAAGAGGTCAGGTGATCCCAGTGGTTGAACGTGTCGAAATCGGACGAGCCCTGGAGTGTGATATTTCCATCCTGGAACCTGCCTTGTCTCGCAAACACTGTGAGCTAGAGGTTGATGGAAAAAAATTGATGATTCGGGATTTAGGCTCTGTGAATGGTACCTGGGTCAATGCCTCGAAGATTGATGAAGTTGAGCTTAAAGACGGTGACAGGCTTCAGTTCGATAAAGTCAGATTTATTGTCTCTGCACCCTCGTAGAATCGGCGGTGGGTTTAGTCCTGTTCTACGTTCAACCGGTCACGACAGGCTGACGCTCTGTTTTCTAGGGTCTGTTTTCTAGGGTCTGCTTTCTAGATTATGTCTC
>JBLIIB010000277.1:0-5686 GCA_047634795.1 Candidatus Azotimanducaceae bacterium | reverse complement strand
ATCAGCACCTGCGCGGGCGGAAGAAGTCTGCGGCGGGTTACACGGTCATCAGTCGCCTTATTAAATACGGGGCATTGCGTAGAGACACTTTTACGGTGGGCATCCAACACGTCACTCAGCCAGGCGATGTCATGAGTTCCCGGTACCCCCCGGGTCGACAGCATGGGATGTACATTTGCCGCTAGCCGCAAACGATCCGCTTTCGAGAGATAAAAGTCGTCGAGAGAGATGACATTTGTAGTGACCCCAAAGCCTTCAAGCAACACGATCGCAAGCATACCTGCAAGCGTGCTTTTGCCGCTCCCCTGCGCTCCGGTAACGGATATTTTAAGTGGCGCTTGCTTACGTTCAGAACGATCGAGTTCACTGGAAATATTTACTGCAAGATTAAACAAGAGCTGCAGGTATCGATCATCCGAGCGTGGCCCGCTCAAGGTCTTGAACCGTGTAACAAACGTGCGCACCTCGGCAGGTGACGCACCAAATTGATCAGTAAATTTCACGGCGAAAGGGAGGTAATGCGTCCAAGATAACGCGACCGTAGGCCTTGGTGACCACTCTCCTGTCCAGAATCGTCACGCGTCCCTCATCCGTTTCTGTCCGAAGCAAACGTCCTGCCGCCTGAGTGACCTTAAGTACAGCGCCGGGCAACATCACTTCGTAAAACGAGTTCCCACCCCTTGCCTCAACCCACTCAGACAGGGTTGCGCCGACCGGATCGTCCGGTACTGCAAACGGCAATTTGGCGATCACCACATGACGACAATAATCTCCCGGCAGGTCAACGCCTTCTGAAAAGCTGGCTAGACCAAAGAGACAACTTTGCCTTCCCTCATCTACCGCGTCACGATGCATGGATAACATCTCTGCTTTAGACTGATCACCCTGCATGAGAACACGCTTGCGGAAATCAACGGGCAGTATGTCGTAAACTTTTAGCATCTGTCGCCAGGACGTAAACAAGACAAGCGACCCGGGTTCATTCCCAAGGAGTTCGGGAAGGAGCGTCGCAATTTCGCCGGAATGCGCTTCAAAATCACCGGGTTCACTCCGCATCTTGGGTACATGGAGCGTTGCCTGTAACGGATAGTTAAATGGGCTCGGCAGGCTAACAAAAACCCGCTCCGAATCAATGCCTGTTCTTTTCTGGAAATCAGAAAAATCACCGCCGACAGAAATGGTAGCGGACGTGAGCACCGCTCCGGCACATTGGCTCCATAGTCGGCGCTGCAATTCGTCAGCGACAGAAACAGGGTGAGTGGAGAGCTGAATTTCCATGCCCTCCATTTGCCCTAAAGCCGCGAAACTGATCCATCGTGCATAAGGGGGATTGAGTTTGAGTTCGGAATAATTTTGCCAAAGCGCTGCTGCCGCTGTGACCCGAGTGATCAGGCTCCCAAAGACAGACAGCCAGTGTTCGACCTCGTCACGCTCGGCGGCTGGCGTATCGTCGAGCGAGTCCTGGATCGTCATATGGACCTGTTCAACCGGGGACAACAGACGCTCAAAAACTTCCGCCAGATGCGTCGCGATTATTGTGACTTCTTCTGTCACGGCACCTTCCGGAAATCGATATCGCCAACCGTCCCCTTCTTCATCCGCTTCCTGCCTGAAGGGCATGAGTATTGCCGCCGCATCATCGAGCAACTCGCCAGCCCTTACAGCAAGCGGTTCTAGCTGGGTTGCAACATGAGGTTGGATTGCGGCAATAGTGGCCATGGCAAGACTCATGGTTGCCGGTATTTGCGCCAGCCAGCCTTTTGTACCGTACACGGCAAAGACATGGGAAAAGTGATTCCCGGCTTTATCAGGCAAGTGATGGCATTCATCGAAGATATAGATGGTGTCTTCAGGGTCCGGCAATACAGCGCCACCACCCATCATGAGATCGGAGAGCACCAGATCCTGATTGGTCACAATACAATCCACACGATGAACGTTCTCGCGCGCCCGGTAAAAGTAGCAGTTTTCATAGTGGCTACATTGCCGCTGAGTGCATTGTGTGTGATCTGTACTAATTCTTGACCAGGTTGAGTGTTCAAGCTCCTTTGGCCAACTATCGCGCTCGCCGTCCCAATTCCCCTGACCCAGAGAGCTCAACATATCCTGAAATATTTGATCATCATCCTGGCTCACGCCATCACTTGCATCGGTAAAAAGAGATAGAGAGGGATTCGCTCCCCCACCGCCTTGCATAGCCTGATCAAGCCGAGAAAGGCAAAGGTAACGTCGTCGCCCTTTTGCCAGCGCATAAGTAAAATCGAGGCCTGAATGTAAGCGAATGTCCGGGAGATCGTGGTACACAATCTGTTCTTGCAAAGCGATGGTGGCGGTCGCAATCACCACCTTTTTTTTCAGCTTCTTGGCAATAGGGATGGCAGCCATGGCATAGCCGAGGGTCTTTCCTGTGCCGGTCCCCGCTTCAACAACACAGATTGCCTCCGCTTCAGGAATATCGCCCAGTGTCCGGGCAATCGTTGCAATCATAGATTTCTGACAGTGCCGCGCCCGATAACCTTTCTGTTCGAGCAGCTCGGAATAAGCCGCCTGAATCTCTTTCTTCAGGGCATCATTCAACATAAGCTGGCTGTCTTCAAAATGGTGACGAACTTCAAAATGGCTACGGATATTAAGGTAAGGCGATCCCTGATCTTAGCATCTTTCGCTCGAATCCTACGCGGCATGATATGCATGATTGCGCTGATTTCCATGTCAGCGATAGCCGATGAACTGCCTCTCGACAAACTCAAGGTCGTGGAAGGTTTCGAAATCTCTGTCTACGCAGAATTACTCAACCCAAGGCAGATGGCCTTAAGTGATCGCGGTATCGTTTTCGCGGGCAGCTGGCAGGCAGGCAACATATACGCCGTCATCGATAAAGATCAAGACGATGTTGTTGATGAAGTCGTCACCATCGACAAAGGGCTGATCATGCCTACCGGCATCACGTTAAAGGGCAATGATCTTTACGTCGCAGCGTTGAACAGAATACTTGTCTATCGAAATGTTGTGACGCTTGTTGAGAATGGTAAAACACCGCCGGTCGCCGAAGTCATCTACCAAGGCTTACCCGATAAAGCACATCACGGCTGGAAGTATCTGGACTTCGGGCCAGACGGAAATCTGTACTTCGGCGTCGGTGCTCCTTGCAACGTTTGTGAGCAAGACAACCCCTGGTTTGCAACGATCATGAGAATGGACGTTACCGTGCCCAACCCCAGCCCGGAAGTGTACGCAAGCGGAGTGAGGAATTCCGTCGGTTTCACCTGGCACCCTGAGTCCGGTGATCTCTGGTTTACTGACAACGGACGGGATCTAATGGGAGACGAAATTCCACCCTGTGAACTTAATCGAGCCCCCGTAGCAGGACTTCACTTTGGATTTCCTTTTGAGCATGGCAACGGTATTGAAGACCCCGGTTTTGGCCCTGCAAAGACCAAAACAATAAAGCCCGAGGTAGCGCTAGGCGCCCATGTAGCACCGCTTGGCGTGAAGTTTTACCAAGGTGAACTGTTCCCCGACGACTATCAAGGGGACATCCTTATCGCTGAACACGGTTCCTGGAACCGAACACCCGAAGCAGGACATGTGGGCTATCGCATCACCCGGGTGAATCCCGAGACAGGCGAGTATTCTGTTTTCATTGACGGCTGGCTCGACGGCCAGGTTGGCTGGGGTAGACCCGCAGATATCCTTGAACTAAAAGACGGCAGTGTGCTCATCTCTGATGACACCGCTAACGTAATCTATCGCGTCACTTATCGTGGGGAATGAGCCTTCAGCGAGAAGGTGATAAAAAGCCTTCAGCGAGAAGGTGATAAAGAGCCTTCAGCGAGAAGGTGATAAAAAGCCTTCAGCGAATTCTGAACTAGCCTTTAGATGGCAGGTAAACCTCAGCCTAGCGTGAACGGCGATAGCACCCGGCGCGCATCGTAAATGCCTAAGACCTAGACCGATTCGTTTATCAATCATGGGGAGATGATCTACAAGAGTCACTATAGCTCTCTCCAAAGCTATGAAAATCTGCCGGTCCATCCCGAATACTGATACCCTACGCTTGGAGTTCCACGCCATCGTGGTATTTCACCCAAAATGGTATTTCTAAAAGGGGAGCAACTCAATATGAGTGATGAAAGAAGAAGTTCCGATGATCGTCGCGATAGTGAACGCCGCAAGGAAGAAGAACGCCGCAAGCAGGTTGAAGAAATCGAAAAAAATCGTCGTGAAGAGATCCGCCGCGATGATCAAAGACGAAACGGTCCCCGCCGCACAGATTAGCTTAACTGAGCAATCGTCAATACCTTGAGTCAAACGCTCTTGAATCAAACTCTCGGTGAGCGTCATACCGCCCTTTCATGATGAGGAAGCAGACTATGATTGGCGCAGATGCGGTTGTTAGCGCACTCCACAAGCTGGGTGTAACCCATGTTTTCGGCATTGTGAGCATTCACAATATGCCGATCTTTGATGCGATTCGTCGTGATGGTTCAATCCAGATCATTGACTGTCGTCACGAACTCGCTGCCACACATGCTGCTGATGGCTATGCGCGTGCAACGGGTATTACTGGCGTGGTCATCGCCAGCACGGGACCTGGCACCACCAATACCGTCACCGGATTGTACGAAGCACAGTATGCGTCATCGCCGGTTCTGCTGATCACCGGTCAAATCGAAACTCGTTTTTACGGGAAGGCCCAAGGATACGTCCACGAAGCTGAATCCCAGTTGGCCATGCTACGCACGGTCACCCGACGCTCCGAATCGATACGATTTGCTACAGAGATTGAACCCACTTTATTGTCTGTGGCAAGCGATCTAAACACCGGACGCCCCTCAAGCGGAGCCGTCGAAATTCCAATTGATCTTCAATACGAATCGGTCGCCCCCTCAAATGCTGTGTTTTCGCCCGCGCCGGTTCCAGTCCTGACGGAATTCGATGCACAGCTTAGTGCAGCGCTTGATCTCATCGCGTCCAGCCGGAAACGAATTATTATTGCCGGTGGCGGCGTGACTTATGGTGGCGCTTGCGAGGCATTAATTCGATTGGCAGAAAAACTGGGTGCTCCTGTATTTACGACCCCAAACGGCCGAGGCGCTATTTCAGAAACCCATCCGCTTTCCATTGGCAATTTGTATCAAAGTAGAAAACTCCACGCCGCTATGGCAGATGCGGATCTGACGATAGCCATTGGCACCCGATTTCAGGTGGGTGTCGGCGGCACCGGCGCAGCACTTCGCCCTGCAGGAAAATTATTACATATTGATATAGATCCCTCCGTCATCAACCGGGTGCATCGAGCCGATGTTGCACTCGTGGGCGACGTGAACAACCTTTTACCCAGGCTGGATCAATTGATGAATCCGGAGCCGGCCGACACGGCTTTTGTTTCACGAATGCAGACAGAAAATCGAACACTACGGGTGACGCTCAGAAACCGCCTCGGGGATGACTATGAGGGTATCTTGGATACTTTAAGGTCCGGGGCGCCTGACGATACAATTTTTGTTCGCGATTCAACCGTACCCGCCTACAACTTCGCCAATCAATTGTTACCTATCTTAATTCCTCGAACTTTTATTGGTCCCAGTTCCTCCGCCATCGGACCCGCCATGCCACTGGCGATTGGTGTCGCTGCTGGCAGCGGGAAAAAGACGGTAGTGATTCATGGAGACGGCGGCTTCAT
>JBLIIB010000276.1:0-5708 GCA_047634795.1 Candidatus Azotimanducaceae bacterium | reverse complement strand
GAACTGCCCCTCAGCCGCTACCAGGTCTGCGTCTTCAGTTGATTGGGATTGGGAGCGGCTCAGGTTATTTCGCAGCGTTCTTGCCATATCACGTATTTGCACCAGCACACCGAATTCCCAGTTCGGAATGTTATCCATGAACACGCTGGGAGGCATGATGTCGTTGTGTAGATAGCCGCCTCGTTTGTAGAGCAGAACTTCAGACATTTTGATCATGGTCGCCACGGTGGTTGTACCAGTAACGGTGCCGGTGCTACCGAATGCGACCTCGGCACTCGTGACTTCGGTGACATCGAACATTTCGGGTTCGGTGTCCCAGTAATAACCCAGTAAACCGACTAGAACGAACAGAAGAACAACGGTCGCGCCCAAAAACCTCAGGGTGTTACTGATGCCGCTGGACGTTTCAAGGGTGTCGGACATCTGCTCTTTAGCCTGATCGATGCTGTCTTCAATGCTCACTTTGAATATTCCAATAGATTAGGTTGCCTATGGTAACGATTATCGCGTCATCCCGTAACTTAAACTCGGCAAATTGCTGGTTAAGAACGTTGATTTGAGTGCCCGACAGCACGGTCTAATGTCTTTCAGATACGAACGTGATTAGTGAGTGATCATGACGAGTGGTGCTGAGCTGCGTTCAAATTTTGCTTCGATCCTGAATGGGACCCGCTCGTTGAGTTGCTGGTACAGCCAACGGCCCGAGGGATCGTTCGGAGCATGAATAGTGAGGAAACCTTTACGCCTGGTAATCTCATCGGCGATACCATCTAAATCGATGCGAGAAGCGTCTCGTTGCCTGAGGGCGCCTGTCTCGATGGTGTACCTGACAACCCGCGCTTCTTCACGGTCGTTGATCCTCGCAACCACTGGCTTGATATTGGGATGCTTATGATCAATAGATTCAGCCTTGGTGACATATTGTCTGGCGCGTGAAAGTTTACCTTGATCAACGTCGTCCAAAGCCCACGCCAGATAGGTTTCTACAATGCTATTGATGCCGTTTTTAGCCAAGCTGTTATTGGGGTCGGTTAAAAGAACCTGTTGGTAGTAGTGGTAGGCGCTCATTGATCTGGGCGTGGTAAGACGATTCGCTTGCAGGGCACTGCCCGCCTGCTCGAGCAGCACCTCGATCGGATTGATTTCGGCGGGTAACTCGCGGGGCGTTGTTTGACTTTGTACCGCGCATCCCATCAAAAAGACAATCGGTGCAAAACTTAAAGCGATAAATCGGGTCACAATGATACAGTGAATGACGTTACACGTTCCTGACCAATTCAAGCATGTGTGAGAAATGATGCAAGCCCGCAATGTACTTATAACAATATTTTTCCTGGCCCTGGCGCAGTGTTGGTTGACGCAGGCTGCGATAGCCGATCAACTTCTCCCTTCCGTTTTAACGCTACCCTCAACGTCAGAGACGGTGAAGTTAGATCGAATCTTATCGGTTGAACAGGCTTTTCGTTTCGACAGCTATCAGAACGCTGATGGCGTTGTGCTGATGTGGCAAGTACAACCCGGCTATTACCTATACCGGGATAAATTTTCGCTGTCGGTAGGTGATAAAAGCGTGGAGATTAGCTTGCCCAATGGAGAATGGCGTAATGACGAGATTTTTGGCGAAGTTCAGGTGTTTGATGGGCTGGTAGAGGCCGTTGTTGCCATTGAAATTGACCCCGCGGTACCGACCATTGTTGGATTTCAGGGGTGTGCGGAGAAAGGGTATTGTTATCCACCTCAAAAAGTGAGCTTAAATTCCTCAAAAAATCCGCTAACTTCTGGAAAATAGTAAGCCTATGTCTCGCTGGCGGTCAGTCGGTGAAATGTTAATTTCTTGAAATTCTCCAGAAAAAGCAGACATTATCGTAAAATTTCGCTAATTTGAGCGAAATTTACAAATCTGGGGTCTTCCATGAGTAATCTCCTTGTCCTGCATGGTCCAAATCTGAACTTACTGGGTAGTCGAGAACCCGAAATTTATGGTCACCAGACATTGTCTGATATCGACCAATTGATTAGAGAAATGCTGGAAGGTGCTGGGCACGTTTGCACAACCTTCCAAAGTAATGCCGAGCATGAACTGATTGATGCAATTCATGCCGCACGCGAGAAGGTCAAGTTCATCATTATCAATCCGGGCGCCTTCACTCACACCAGCATTGCGCTTAGAGATGCCCTGCTGGGCGTCGACATCCCATTCATAGAAGTTCATTTGTCGAATGTTTTTGCGAGAGAAGAGTTTCGCTCTCACTCCTACCTATCAGATATTGCCGTCGGGTGTATTACCGGTTTGGGCGCTTCGGGTTACGGATTTGCGGCGGACTATGCGATTGATTATTTGGGAGAGACCTAAATGGATATTCGCAAGGTTAAGAAGCTGATTGAAATGATGGAAGACTCCGATATTTCGGAAATCGAAATAAAAGAAGGAGAAGATGGTGTCAGAATCAGTCGCGGATTTCGTCAGGAGCCGATTGTAAGCACAGCCAGAGTTTACGCTGATGTCTCGGGGATGCCCGGGGATAGTGTTGTAGGAGGGCAGGCTGCCGCAGCAACGGCTGCCGCAGCTCCCAATGAAGCAGACTGGGTGCGTGCTCCAATGGTTGGAACCTTTTATCGCGCGCCATCTCCTTCGTCGCCGTCTTATGTTGAAGTGGGCGACACTGTGAAATCAGGCGATACGCTGTGCATCATTGAATCAATGAAGATGATGAATCACATTAAGGCGGATCGGGAAGGCAGGATTGAGGCGATTCTGGTGGACAACGAAACACCGGTTGAATTCGACCAACCTATTTTCACGCTGAACTAAATTCGATGAAACGATTACTCATCGCCAATCGCGGTGAAATAGCGCTGCGCATTGTGCGGGCCTGCAAGGAACTGTGTGTCGAATCTGTTGCGGCCTATACCCAAGTGGATAGCGCGCTACCGCATTTAGAGCTGGCTGACGACACGGTTTGTGTTGGCAGGCGTTCTTACCTTGATTCGGATCAACTCCTCGCGGCGGCCATCAGTCGGCAATGTGACGCAATTCATCCTGGTTACGGTTTCCTCTCTGAAAACGCGGCGTTCAGTGCCAAGGCCGAAGCCGCTGGATTACAGTTTGTGGGGCCTTCCTCTCACCATATTGCGATGATGGGCAATAAATCCAGCGCGCGTTCGTTCATGCGCTCGCACAATGTTCCGGTGTTACCAGGCAGTTTAGGCGAGCTTGAGTCTCTTCAGGAGGCTAACAGGGTTGCGGAAGAAGTCGGCTTTCCTGTGATGTTGAAAGCGAGTGCGGGCGGAGGCGGGCGTGGCATTGCGATTGTTCGGGATGCGGGCCAACTCGCTTCGATACATCCGGGGCTAGTCGCCCAGGCAGAGGGTCTTTTTACGGACGGGTCGGTTTATCTTGAGAAGTATTTGGAAGAGGCTCGGCACATTGAATTACAGATTTTCGGAGACGGGCAGGGCGGTATTATTTATCTCGGTGCGCGGGATTGCTCAATTCAAAGGAAACATCAAAAAGTGGTTGAAGAAGCGCCGCCTCCAGGTATCGATGCCGACGTATTAAAGTCGTTAGCAGAACAATGTTGTTCCGCGCTGTCGGGATTAAAATACAGGAACGCGGGTACGCTTGAATTTCTTTTTGAAGATGACGAGTTTTACTTTATTGAGATGAATACGAGGATTCAGGTCGAGCATCCGGTCACAGAAATGTGTACTGATATTGATCTGGTGAAGCTGCAGATAGCTCACGCCCTTTATGGCCATCCTCTTCCGGTGCAGTCTGAAATTTCCGAGCGAGGTTGCGCCATTGAATGTCGTATAAATGCAGAAGATGAACACTTTATTCCCGCGCCCGGAATTGTTGATGTGCTGAGATGGCCCGGTGGCCCTGGCATCCGAATAGACAGCCATCTCTATCAGGGGATCCGTATCGCTCACGAATATGACTCTATGGTGGCGAAAATCATTGCGCATGGTGCCAACCGGTCCGAAGCCATTGCACGAATGCATCGTGCGGTCCTGGAACTCCAGATTAAACCGGGCCCGACTAATCGTAAACTTCATTTATCAATACTCGAAGATCCCCGGTTTTTGGCCGGGAATTACTCCACTCGTTTTTTGGGCTAGCGGAAAGAACCTATGAACTGGATTAATCTCACAGCAAGTACGGAAAAAGCTGGGCTCGATGTGCTGGAAACGTGGTTTTGGGACAATGGTGCAGTATCCGTCACTGTTGAGGACGCTGAAGATGCTCCTATCTTTGAGCCTCCGCCCGGAGAACAGCCTGTTTGGGATCAAATTCTCGTCACGGGACTGTTTGAATCTAACGTGGTGGTTGATGAGCTTTTGAGCGCTCTTGAGAAAGCCGATTTCAACTTGAGCAAAGTCGAGGAGTTAGCTGACCGTCATTGGGAAAGAGAGTGGTTGTCTCGATTTAAGCCGATGCAATTTGGCACGCGTCTTTGGGTCTGTCCCACGGCATTCGAAATTGAAAATGAGGGGAAGGTTGTTATTCAGCTCGACCCTGGCCTTGCGTTCGGGACGGGTACGCATGAAACCACGCGGTTGTGTCTTGAATATCTGGATGCGCAGGACCTCGCTGGGAAGCGAGTGCTTGATTATGGTTGTGGATCGGGAATTTTGGCCCTGGGTGCGGCTTTGCTGGGCGCCAAGCGTGTCGTCTGCATTGATAATGACTCGCAGGCCCTAACCGCCACGCGTGAAAATGCGAAGCTTAATAATGTGACGATTGAGACTTATATGAACAATGTTGTGCCGGAGCCAGCTGATGTCGTGCTTGCCAACATTCTGGCTCAGCCGCTGGTGGAGTTATCCGACATGCTTTGTGATTGTGTATCACCCGGTGGCCTGATCATTTTATCTGGCATCATGTCGAGTCAAGGAGATTGGGTTCAGTCCGCTTATACCGATCGGCTGACGCTCATTGATCGCGCAGAGCTCAATGGTTGGGTTCGAATTGTATTGGGTCGTTAGATGAGGTTTTTACTTATCCATCACCTGCACCACAGGACACTGTCCTAGCAATGTCAGACGCGATTACCCAATGTCCCGCGTGCCAGGCTTCGTTCCGCGTAACGCCGGGGCAGTTAGACGTAGCGGATGGCTCAGTTCGCTGCGGCGCTTGCTTGAATATTTTTCAAGCCGAAGATCACTTTTTGTCGCCGTCGCTGGATCAATCTGAAAAAGCTTTGATCCAGCGACGTTACTGGGCTGATTTTGATGAGTACGTGACTCAAACAGATCGGCATCTTTTTGCTAACGCGGCTCCCCTCGCTCGTGATGAACCCCCGAATGAAGATCTGGAAGCGAATCACGATACAGAGGACTCCGACGATGGGAGCGATGTTGATCAGCATGATGTCGGTGTGGTTTTTGAGGCAGAGTCCGAGTCAGCACATGAGGCATCGCACCTGGAAGCAGTGTCTCAAAATTTTGAGGTGATAATTCCTGATGATAGCCATCCTGAGAATAGTTCCCTCGTCGATGGCCCGGTTGATCTTCCGGATGTCGTCGAGAGCGTTGAACTTCCTGTAGGTGTGCATCCTTTAGGTGTACCTCAAATAGTTGTACCTAGTGATGCTGCGATTGCGGCTGCGAAACGGTCACTTGCGGGTGAAGATGTCGCTGTCGTCAGATTCTGGGATCCGCTTAATTCGTCGATGCAGGCTTCAGCAGGCGTGCCGTCAATGAGC
>JBLIIB010000275.1:0-5736 GCA_047634795.1 Candidatus Azotimanducaceae bacterium | reverse complement strand
CAGGTTCGAGACGTGGTTCAGAACATTCTTGCCGACGTTCGTGAGCGAGGTGACGAGGCGGTGGTTGAATATACCAACCGGTTCGACGGTCAAACGGTGTCTGACGTGAATGCGCTCCGGATCCAACCTGACCAGCTTGAGGAAGCTTTTAAGGCAATCGACCCCCTTGTGGCTGAGGCATTAGAGGAATCCGTCGCCAGAGTTCGCGAGTACCATGAGCAGCAGTTAAAAGCGCTGGGCGGCGGCAAGCATTGGCAATACCAGGACGAATTCGGTAATGCGCTAGGTCAGCGGATTAGGGCGATGGAGCGGGTTGGCCTGTATGCGCCTGGCGGGAAGGCGGCTTACCCTTCGACCATTATCATGACGGCGATTCCTGCCAAGGTGGCCGGCGTCGAAGAGCTCATACTATGTGTACCCACCCCGGGTGGTGAGTTGAATGCAACGCTTCTCGCGGCGGCTCATCTTTGCGATATAGATCATGTTTTTGCCATAGGTGGAGCTCAGGCGATTGGCGCGATGGCATACGGGACTCAAAGCGTTCCGCGTGTCGACAAAATTGTTGGTCCAGGTAATATTTATGTGGCTACTGCAAAAGAACTGGTCTTTGGCGAGGTTGGGATCGACATGATTGCCGGCCCATCGGAAGTGCTTATTGTTGCCGATGATTCCGCAGATCCCGCCTGGGTGATTCAGGATATGTTTGCTCAGGCAGAGCATGACGAGATGGCACAGTCCATTTTGGTTACCGATAGTGAGGCGTTGCTTCAAAAAATTCAGGCCCTGCTGCCGGATATGCTCGCGCAGCAGTCTCGGCAAACGATTATTGCCGAAGCATTATCAAAACGGGGCGCGCTGATTCTGGTGTCGAAACTGGATGACGCATTTGATATTGTGAATCGGATTGCCCCAGAACACCTTCAATTGTCATTACAGGATCCTGAAAAACATCTTGAAAAGGTTAAGCACGCTGGTGCGATTTTTCTTGGAATGAACACCGCTGAAGTCGTGGGTGATTACACTGCGGGCCCCAGCCATGTCTTACCGACAAACGGGACAGCGCGATTTGCATCTCCTCTTGGTGTCTATGATTTTCAGACACGCACCTCCGTCATTCAGTGTTCGAGGGACGGTGCGATCCACCTGAACCGTGCGGCCGCGATCATCGCTGCGCAAGAGGGGCTTGACGCTCACGCCGAGTCTGCTCTTTCACGGGTCAGAGGCTAAGGCCGCAGCTAGGGTGAGTACATGATGGGTCCGCTGGATCAATACCGCGATGGCATCGCGCGCGGTGACTATGAATGTGACGAAGCGCAGGAAGCAGCCCTGATCCTCTTTCAGGATCGTTTTGATGAATTGTGCGCGCTACCAAAACCCCCTTCGGGATTTTTAACCCGCCTGTTTAGGCCTGATGTCGTTACTCGTCCTGTTCAGGGACTCTATTTTTGGGGTGGCGTAGGGCGTGGAAAAACGTTCCTTATGGACCTTTTCTACGAGTCTCTCCCTTTCGAAAAAAAGAAGCGGCTTCACTTTCACCGGTTCATGCGCGAAGTACATCAGCAGCTTCACGATCTTCAGGGCACGCCCAATCCTCTTAAAATGGTAGCAGCCAATTTTGCGCGCCAGGCCCGGGTCATTTGTTTTGACGAGTTTTTTGTTAGCGATATAACAGATGCCATGCTTTTGGCCGGGTTGCTCGATGCACTGTTTGATCACGGTGTCACGCTCATCGCAACATCGAACGTAAAGCCAGATAACCTCTATGAAAATGGCTTACAGCGAGTCAAATTCCTGCCTGCTATCGCGCTATTGAACAAGCATACCTCGGTCCACAACCTGGACGGGGGCGTGGACTATCGATTGCGTGCGCTTGAGTCTGCCGAGATTTATCACTATCCGCTGGATGATTTTGCGGAAAAGGGGTTGGAAAAAGCCTTTTTCAGCATCTCTCCTGACGAGGGTAGGGGAAATGTGACCTTGCCGATTGAAGGTCGAGACATTCCGACGCGCCGCTGTGGCGATGGCGTGGTTTGGTTTGATTTTTCTATGTTGTGCGAGGGCCCCCGTAGCCAGAATGACTACATTGAGCTCGCTCGGCTGTTTCAGACCGTGCTTCTGGGCAAGGTGCCTCAATTTGACGAAAAGCGTGAGGATCAGGCGCGCCGGTTTATTAGCCTGGTGGACGAGTTCTATGACCGTAACGTTAAGCTGATCATCTCGGCAGAGACCTCCATTCTGGATCTATATCAGGGGCTGCGGGTTCGTTTTGAGTTCGCAAGAACGGAAAGCAGGCTCCAGGAAATGCAGTCCAAGGAATACCTGTCGCGCCAGCACAAACCTTGAGTGCCGCCGCTGGCTGATTGCTCAAGAATCGCTGAGGTTTATCACCAAAACCCGCTGAGGCTCTTTACTAAAGACCGCTGAGGCTCTTTACTAAAACCGGCTGAGGCTCTTCGCCCAAAAAGGGTACAAAATCAGCCAATTAGCGGACTTGAAATGGTTTGGGGAATCTTCTTGCAACTCCTCTGACCCTTGGTTAATATCCGCGCTTCCAATTCCAATGCTCGAAAAAACACATGAAGACTCTGAGTGCGAAAAAAGAAACTGCAACACACGGTTGGTACGTCGTTGACGCTGCCGACAAAACTCTGGGTCGTCTGAGCACGGAAATTGCTAACAGACTGCGCGGTAAACATAAGACGGATTTCACTCCGCACGTTGATACTGGCGATTACATCGTCGTTGTTAACGCTGAAAAAGTGAAAGTGACTGGCAATAAGGGCACTGATAAGCTCTACCACCATCACACGGGGTATCCCGGTGGTATTAAGTCAATTTCCTTTGATAAGCTTATCGATAAAGCGCCAGAGCGCGCGATTGAGAAAGCGGTAAAGGGTATGATGCCGAAGAACAAACTGAGTACTGCGATGTTGTCAAAACTGAAGGTCTATGCCGGCAGTGAGCACCCTCATTCAGCGCAACAACCCCAAATCCTGGACATTTAATTTAATTCGAGATCAATATGAGTCAGTACTACGGAACCGGAAGACGAAAATCAGCTAAAGCGCGTGTCTACATGACACCTGGTGATGGCAGCATTTCGGTCAATGATCGCAGCCTCGACGAATATTTCGGACGCGAAACGGCTCGAATGATTGTTCGTCAGCCTATTGAGTTGGTTGATGTAACTGGCAAATTCAATTTTAAAGTCACCGTACGCGGTGGTGGTGGATTTGGTCAGGCAGGTGCAATTCGTCACGGTATTACTCGTGCATTGCTCGAATATGACGAGACACTTCGCCCGACGCTTCGAAGCGCAGGGTTCGTTACACGGGACGCCCGTTCTGTTGAACGTAAGAAAGTTGGCTTGAGAAAAGCTCGAAAGAAGCCGCAATTCTCCAAGCGTTAATCTTTATGTTGGTGGGTCGATGGATCGGCGGTTAGAAAAACGCCTGACAAACAGCCGACCTACCAACATGTTCCACGCCAAGTATGTTAAAATTCGCTCGGCCAATTTTGAGGCCTTACCCAATCGCTAAACAGATTAGCGGATGGCTGTAGTTTCGGTAAGGGAGAATCCATTGTGAGTGAAACAAGCGTCAACACTGGGCGTCGCAATTTTTTAATTGGGGCGACCTCTGTAGTTGGAGCTGCTGGTGTTGTAGGAGTGGCAGTACCATTTGTCGGTTCCTGGAATCCGAGCGCCAAAGCGCTGGCGGCAGGTGCCCCAGTCAAAATAGATATCGGTAAAATAAAAGAAGGCGAAATGCTCGGGCCAATACCGGCTTGGCGAGATATGCCGATCTTTGTGATTAAGCGATCAGAAGATATGCTGCAACGTCTTAACTCAAAGAATGACAGGCTAGCGGACCCGGGCTCAGAGCGACCTCAACAGCCTGAATATGCAAAAAACGAGACACGTTCTATTCGACCAGATTTGCTGGTGCTGGTAGGGCTGTGTACACATCTTTCCTGCTCACCTAAGTATCGGCCGACCATACAGCCAGAAGATTATGATGAAGATTGGATTGGTGGGTTTTTCTGTCCCTGTCACGGATCCAAGTTTGATCTCGCGGGCCGGGTCTATTCTGGTGTCCCCGCACCGTCTAATCTTGAGGTTCCACCTTATTTTTATGAGAGTGATTCGATCATAGTGATCGGTGAAGATGAGAGTACTACGTAATGTCTGCGATACAAGACTCGTTTAAAAATGTGATGGTTTGGGTCGATGAACGGCTTCCTGTGACGGAAACCTATGAAAAGCATTTGTCCAAGTACTATGCACCTAAAAACTTCAATTTCTGGTATTTCTTCGGCGTGCTTGCTGTGGTTGTGCTGGTAAATCAATTGCTAACGGGTATCTGGCTCACGATGAGCTATGTACCAACGGCGGAGGGCGCTTTTGCCTCGGTCGAATACATCATGCGTGATGTTGAATATGGCTGGATGCTTCGCTATATGCATTCTACCGGCGCTTCCGCTTTTTTCCTTGTCGTCTATCTACACATGTTCCGAGGCCTTGCCTACGGTTCATATAAAAAGCCTCGGGAATTGATCTGGATCCTCGGGATGTTGATCTATGTTGCGTTGATGGCTGAAGGTTTCTTCGGGTACCTGTTGCCCTGGGGCAACATGTCATTCTGGGCTGGCCAGGTGATCGTCTCGCTGGCAGGCGCAATTCCTGTCGTAGGTGCAGATCTAGCGACGTGGGTACGGGGTGATTTTAATATCTCAGGAATCACGCTGAACCGGTTTTTTGCGCTGCACGTTGTTCTGATTCCTCTGGTCTTAATTGTGTTGGTATTCCTTCACATTCTGGCGCTGCATGAGGTGGGTTCTAATAACCCTGATGGCGTTGACATCAAGAAAGATCTTGACGCAGAAGGTAAGCCTGTTGATGGCATACCATTCCATCCTGCATATACTATCGGGCACGACTTGCCGGCGATTGTGGGCTTCCTCTTCCTGTTCTGTGTAGTGATGTTCTACTACCCTGATGGTGGTGGATACCTGATAGAACACCCGAACTATGAGCGTGCGAATCCGCTAAAGACACCGGACCTGATTGCACCGGTTTGGTACTACACACCTTTCTATTCGATGCTGCGTGCAGCAACCTTCCCACTGTTTGGGCTAGATGCGAAGTTTTGGGGATTGGTTGTCATGGCTGGCGCGATTGCGCTGCCTGCGGTACTGCCTTGGTTAGATAAGTCTCCGGTTAAGTCGATCCGCTACAAAGGCATGGCCAGTAGGATATTCCTGTTTATGTTTATTGTTTCGTTTTTCATTCTTGGTTATCTCGGTGTTCAGCACCCGACGCCTCTCCGGACACTGATTGCGCAAATCTGTACAGCAATCTACTTTGGTTACTTCCTGCTGATGCCTTGGTACACCAGCGTAGAGAGAACCAAACCTGTTCCAGATAGGGTGACTATGCGATGAGAGGCTATGCGATGAGGGCTTTGCTATGAGTGCTATGCGATGAGAAAGCTATTAGCGATTCTTCTAATACTTCCCAGTCTTTCCTCCGCAGCCGGCGGAGAAGTTGCCTATCCGTTGGATGCAATGGAACCTGACGTAAGCGATCAGGCATCATTGCAGCGCGGTGCTCAAACGTTTGTGAACTACTGCCTGGGTTGCCACGGCATGAGTTATCAGCGATATATCCGAACGGCCGATGATCTTGGTATTCCACATGATCTTATGATGGAAGAGATGGTGTTTGATCCTGCGGGT
>JBLIIB010000274.1:0-5754 GCA_047634795.1 Candidatus Azotimanducaceae bacterium | reverse complement strand
TTGCGTAACGCCAACCGTCATTAATCAAGCCACCTGCACCAGCTTCAACTTGATCTCGTGAGAGGGACTCGGTGGCGGTTAACTCAAGCCATTGGAGATTACTGAGGTTAACTATTTTGCCACCTGCCGTTGTATGAGGTCCTAGTATTGTGGCCTGCGCCCCAATGTTGGCGATGAGACAACCGATGAAGAACAGACCAAACCTGAACCCGCGGTTCATTCTGGTAGCGAGTCTTGTTATTGATGAAATCATGGAGACCTCCGTGGGAACGTTCAATGTTGTGCATCTATCAGCGGCCCAAGTAACAGGAATTTGTAAGTAATGATAAAATAATCATATAATTCAGTAGCTTACGATAGTACAGATCGATCCCTAAGTAAGATGTGTGAGAAATTTCGACATCATTTCAATTCAAAAAAATCGCTGCATTTGATTTTTAACTCGCCTATTATCGGGTCAAGAAGTATCAGAATCATAAAAAAAAACGGAGAACAAAAATGCCAAGAATAAAAGAAGCTGGGGGGATGACAGGTTTTGGCGGCGTGTACGCACACTGCCCGGACCTCCTGCAGGGGTTTATGTATCGCTACGGCTTGCTCTGGTCCCACAGTCGTCTCGATCCGGTGTTAAAGGATCTGGTCCGGCTGAAATCCGCCAACTTAAATGGTTGCCTGTACTGAATTCCCGCACGATCTTCTGCGGCGCAGGAGAACGGCATGAACGAAGAGATGATCGAAAAAATGAAAGATCATCAAAACTCAGACCTCGACGATCGGCTCAAAGCAGCTCTCGATCTGACCGAAGACTTCATCATGAATCACGCCAACGGTGTTGATGATCCCTATATGGCGAAGCTGAAAGAACACTTTTCGGATGCGGAAGTTGTTGAACTGACCATCGCCATTGGTATCTGGGATTCAGTCCACAAATTCAACAACGTTTTTGATGTACACCCGCCCGTTGAAGACGGTGAGTTCACGGTCGATCCACCGGACGTTCCAGAAGCAATGAAGCAGCACATCATGGAACCTGGCAACAAGTACTAGTCCGCTGCTACATTGATCAACGATGATGGCGGCGCTGTTCATAGCGCTGCCATTACTAGACCCCCCGGTGAAACTCGAACTTAAACCCGAACTTAAACCCTGTGTCTAAACGACCAGCATTGGTGGATACGCTTGCGGCGTTTGAAGTCTTCGTCAATTGTCTGCGCGGTAATGTCACTGACCTGAAACGCGCTCTCCAGCTTTTCATCTAGCCTGAACTGCCTGCGATTGGTTGAGAAGTAGAGCACGCCATCGGGGTTCAGGCGTTTCATAGCGTGACGAATCAACGTCGCATGATTATTGTCGATGCTGAAGGCATCCGACATTCTTTTCGAATTGGAGAAGCTGGGTGGATCAAGGAAGATCAGATCGTATTTTTCATCGATTTTATTCCTGGCAAGCCATTGCACACAATCTGCCTGAATAAACTCGTGAGCGGGCGAATTCAGACCATTGAGGCTCAAATTCTTTTCTGCCCAACCCAGATAGGTTTTCGACATATCAATCGTTGTGGTTTTGACCGCGCCTCCGGCCACCGCGTGCACCGTCGCAGAACCAGTGTAGGCAAACAAATTGAGAAAAGATCGTCCACGCGCCTCATCGCGAAGCCGCATTCGAATCGGTCGATGATCAAGAAAAAGGCCTGTATCCAGATAATCGCTGAAATTGACTCGCAGTTGGACGGACCCTTCGCTGACAACATGAAACCTTTGGCCTGAATCAAGTTTTTCGTACTGACTTTCACCGCGTTTTCTCGCCCGCGTCTTGTAAAACAGATGCCCGTCATCGACGTCAAACTCGGCTCTCACCACCGACAGCATTTCGCGGGTTCTTAGTTTGACCTTCTCTTCTGCAATGGACGCCGGAGCCTCGTATTCCTGCACGCAGACCCAACACTCATTGTCAGCTTCGGCACTCCGATAAACGTCAATGGCGGCAGAAAAATCAGGCAGGTCCGCGTCGTAGACACGGTAATTGGTGACATCCTGTCTTCTCGCCCATTTTCGGAGCTGCTTACAATTTTTCTGCAGGCGATTGCGAAACATCACCGCCTGTTCTGATAATGTCTCAGGCTCCACCGGGCGAGGCAGGCGTTCGTCACGGTAAAAGTTTTTTTCTTCTACCGAGAAGTGGATCAATTTGCAGGGAACAGCCCCATTGAAGAGCGAGTGCAACTTATCTGCACGCATTCCGAGATGTTTGCCCAATGCGCCATCTTCGGTAAACAGGCTGAAGTTCCAGCCACTAAACTTATGTTTAGCAACATCACCAACGGCCCGATAAAGCGCCGGCAGTTCATCCGTCTCCGCTAAACGCCTACCATAGGGAGGATTCGTCACTAGCAGTCCTTTGGCCGGTAAGTCCTGTCGGAAATTGAAAATATCCTGACGGACAAACTGTACTTTGTCTGCGAGTCCAGCGCGTACGGCATTACCCTCGGCCGCTTCGATAATGCGATGATCGGCATCGAAGCCCATCATTAACGGCAAACGCGTGAGGCCTTTTTCTTTTCGAAAGTCCGCCTCCGCCAACAGGCGAGTCCAAATATCCGGTTGATGTTGCTTCCAGCCCAGGAATCCAAAATAGTCCCGAGTCAATGCCGGTGCAATGTCTGCTGCGATCAACGCTGCTTCCAGCACCAGTGTGCCGGATCCACACATCACGTCCACAAAAGCGCCGCCATCGTCGAATATTGATGGCCAGCTAGCGCGCAACAATATGGCTGCGGCTAGGTTTTCTTTCAGGGGCGCCTGCCCCGCTACCAAACGATAATTTCGCTGATGCAGACTGGCACCGGAAAGATCCAGATAAAGACTGGCGCTATTTTTGAAGATATAGCAGTTAAGACGAATGTCTGGTGTTGTCAGGTCAACCGAGGGGCGCTCACCGACTCGTGCGGCAAATTGATCAACGATAGCGTCCTTGATTTTTAAAGCAGCATAGTGACTGTGTGTGATGTTGGAAGTAGACACATTGGTGTCGATGGCGAGGGTCTGCGAAGCATCAAGATGCTCGGACCAGTCAATGTCCTGGACAGCGTCATAAAGCATTTCGGGAGAGTCGGCAGGAAACTCACCTAATGGCAGGAGAATACGATTAGCAAGCCTTGACCAAAGGCAGGCTCGATAGGCAATTTCAATAGGCCCTTCAAATGTGGCGCCTGCTCGGGTTTCTTTAACCTCTAACGCACCAAGGTCGCACAGTTCGCCAGCCAGCAGGTCAGCCACGCCATTGGGCGCTGTCGCAAAATATTTCATCACCTACGGGACCACTTTAAAAACGTATGCAACGGGGATCGATGCAACTAGGGTCGATGCAACTCGGCAGCTACAACGTCGCCGGTTACAATCGTGACCTCGACGCGCATCCGACCGGGCGCCGTCAGGGTGTAAGCCAACTTGGGAATACTGGCACCTTCATCTGCAACAAAGGTCACAAACCCCTCACCGATTTCACCGAGACGCATATTCTGGTCAGTGCTCAATTCGAGCGCCGGACTAAACTGACGTAAATGCAACACCAGCGTACCCTCTAACTCCCGGATAACAGCGAGCTCCAACATCTGCACACCTTCATCGGTAGTCAGCCTGATCATAGTCTCCATGCTACCGTGGAACGGTGCGCTCCAGTCTTCCTCGACGGTCTGCGGACCTAGGCTGCCGGTCCAGGGGCCGACCATCCAGTTGAGTTGATCTATCATTGAAGCGGTTCCTGCATGAGGTGACAAACTGAGAGATAGCAGCGCCGCCAGCATAA
Source organism: Candidatus Azotimanducaceae bacterium (assembly GCA_047634795.1). Lineage (GTDB taxonomy): Bacteria > Pseudomonadota > Gammaproteobacteria > Pseudomonadales > Azotimanducaceae > UBA9659. The sequence goes on along the minus strand of JBLIIB010000274.1, from coordinate 1,950 downwards.
CACAGCGGCCCGCGAGCCGACGCGCAATTCGATGAGTCATGACGCGGCCTCGGCGACTGCAGCGCTCCCAGTAATCTGAGCTAAGCCGCCCGGTACGATTGACATCAGGCTCATCGCAACCGGCCTGAACCGAACACTGGCACCTTGGTTAACAGCGCGAGCTCGCGTGTATCCCTTATCCCGTTGATCGGCGAACTCGACCAAATCAATACTGTTTTTTACCATCAAGTCTATGACCATAACCAATCCAATCTAAGAGTAAATATTGACTGAGGTTTCACACGACACGAGTATATCGCAGCAGCGACACCAAACGGAACAATCAGCGTAGTCACCGACGCGCAGGTGAATCCCTCAAACCAAGCGAGGGGAACAACAGACAGTAGGAGGATCGCAATCAGCAGAAAAAGACGATTTCCTGCGAGCTTTCATCCTGCACTACGGCTTCGCCGAGAATAGCCACTTGGCAACACGTCGCCAGCCAGCTTCTCAAATGGCTGCGCGATTAAGTCGGCTACAAGCTAGTGCTCTCCTATACTGAGTGATAGTGTGCCTCAAAGAAAAGAAAAGTGTCGCCAGGGACAAGTATGGAACGATTCAAATTAGTAATCCGAATGCGGTACTTTACGGGGTACTTAAAGCGGCAGCCTGACCCGGGGAACATTTAATGTTCACTTTTTTACCTCGCCGCGCTCGCGGTGTTCTCGCCAGCATCTTGGTTATTTGCAATACGATTTTCTGGTGTCTGCCGTTATATCTGTTTGCAGCGCTGCGTTTTATGGGTCCGGCAGCGGCTGAACCTTGGTGTACGCGCCGCGCAATGAACATCGCAGAGTTGTGGATAGACATCAATAACGCGCTACTCGGGCTATTTACAAAACTGGAACTTGAGGTACAAGGCCTCGAGGGTTTGAGTCCTGACAAATGGTACCTGGTCTTCAGCAATCATCAGACATGGGCTGACATCGTTATCCTGCAGCGGGTGTTCAATCGTAAAATTCCCATGCAGAAATTTTTCATCAAACAACAACTCATCTATGTACCGGTAATCGGCATCGCCTGGTGGGCGCTCGATTTCCCCATCATGAAGCGCTACTCAAGGGAGTTCTTGAAAAAACACCCCAAGTTAAAAGGAAAAGACCTTGAGGCGACGAGGAAATCATGCGAAAAATTTAAGCTGACGCCTGTCTCAATTCTCAATTTTCTGGAAGGAACTCGATTTACCGCTGAAAAACACAAACATCAGGCATCACCCTACAAAAATTTGCTGAAGCCAAAAAGTGGTGGTGCCGCCATGGTAATCAGTTCTCTCGGCGACAAGCTCGATTGCGTTCTAAACGTCACCATTCACTATCCAGCGGGCGCGCCTGGTTTCTTTGATTTTCTCTGCGGTGAGCTAGACAAAGCTACGGTGACAATAGAACAACTACCTGTGCCAATAGAAACCTCGAGCGCGGGCGAGAGCCCAAGACTACAAAAAGATTTTCGTGATTGGGTCACTGACCTCTGGGAAGATAAAGACCAAAAGTTGGAAGACCTACAATCAGCAAAACCCTAAGCGTCCGTCCTCTGCGAACTCGCCAGGCGATTGTATCAAACCATCCGCTGGTTATGGACGATCGCTTCGCAATATCGCCGTGGAACCCCGGTCGCACGGCATTTCAGCAACACCCCCCTCTTAAGGCGGCGTACACTGATTCGGGATAAGACAAGCGTATTAAATTGCATTGCGCGGCTCGCATCAGCAACTCAGACACGTAAGCCTAATTGTGTGTCTGCCCCTAACCTGCAAAACACAGTCCAGCAGCATATTTCGAGGCATATTTCCCGCACCAGGACTATTGCGCCACAACTATTACACCACAACCGAATCGATCCAAAAGCGACAAATAATCAACGCTTGGCTGACAAATCTCCAATGGATGGTCCGGTACACAGGTGGTAACTATG
>JBLIIB010000273.1:0-5756 GCA_047634795.1 Candidatus Azotimanducaceae bacterium | reverse complement strand
GCATTGTTGGTGCCCAAAGAGCGAACCTTATGTTCCTGACGGGTCGAAGAATCAACGGTGAGACTGCCAACGAATGGGGCCTCGGCGACATTTATACGGAGACCGATGACGTTCGACAATCAGCGATCGCGCTTGCTCAAGAAATCGCTGAAAACGCGCCACTCGCGCTGCTGTCACTGCGGGAACAAATGCGTTCCGGCCTTGCCGACGCCGTTAACGACGTCACGACGATCGAAAGCCGAGAACAAAAATGGCTGCAACAAACCATTGATCACAAAGAAGGCATCAAGGCCGTTGGTGAAAAACGCGCTGGCAATTTTACTTCGAGCTAAACCAATCGTTTAGGCTGGCCCTTTTAAGTGAACTGTTTTAGGTGAACTGTTTTAGGTGAACTGGGAGCCCCGCTCTCGGCGAGCCTAAGCTTCATAGACCGTCGCTAGGCCACTATGACTAGACTAGGAGTGGGCTGGAATGAGCTGGCCAAGCTATACCTTTTCGGCCAGTTCAAAAACTCGGTCCCAGATGTAATCAACTTCCTCGATCGGCGTTCTGCCCACTCTGACAATAATCACATCTCGATCCGGGTCCAGCAATATGCGCTGGCCGTCATAACCTGAACAATAAAACTGGTTCGTGTTGTTGGGATTAATCCACCAGTGTGATCCATAAGCTTCCTTATTACTTTGGAAGGTAAGCGTCCGCGCATAATCCACCCATTGCCGGTCAAGTATTTCCGTTCCATCCCAAACGCCGCCGCGCAGGTACAGCAACCCAAATCGCGCGAAATCCTGAGGAGTAGCCATCAAAAAGGACGACCCGACAAACGTGCCTGACGTATCAAATTTAGGTGCCGCCGTTCTTATACCAATGGGTTCGAACAAACGATCGTTCATGAACTTGAGCATCCCTGAGGCACCACCGCCAACAACTTCTTTGAGGATGCGACAAATGATGTTTGTCGTACCACTGGAATATTCCCAGTGACTACCCGGCTCGCGATTAAGCGGTTTCATTGCTGCAAACGCGCCCGTGTCGTGCCTACCTTCAAACATCAACATGGGAATAACATCTGAAGCCTGACCGTCAACGTAATCCTCCTGAAACGCAAGGCCACTGGACATCCGAAGCAGCTGATCCAGGGTGATTTTTGACCTGGCATCATCTCGCCATTCCGGCACGGGTGCCCGCGCGTAGAGATCAAGCTTGCCATCAGCGACCAAAATCCCGGTCAGCGCTTGAGTGACGCTTTTCGCCATAGACCATGAGTATTGCGCGTAAAAAGGGTTCGCCCCAGCGTCGTATCGCTCATGTACAAGCTGCCCTTCCTTCACAATCAACAAGCCAAAGGTAACACCCTGCGCACCACTCAATTCAAAGATTTCATCACTGAGGGTATTCACCCTGTTAGCAGATGCTGCGGGCAGGTCTGCCCGAGACCAACTTTCAGTTGGCCAGGCTATACCTACAGGCTGAGGAGGCAATTCGCGCAAGGCATCACCTAAAGATTCTTTTTTAAACATGCAACGCCCCTTCAGTGAGTTCTTCGGTCCCGACAAAATCTTACCGTTTTTCTCTGCCTGACAGCTATTGCCGGTTCAGCGCGATTCATGATTGCCACTAATCTTCTTGATCAGTTATCGCTAAGGTTTACTAGGAGCATCTGCAAATTCACGAATAGCGTTTAGAGAAATATCGTAGTGATACTGGACCTGGGCCTCAGTGTACTGATGCTCAGCGCCCACTGGGCAGGCAGCACGCGCGAGGCACTGGCGAGCGCATTCTGAACCGGGTTGTACACGGTGATTCACACAAGCAGTGAGGTTGAATGACTCACCGACAGCACCTACCGGGCAGGCGGCCACACAGGGTTTGGCAGAACACGAATCGCATGGGTGAGAATCTGGCAAGGCTGCCTCATTGGGTGGCTTATCAAGGGGCTTGTCAAATGGAAACGCTGCGTTGATCGCGACGCTTACCGCGACAACAACGCGGTACCCGAACCAAAGGCCATATTGAGGATGAATCCCAATACCCAGCGGCGAATCAAACTGCCAACCCAGCGCACGACCAAGGCGACGCAGATCAATGTGTTGTGCGTCACCCATACGCAACACGCCCGCCGGATAGATGAATTCAAAGGACTTGATCTCACGTCGTTTCAAAAAATCCGCAACACATTCAACGGAGTAGGTATCGAGGGGATCAACAGTTTGCGTATCGCGTTGGCTCACCTGTCCCCAGAAATTTTGGCCTCCGTGGCCAAAAACAAGAAGGTGCGAGTAGCCGGCAACAGAAGTCGGCAGAGCAATTGATGTCCCATTGAGTTCAACAGCAGCCTGTAGATTAAGACCGCGATTGACGAGCTCGGCGTCTGGTAACTCAAACGTTTGCTCATCCATCTAGGCTAATGAAATCAATAAAAACGGCACTAAATGCACCCGAGGGACTTGTACGTCTCTGCATCAAAGTTCGGAGGAGAAAAGACGTTGCGATAAGTCGAACATTTGATCTCAGCGCTCGTAAAGCTTTCATCACTCACAAAGTCGTCAATCAACTGATCTTTTAGCGTAATCCCCTGCTCCATCCGAATACCTGCATCAAGATCCGTATCAAGAACCATGAAGTGACCGCTGTCACCGTCGCGCCAAGGCTGCCAAGACGCCTGTTCGCCGCTCTGGCCCCGCCCTGGTTTGCCTGAACGCGCAAACTCGGCCCAATAGGACATCATCGCGGTGGAGAGTAGCTCTACCTCCTCAAAGGTTGAGTCAGGAAAAACGAGTTTTGACGGATTGGGGAAAAAACCAAAAACAAACGGAATTTCCATCACATGTCCTGCACCGATCAACGTCTTTAGATCAATGACGCCATAGTTGCGCCAGTCATCGGCATCGAATCGATAAACAAAGACCTGCTCTGGATAGAATTTGCTGATCGCTTCAGCAATCGAGTCCACCCCGGTCGCACGCCACAAATCACTACTATAGGCAACATCACGTTTGTAGGCTTCCGGGTCTTTTATGCCGCTCGGCAGACCGCCTGACAATTCCACGTAATCCGGAGAAAATGCCATGAAGAGTGCTGTTTCGTCTCGATTAGTACCCATCAAAAGGGGAACGTCAGCAAACCGCATAGGATCAGAGAATATCTCCTCGTTCTCAAGTGCTGGCAACACATGCCCGTCACCCAGCAATACCGGCATATTGATCATGCCCGCAAAGCCTGCGTCAAAGGCGCCGTATATTTCTTGTAGTGACAATCCTCTCAGCCAATCAACCAGTTCATCATCGCTCATACTCGCCGCCAGGTTTTTGGCGCTGTCTGCATCTATCGCCAGCCCGGTCTCAATCATCCACCGGGCGATCATTTTTTCTGTCGATAAACGCTCACCGCTGGGTGACTCGAATTTTTCCTCATAGGATTTCGCATCCTCCAGTGGAACAATATTGAGTCCCCCACTTTGAACAATACCGCGGTGAAACAATCCCCTCGCCAACGGAGAGACCACCAGACTTAGGACATTGTACCCACCGGCTGATTCACCAAAGATCGTAACGTTTTCAGGGTTCCCTCCAAAGGAATCGATATTGGTTTGAATCCAGCGTAGCGCTTCAATCAGATCCAACGTACCAAAGTTTCCGGACGCATCTTCCGGATTATCAGACGTTGCCATCAACGAATCATGGGCAAGCCAACCCATCGGCCCCAGACGATGATTCAACGTCACCACGATCACGTCATGCTCCGTTGACATGAGCGAGCCGTCATAGGGCGCAAACTGCTCCGATCCACCTGATCCCATGGTGTTACCACCGCCATGAAGCCAGACCATCACCGGCAATCGATCATCGCCTGTGGGAGTAGTGGTCGGACCAAACGTCGGTGCCCAGATATTCAGCTTCAGGCAATCTTCACGCCCAATCACCCCGTTTTCTTGAGGACTGCCAGATAGCAACTGTAACTGCGGGCAGGGATCGCTATAGGTCAACATCTTGCGACGGGAATCCCAGGGTAAAACAGGTCTCGGGGCCTTCCAGCGAAGGTCTCCTACCGGCGCCTGGGCATAGGGGATACCAAGCCAGGTATGTGAATCGTTACGACCCTGAAAACCGGTAATCTCACCGGTTGAAACGGTTCTGACCGAAGCAGGCGATTGAAGTCTGGGGGCCTCCTGGTCCGGGCTCAAATAAAGATATATCCCACCAAAGATACTCGCCATAGCTACAATCAGCACGAGTATCAGAATCCCAAAAAATCGAAGCATATTTAAGCCCACCGCCAAGGAGTCAAGGGGGTTGTTATAACATTTTTACGCGCCTGACTTCATGACGAGATTGTAAATTGCACAACCGGCAGAAATTTACAGTTTTTACTTAACCATGCCATCTGGTTTACGATCAGGGATTGAATAAGAAAAAACAAAACTAAGACCAACCTAAGAAAAGCCCCTACTAACAATAGACGACTAAAAAAGTCGATAAAAAGGAACACAGATGATCATTGTTGTTGCAGCACTAGTATTCGAAGATCAGGAAGCTCGCGATCGAGCCGTTGAAGTCACCAAAGACGTCCAGTTAGCGACACGGGAAGAAGAGGCAGGTTGTCACCAATACTGTTTCGCTGCGGATCCTTCCATACCCAACCGAATACAGGTTTATGAACTCTGGGAAAACAGCGACACACTAGCCGCGCATTTTAAGCATCCTAACTACGCCAAGATGGTCGAAGTGCTGGGACAGGCCGGCGTCAAGGAAAGCATTAACCAGGCTTATCTGGTCGAAAAAAGTGAACCGGTGTATGGCCCTAATGGTGAGCGTAAAGAAGCCTTTTTCGCAGACTAAGGAAGCTCTGATTAAATGAATATTTGGGTGGGGACGCGCAGGTCGGGCCGCGCAGTCCCGGACAAGCGGTTCGGCGTTCCTGCTGTGCGCACATGTCTTGGTGCGGCCCAAACGCTGTAAAGGCCTACACGGCCCGACGAAAATAGACTTTAATCAGATGTTCCCAAGGGAACATCACCGGCACGCTAAGACCAGGAAAATAAATTATGAGTAAAGTGATCGATCTGCACGCACACGTTGTGCTTGAAGCAGGTTTTGGTGTTGCCGGAAAGTTTGGCCCCGAAATGTCCAAGGACGCTGACGGCGTGCCCTTTTTTCGTATCGGCGATTATCAGATGAAACCCATTGAGTACCGCGGCTCGGTATTCATGGAAACTGACCTTCGCCTTGAACGGATGGAAAAAGACCGCATTGATTTACAGATGCTTTCACCCAACCCTCTTACTATGTTCCATGAGATTCCTGCGGACATCGCGATCAAATTTTGTCAGGTACATAACGATGCCATGGCAAAACTCGTCAGCGATCATCCCGGTAAATTCTTAGGCGCCGCTTGCTTGCCTATGCAGGATGTCGATGCCGCGATCATTGAATTAAATCGCGCGGTGAAAGACTTGGGACTGGTTGCTGCCTACACGGGCACACAATATCCGTTCACACTGGACGATCCCAGAATGGACCCTTTCTATCAGGAATTGGTCAAGCTTGATGTCCCTTTGTTTCTGCACCCAGCTTCATCGGGTGGCGATAAAGGTCCGCTAGATGAGCGCCTGAATCGCTTTAATCTCACCATCCTTCTGGGGTACCCTTACGAAGAAATGGTGGCATGCGCGACGATATTGTTCGGTGGCGTATTCGAGCGACACCCTGATGTTGATATCTGTATCTCTCACGGCGGTGGCGGCTTACCCTACCTGT
>JBLIIB010000272.1:0-5823 GCA_047634795.1 Candidatus Azotimanducaceae bacterium | reverse complement strand
GCACTGGTCGCGGCGACGCTGTGGCGGCTGTTGTATCAGCTCGAGAAAGGTTGAGCATTTGTTGGCTTTAAAGCCAGATTGAAAAATTCGATTAAAAGACTCGCATAAAAAAGACGACTGAAAGTTCATCGGTTTGACGGAGCGTGCATCTGAAAAGCGCTGGTGAGTGAGCTGTGTGACATGCGTTTTCTCGATCATCCACGCGCTGATGTTTTCCTCTAGGTTTTAGCCTACGCGGAGCAGTGACAATCTTTTATCAGGGGCTTTACCCGAGGTTCGGGCAGAGGTTCTCGCTTTCAAGGGTAGGGGCGTAGGCGCACCCAACCTGTCTCTATATCGCTTAAGCCATCTTCATAGCCCGACTCTCCGGGCATGACAATCAGTCGTGTGTCTCGATGTACTTTGGCTTTTTCATCCGGCGGATTTTGTGACACCGCGTTCATTACCTCTTCAGCTGATTCGAATTGGGCAAGGCTCTTCACCATGCGAAGCGTTGGACTCATCAATACCATCTGCTCTGAGGCCGCTCGCTCCAAAATTTCTTCAGGGCTAAGCCAAAGAGAGTCCACTAGTTCACCATCGTCATGGATAGGGTCTTGTTGGCTTGGTATTCGAGCGATAAAAAATCTTGCGTCGAAACGTCTCGAGCCACCCGGCGGAGTAACCCACCTTGCGACGTAGTGCATTTGTCCGACATCTGCCAGTAGATTTTCAGCGGTGAGGATTGATTTAAGGTCAGTATCCAGAGCATTAAGTTTGTCACGATGTGCGGCAAAGCGGTCCTGGTTCCCTGCGTTAATCTCTAATGGCGATTCGTTTTTACTGTTTAGAGCAAGTAACACGCCGGCTTCCTCGAAGGTCTCTCGAATCGCGGCCATGTAGTAGGCGAGACCGCCGGAAGAAAGATCCATTAGCGTGCTGGCTTCTTCGTCTGAGCGGTGGGTGGCGATGTCGGCGTAGTAATTGGCATCATCCGTATGATCGACCGCGCCGCCGGGGAAGACCCACATGCCGCCAGCGAAGACGGTATTGGCGTGACGCTCCATCATGAACACTTGCAAGTCCGGTCTGTCGTCAATCAGCATTACGGTTGAGGCTGGCCGAACGGGAACGCTCAGTGGATCGAATGCGTCGCTGTTTTCTAAGTTAGTCATAAGGGCATAGTGCACGACTCATCGGCATTTGGTAAGGCGTCAGATAAGTTGCAGTGCGCAATACGGATGGCTTGCGGTGTAACTCCTGTCGGGGTAGCGCGGGCGTTCATCTGTTAGGATCGCGAATTGCCTGTCACTATGGCCTACAACTATGGAAAATCGCCGGATGTGGCTTTCAACCTTGGCCTTCCGCCCTAGTATCTTATTCTGGATGAGGATTTCATTATGACGCTGAAAAAACTCCTTTTAAGTAATGTGCTGTCGTTATTACTGATGAGTGTTCAGGTGACGAGCGCTCAGGCTGAGGAAATACTGCTTCAGGACGGTAGCCGTCTGCAGGGTAAAATCTTATCCATGGAAAATGGTACCTATACCTTACAAACCCCTTCCATGGGTGTGATTCGACTCAAACAGTCACAGATACGCTCGATTAGCCAGGATGTCAGCAGTGCTTCCGGTTCTGATCCGTTGGCTGCGGCACCGATGAGTGCAGGGCAGTCTGCTGTTCAGTCGCTGCAGTCCTCAATGACCAATAATCCCGGTGTAATGACTATGATTATGTCTCTGCAAAACGATCCGGACATGCAGGCAGTGATTGGTGACCCCGAAGTCATGCGGGCCATTGAGAATTTTGACCTTGAGGCGCTTAAAAATCATCCCAAGATCAAGAAGCTGATGCAAAACAGCAAAGTCAGGGATATCAGCGGCAGCGTTAATTAGCGGGTTGTCCTGCCCGCAATTCAGTGCACGTCGAATGTGAGGCGCCGTCGGCCGCCTAGGTTTTCATAGCAACGTTTTTTCTGCTTAGAAGGCTTTAGTCACCATTATTCAATCAAGGCTTACGCCGCTTTGCCGGCTTTCTGTTTCAGGCTCCGGGTTGGCGGCTTTGCTTTCTTCTTTTTGGGCAGAAGCTCTTTTAAGTATTTTCCTGTTTCGGACCCTTTGACCTTCGCGATATCTTCGGGCGTTCCAACCGCAAGAATTTCCCCTCCGGCGGGACCACCGTCGGGTCCAAGATCAATGATCCAGTCCGCGGTCTTGATCACATCCAAATTATGCTCAATCACCGTGACGGAGTTACCGGCATCTACTAGCCGGTTAAGTACGGATAATAGCTTTCTAACATCGTCGAAGTGCAGGCCCGTGGTTGGCTCATCAAGAATATAGAAGGTCTTGCCGGTGGCGATTTTTGATAATTCTCTCGCCAGCTTAATTCTCTGTGCTTCACCGCCCGAAAGCGTAGACGAAGGTTGCCCTAGATGCAGGTAGTCCAACCCAACATCCATCAATAGTTTTAGTTTGTTCATGATTTTCGGGTGTTCTGAAAAATGCACGACGGCTTCCGCCACCGTGAGATCCAGAATGTCGGCGATTGATTTGCCCTTGTACCTTACTTCCAGCGTGGCATCGTTGAAACGGCGACCTTGACACTCATCGCATCTCACATAGACGTCTGACAGGAAGTGCATCTCTATCTTCCGGACACCATCGCCCTGACAATCTTCGCATCGACCGCCTTTTACGTTGAAGGAGAATCGGCCAGGTTTGTATCCGCGCATGCGGGAGCCCGGTAGTTGTGAAAAGAATGTTCGTATTTCGTCGAACACCTTGATGTAGGTCACCGGATTGCTGCGGGGTGTGCGACCAATCGGTTTCTGGTCAATGGCAACGACCTTGTCTAGTTGCTCGAGGCCCGCGATCCGTGTGTGCTCTCCGATACGCATGGTCGACTGATGGAACTGCCTCGCCATGGCCGGGTGCAAAATGTCATTGACCAATGATGATTTCCCCGCGCCGGAGACGCCGGTCACGGCAGTCATGACTCCCAATGGAAAATCAGCATCGATGTTTTTCAGATTGTTAGCTCTAGCCCCGATAACCGAAATTGACCCGATCGGTTCGCGTCTTTTTTCTGCAATCTCAATCCGGGTGCGACCGGACAAGTAGTTCCCCGTGATTGATTTTTTGTTTTTCTCTAGGCTCTTGGGTGTTCCGCTGTGCACGATTGAGCCGCCCCGAACACCGGCTTCAGGCCCAAAATCGATAACGTAATCAGCGGCGCGGATAGTGTCCTCGTCATGCTCTACAACGATTACGGTGTTACCGATATCCCGCATGCGGCAAAGGGTGGCGAGCAGTTTCTCGTTATCTCTCTGGTGCAATCCGATGCTCGGTTCATCGAGGATATAGATCACACCACTAAGTTCGGAACCAACCTGACTCGCCAACCGAATACGCTGCGATTCTCCACCCGAGAGCGAAGGTCCGAGCCTATCGAGTGAAAGATAGGACAAGCCGACGGAAATTAGAAAACCCAGTCTGTTGCAGATCTCTTTTAAAACTTCAGTGGCAATCTCGCCTGAAGCGCCGGGTAGCTTGAGCGTGTTAAAAAATTGATAGGTGCGATCGATCGTCCAAGCAGACACCTCTACCACAGAAATGCCAGCGACTTTAACCGCCGCGCTCTCTGGTTTTAATCTTACGCCTTCACAGGCCGTGCAGTGCGTGTTGGCGAGGTACTGCGTATACCAGCGTTTCATACCTTCTGATTTTGTGTTTTTAAATCGTCTCATCAATCGATTGAGGAGCCCTTCGTATCGTGAATGGCTCGTGCCATGACTACCCCAATTAATTTTGTAACGTTTGTCGCCGGTTCCCTGAAGGATTATCTTCTGTTGTTTGCGGGTCAATTTGCGCCAGGGCGTGTCGAGCGGAACCTTCAAGTACTTGAAGATTTGGCGGTGAAACACTGCACCCATCGACTTTCGGTCATCGTCAATGCGTCCGACCGGTTTTAGTGCACCTTCCCTTAGGGTGAGATCCTTATCTGGAATGACCAAACCCGGGTCAAAGGCCATCTGCGTGCCCAGGCCGTTACAGTCGTGGCACATACCTTGAGGGCTGTTGAAAGAGAATGATTGCGGGGTCAGTGCGGGGAACGAGAGTCCACAGTGGCTGCAGGAGAGTGATTCTGAGTAGAGTTGATCGCCGTTCTTTTCGATGGCTGCGATAAGCGCACCTTCGCCGTAGCGCAGCGCGGACTCCACGGATTCGGTCAGTCGCTCCTCAATCCCAGGTTTGATGACAATCCTATCTATCACCGCCTCAACGGTGTGTTTTTTTCGCTTGTCCAGTGCCTCGATTTCTTCTGTTCGAACCATTTCTCCATTAACTCTAAGTCGAACGAATCCCTGAACTCGAGCATCCTCGAACATCTCGCGGTGTTCACCTTTACGGTTGACCAACAGCGGTACAAGAAGGTTGATTCTCGCGCCCTGGGGTTTGGCCATAAGCTCTTGAACGATTCGTTGTGCGGTTTGTCCCTGAACCGGTCGGTCACATTGATGACAATGTTGCTCGCCAACCCTTGCATAGAGCACACGCAGGTAATCTGAAACTTCGGTGATAGTACCCACAGTGGATCGGGGATTTCTTGAGGTTGTTTTCTGCTCGATGCTGATAGTGGGTGAGAGACCGCGAATCATGTCGTACTTAGGCTTTTCCATTTGTCCTAAAAACTGCCTTGCATAGGCCGACAGCGATTCGACATAGCGCCGTTGGCCCTCTGCGTAAAGCGTATCGAAGGCGAGTGAAGACTTCCCTGAGCCGGAAACGCCGGTGAGAACCACTAACTTTCTTTTTGGGATTTTGACTTCAATGGACTTGAGGTTGTGTTCTCTGGCGCCTCGAATATGGATGTGGTCAAGTTCTTCTGATGCGGTTTTCATAGGGTCTAAGTTTTCCGTTGTGTTTCAGGTGCTTATTTGGGTCGCGGGTTCCGGCGGCACTGAATATTCAACGCCGATGATGGGGCGTGAATTGCTTGATTGTAGAATGGGCAAATAGAAATCAGATCGCGAAAGCGGGGCAGGATAGACAAATTTCGAATATCTGTATATATATACAGTTTGCCGTGGTTCCTTAATGGCCGTTGATGCTGAGGGGTCCATTTGAATGGCTCCTTTTAGGCTGGTCCATTCACATCAATCAATGCTCGTATTTAATGCGCGCAATCAGTGCGGGCAAATAATGCCCTTGGAGTAAAACTCCGCGTTGGGGGATTATACCGATGGCAGGGATCGGAATGGAATCCGAACGCGGTCGCCTGCTGACAGCGGGTTGTCAGTACTCACACCTTGAATTGTCAGGACTGAATTTATGAGACGTGCGGATCGACTATTTCAACTTATGTTGCTGTTGCAGGAAGGCAAGGTTAGAACGGGAAGATACCTTGCCGAAAAGCTGGAGGTTTCCACTCGTACGGTCTACCGGGATATTGGGGGTCTGGTGGGCTCGGGTATACCCATCGATGGAGAAACGGGTGTGGGTTATCTGCTGCGAGATGAGTATCGGCTCCCACCGCTGATGTTTAATGTTGATGAATTGAAGGCGCTCGCGCTCGGCGCACAGATGGTTCGAGCCTGGAGCGATAGAGACCTTGCGAGTACAACAGCGACGGCGATCAGGAAAATTGAATCGGTACTCCCGGATAATCTTAAAAAAGAAATTCAGCTTCAGAGCATTGCGGTACCCAGTTTTCAGATGAGCGATGAAGTCAGTGACAAGCTCTGTATTGTTCGCAAGGCTCTCGATGCTCAAGAGCGGCTTGACGTGTCCTATCAGGCAATTGGCGGCGAGCTGACGTCACGCATTCTTCGGCCACTGATAC
>JBLIIB010000271.1:0-5877 GCA_047634795.1 Candidatus Azotimanducaceae bacterium | reverse complement strand
CTAGACCTTCTCGAATGTTTGTCAGCTCTAGCTGATCCAACTCGCCTCGCGTTTCAACATGCCTGAACTTGAGCCCTTCTAATTCTTAGGGCTCGAGAACCGTCGCGCCCTCAGGGTAATTCATCAGAGTTATCTACTCCTGTCTGTTAGTGTGCGGATCGCTTACCCAGAAGTCCTTAGGCAGCGTTCTAAACAACGTGTCTCGCACTCTATCAACCTCATGTCGCTCGGCAGCCTCACTGAGATGCTGCGACTCCAGGGCCATTTGCATATTGGCACGTCTGACGGCCGACTTTGCTTTTTGATCCGCCTGGTCGAACAACAAATCTTCGATCGTGGGATGTGTGTGTCTCGCCGTTTCTTTAGGTACCAGCCCGTAGATAAGGTCGCATCCCATAGCGGCTGCAGTTTCTAGCAGCTTGTTAATGGTAATAGAACCCTCTTGTTCCGCACGCTCAAGATAGGCGGCGGTACTGCGATGGCCTTTCAGCTTCGGGCTCAGCAATGTACCGCTCATTCCCAGAGCCAAACGCACCGTCTTTATCCATCCTTGCTTAGGCGAGGGTATGTTGACAACGCGGGTGGCTTTATCAAAAAGTTGCTCTATTTTGCTCGCGTGTGATGATTTTGTAGTCGCTCATTAGGTATCAATATAATTCGACAAAAGTAGAATATTGTCTAAAATTATTAAGACCATATCGATATTATGCCGAATTATATTGCGACATAATGCGTCACCGGGGCGCAGAACGTCATCAAAGCCATGATAATCATTGCCCCACTGACAGGACCGTCTAACAACTCATCAGCTAACGGGGGCACGGCGCAAGCTTTCAAGGTTGTTGAAAATCAGCGTTCTCTTACCCCTTCAAGCAGCATCAAACTCCAGATGCAGATGCCATGGTTCAATGCGGATCGCAATGGGTTCCGGGTTGGAGCCTGGTTTGAATCGCGGATTCTTGATGACTTCCATCAACAGCTTACTGCCGATAACCGTCTCTGCACGCGCAAGCTGATAACCGACACAAAAGTGCGGACCGAGCCCGAACCCAAGATGCCCAGCGGTCCCATCCTTGAAAAAACCTGAACGAAGCTCCTTGCTAAAATAAAGGTCATCGCGAAACAAATTGAAGGTATCTGGATCCTTAAAAACTCTTTCATCCCGATTGGCACCGTAAAGCGATAGATGCACATACTCACCCGCTGGAATCGTTACGCCGTGCAGTGTCACGTCTTTGATTGTTTTCCGTGTCTGGGCAGCCGCTGGACCATGGATACGCATCATTTCAGTGAAAGCACGATCCAGTAGTTCCGGGTCCTGCTGCACGGCATGCCATTGGTCCGGGTGGGACAGCAATTGGTACCAGAGGTTGGCGATCGCCTTGTCCGTTGTTTCTGCCCCCGCAACCAGTATCAGGCTGGCGAAAGATTTTATTTCTAAAGGTGTCATACGCTTGCCGTCGACCTCGGTGACTGACAGCCTTGAGAGTAAATCATCACCGGGGTTTATCGATCGCTCTTTGATCAGCGGATCGAGATAAGCATGGTATTCGGCGTTGGCTTTTTGGCCGGCAATCCGAAGCTCCGCGCCGCCGCTAATGCCGTTCATCATCGCAGGGTACCAGTCATGGAACATCTCATGGGCTTCCTGCGGCAGATCGAGCACATCCAGGATGACGTTCAGCGGCAGCCTCGTGGCGAAATCATCGACAATATCGATTTCACCTGTCATAGCCGCCTTTTCAGCGATCAACGTCGCCTGCTTCGCAGCAAATTTTTCAATCAGCGCCATCGCATTGCGCTGTATGATCGGCAGCAGCGGCTGCAATTTCTTGCCGACAAATTCAGGCGCGGCTACACCGCGCAGCTTACGATGTACCTCACCGTCAAATTCCATCAACGTCGGCCCAAACACCTGACCGATATGATCGCCGTTGGGTGATGCCGAAAAATTTTCAGTATCAGCAAAAATGTTCATCACATCCTCGTACCGGGTCACCATCCATTGTTTCATCACGGTGTTGTAATAAACCGGGTGATGGTCTCTTAACAATTTCAGTGTGGGGTAAGGGTTGTCGGCATACTCCTTGCTAAAAAATATACTGGAATCGATATCGGTATTGGCCGCCATAAAAATCTCGCTGATTGCAGATGAGTCCATGCAAGCCTAGTGTTCTATCCGGCTTGAGTAAAGTCCAGGAACGAGAGTTGTTATTCTGCAGGTGATGTGGTTTCTTGGCTCACCCGCTTCAGGAAAAAAATATGATAGAGATTGAACATAAGCGCGATATTGACCTTTCCGCCGATACAATCTGGGAAGAAGTTAAACACTATGACCGCGTATTGAACTGGATTCCTCGCGGGGACGAAAGCACCATTACCGTCAAAGGCGAAGGGGTCGGCATGATCCGTGATATTGAGCTTGCGACCCAGGGTTACGTGCAGCACCGACTGGTCGCGTTTGACAATGACAAGCGAATGTTTTCCTACACGCTCACCGCGGGTAAACCTATTGGTATGCAGGACTACACCGTTGTTGCCACTGTGACCCCGGTTGATGACAATCACTGTACGATTCGCTGGTCGGGCAGGATGACCGCTGATAACAGTCTGGATGAACCCGAGATAGGCCGAGCGCTGGAAGTCGCGCTCGGAAATATGACGACCGGTATTATCGCTTTGCTCAAAGGCGAGACGCCGAACTTTGTGCTGCAACCCAACGAAGACTGGCAAATACAGCAAAACACTGCAGAGTGAACGAACCAGTTATCAAAACAGGTGACAAAGCTGGCATCAAAGCTAAGGGTAATCATCACTATGTTTTAGTGCTGCTCACACTGACCGCGGCGATTAATTTTGTCGACCGTCAAATCCTTGGCGTGCTGCTGGAGCCGATCGGCCAGGAGTTCGAACTGTCCGACACCATGCTTGGCTTATTATCGGGTATCGCCTTTGCGGCTTTTTACTCAATACTCGGCGTTCCTATTGCCGTCATGGCAGATCGGCTCAACCGGCGGAACATTATCGTCACCTGCATCATGATTTTCAGTGCGATGACCGCTCTGTGTGGTTCAGTCACCAGCTTCATACAATTGTTTTTGGCCCGCATTGGCGTGGGTGTCGGCGAAGCCGGCACGGCGCCCGCCTCACAATCGATTATCTCTGACTTATATGACGTTAACGAGCGCCCTCTGGCGATGGGTCTGCTGGCGTCAGGTGGCAACATAGGCCTGATGCTTGGTCTGTTGATTGGTGGCTGGGTCAACGAATGGTATGGCTGGCGCACCGCGTTTTTAGTGGCAGCTGTACCAGGCGTGATCATGGCCGCAACCATCTGGTTCACCGTAGAAGAACCGGTTCGCAGCCAACCACCAAAGCGCTCAAACTGGCTGTTTGATTTAACCGATGGGCTTTCCATGGTGTTTCGCATCAAGAGTTTTCGCCGCCTAGCACTGGCAGGTTCACTCTATGGTATGGCCGCGTACGGCATAGTGACCTGGATGGCTGTGTACTATATTCGGTATCACGATATGTCTACCGGTGAAGCCGGGACCGTGATCTCACTGAGTGTCGGTGTGCTTGGTGGTCTGGGTGCTTTCGGGGGCGGCGCGCTTTGTGCGCGATTGAGCCATCGTGATATTCGCTGGAACTGCTGGGTGCCTGCACTGGCTATCGCTGTTGCCGTACCCTTGTATTTCGCCATGTTGGCCACGGACAACACACAGGTGGCACTTATGCTTTTCATCGTTCCCGGCTTTCTATCGAGTGTCTATGCGGGACCCACTTGGTCGATCATTCAGGAATTGGTACCACCCCACAAACGTGCGGTTGCTGCGTCAATATTTATGATGATCTTCAACCTGGTTGGTCTGGGACTGGGCCCGCTTGCAGTTGGTATTCTCAGTGATCTCTATATGCCGCATCTCGGCGATGAATCATTGCGTTGGGGGATGATAACGGTGCTGCTCATTGGCATCTTCGGCATTTTCTTCTATCTGAGGGCGGCAAGTTCACTTACCACGGACCTCGACCGCCTCAATCATTAGCGGCTGGAGTTAATCAGTCCATCGAGTTCCTTCGGCGTGGTTAGCCTGTGGGCAATGTCTGGCAGCTCGAACCAGACAGTCGCTTCCTGTTTGCACGCAATGTAATCCAGGACTCCCGGCACAGCGGCAATACGGTGAATGTAATCGTTGAGCCGCGGGTAGGTTTCAACAAATCGGGTCGGATCGAAGGCTTTAAACCAGTTACAAAGCACATTAAACGCATGCAGGTCAGCCACTGACAATCTATTCCCGACAATGAACCCGCCGTCTGACGTGTTCGCATCCAAATATCGCTGAAACGCGTCCAGGTTATTTTGATAACCGTTACTCAACACGCCCCACGCGCCCTTACCCATATAGGCGTTGAGCCTTGCAGTGAAAACCTCTTCGGTCACACCGATTTTAATATTCGTCTGAAATAAGCCGCTGAAATGAAAGAGCGCATCATACGCATGCGCCATCACTTCCATGGCCATCAGTTTTTCTACGGGATTGTCACCGATCAGGTCATGCTGTTCACCTAGGTACATCATAATGACATTACTTTGGTTCAGGTTAACGGCTTCATCGACATAAAGTGGAATATGCCCGTTACGAAAACAACTTTTTAACACTTGCCTTCCCTGCTGGTCATGCCAAGACCACTGCCTAATCGATATCTCAATGAGTTCGTAATCAATCTCTTTGAGGTGCAGCAGGCACCTAACAGGCCAACAGATGCCGATAATATCGAAGTACACCAGTGTGGGTTTTGATGCCTTGGCGCTGCCAAGTTGCGTAATCCTGGCCTCCAATCGTTCGACCTGCACTTCAAGGGTATCCACTGTCATCTTCGCCCCGCCTTTGTTACTCGGTTGGCCTTTTACGATACGGACCCCGCCCATCGCCATTGGTTGTTTTGCTGCTGCTTGATTTGCCGATGTTTTTCGTGTTTCTGGCACGCTTCTTCGGGGCAGGACTTTTTGATGCTGAGTTTTTTGCAGCAGCACTTTTAGCAGCAGAACGTTTGCTGATTTTTTTCTTGGTCCCGGCGGCCTTGCCCGATTTTTTGACTTTATCAGGACCTGTATAGGCGGCCTTCAGTCCTTTCACGGATCTCTGTTCAAAGCGAATTTTCAGATAACGCTCAATGCTGGAGTTTTTGTTCCAGTCTATTCGGTCAACCAACATAATCGCCTTGCCTTCCTTGCCGGCACGCCCTGTTCTTCCAACCCGATGCACATGATCATCGCCCGAGTGAGCCACGGTGTAATTAATCACCAGATCAACATCGGCCACATCAAGGCCCCGGGCTGCGACGTCGGTCGCCACCAGCACCTGCAGCTTGTTATCACGGAATCGGTTTAACACCTGTTTTCGGTCACTCTGCGGAATATCACCATGCAGATATCCGACCTTCAATTCTGTCCGTGCTAGATGTTCGCCAACCGCAGTGCATTGCGCCCGGGTTTTGCAGAACACAAAAACCTTTCCCGCGTTTTCTTCTTTTACCAGGGCAAAGATTAACTTTTGTTTGTGAGCGTCATCATCAGCCAAAATCATTTGTTGTGTTATTTGACTATGGCCTTCTTTAAAGGAGTCAACCTCAATAGAAACAGGGTTGTCTAAAATAGATGCAATTCGACCAAAGTTACGATGATTCAATGTCGCCGAAAACAATAGGTTCTGCCGCTGCGCCTTGCAGGCGTCGGCGATCTTGTTCATATCCTCAGTAAAACCCATGTCGAGCATCCGGTCAGCCTCATCGAGCACCAGAAACTCAAGGTCATGGAAATCAATTGAGCCCTTCTCGAGATGTTCTACCAGGCGACCGGGCGTTGCGATAATCACT
>JBLIIB010000270.1:0-5888 GCA_047634795.1 Candidatus Azotimanducaceae bacterium | reverse complement strand
TCAGATCGCAGAGTCTGTAACACTTCGATTGAATGTTCTTGCTGAATGGTAATCATGCGGATGTTTTAGATCATCGCCTCAAGACGGTCAATACGTGACAGATAGCTGACTGATTCGTGACTCGAGGTTTTGTTGTTTTACCCATCCATCTGTTGAGCTGTAGTGGTCAAGTTATTTGCGCAGTAGCCCGGTCGAAATCAGGGGCGTTCATTACGTTGGTGTTGCTCAGACTATCCATATTCAGGTTAGCGTCGACTTCATGCGTCAACTTCATGCGTCAACTTCATGCTTCGATTCCAGCGCACATAATAATAGGTTCGTATTTCAACAAGAGCGACTAATTGAGCTTCTTTTGCAGTCTTATTAGAGGCAAACATCGCTAGAATGTCTGCCCAAGGAACAGATAGGCAGATCGTCGGCCAACCTCAGAAGCACCTTAAGCGATATAAAGCGGATCCAATAAAGTGTCAAATACGACGAACAGACTCCCGGCGAGCACGGTGTTGTCGATAGAAATGTCATCTCCGTTCTGCCATACATTGCCTGCCTCAAATGATGCTCCGAGATAAATTGACGTATTGAACCTGGGGATTGCGTAATCGCCAAGGGCACCATGATAGAGAACTCGACCGATACCGCCATGCTTGCCGTTGAGTTTGTTGGGTGCATAACCTGAAAGGTTGAAAAGCCCGCCGAGTGACGCCGCTCCTAGGCCTAGCGTCGAGTCTCTTGTCGTGCTTTGGAAATCCCACCAGTGTAAAAGTGTATTTTCGCCCCAAGTCTTCGGCTTCAGTAACGTCATCGAAACAACATCTGCTGTTATGTCTTAACCGAGGCTTTCTCTAGCACCAACGCAGTCTACTCCGAATCTAATGCCTGACCTTGGGACTGAGTAGCGATCAATCGTATCAACTTCAAAAGTTCCCGTTAGAAGGGTTGTTGGGGATGACTGGTCCGCGAGATCCAGTGGACCGATTCGCAATTCTGAGTCACTGCGAATGTCCGTAACACCGACGCGAAACTCACCCCAGTTCCCGATCTGGCGACCGCCTTCCAGGGACAATCGCGTTTCATCGGCGCCGATTTGTGCTACCTGAAATCCACCATTGTCGAAAACCCCGGAACCCACACGCGCAAACTCAATCTGGGGATTTACAAACCAGCGCGATTTGTAATCTAGTGGTTGAAACAGTTCCGCGAAGAGTTGCGGCGTCGCACCTATCTGTAACTCCGCTCGAATTTCTCCGCCCGTTTGATTGATCTCCGTGCTGGTTATCCGGGCGGCAATGTTGTGGTTACCGTTTCCGCTAAAGTCGTCCTCAAGATAGATCCCGAAGCGCAAGTAATTTGGCCCCCAGCTCTTCTCGGTAGCTCTTACAACTAGCGTCTTGCTTTCAACGTTGTTGGCGATGTCGTAAGACGCGGTTTCAAACTTAACAAATCCATAGATATCGGCAATGTTCGCTTCCGGTTGCGCAGGATCCAGTGTTTTTCCGGTCTGGTCATCTAATCGCGCCTCAATCACCTTGGGTGAGAGTCTAGATTCATTCTTGACCACGACTGCGTGGATTGTCGTCATGTCATGTTTAAGTGGTTCAAATTGCTTTTGGTAAGCAAGATACTTTTCGTTCGAGACCGATAGCTTAGCCAAGCGGTCTGAGAGTTCCTGAGCTTTTGACTGACCTATTTGTTGGGGCTCCGGCAGCCGGTGGAAATCTTGAGATCCGAATTCACCAAGATCAGGGGTGATCAGAATATCGTCTGATGTTAACGACGCGATCTGCTCTTGAGCGCGGCTATTAATCAAAATGGTCAGTATCTGTTTGGTCGCAGCGAGCGCCGAACGGAGTTGTTCCTCGGGTAACAACGGAAAGCCAACATTTACGACAATAAGGATGTCCGCGCCCATATCTCCCACCGCTTGAACGGGTAGGTTGTTAGCAATCCCGCCGTCAACGAGTATTCGGGCGTCACGTCGGACCGGCTTAAATATGTCCGGTGCCGACATGCTGGACGCATCGCCGACGCGAGATCACCTGAGTCGATGACCACAGCCTCGCCCGAAATGATGTCGGTCGCCACGGCACGAAAAGGAATCGGCAGCTTATCGAAGTCGTCGATCTAAATGACGGGAAGCGACAACCGTTTGAGAGCAATTTCAAGATTTTGACCTTGTAAAAACCCCTGAGGAAATATCAACCCGGACTTGTTAACACCCAGATCAAAATCTACAAGAAACCCAATATCATCATTCTTGCGACGAAAAGAACGTTGGGCCCGCGGGGGGCGATCGGTAAGGAGTTTCGGCCAATCTAGTGTCTCAACGAATTCCACCAGGTCGTCAGCGGACATGCCAGAGGCATAAAGACCACCCACTATCGCTTCATACTTGTGCCAGCGATAAAATCCACCTGAATCTGTAGTTCGTCGAGTACTTTTATCACGCCGATATGCGCGGCCCCGCGCGCGCCTCCGCCGCTTAGGACGAGACCGACGGTTGGCAGGGTAAGTGGTTTGTTGTCTAAGGCAGCAATACTATCTGCGGAAAGGGGCGCCCAAATAAACAGGCAAAAAATTATCACCGAAATTGACGATTTAGATACACTCACGTCCCATTGACCCACATTAGTATTGCCGCGTTTAGTATGAACTGATTCCACTAACTTCAGTGAAACGATACAGAAAGGATCGCCACCAGGAGGGCTCTTTGTAGTGCTCGATTGGCAGGCTATAGACACGTCCATCGACGTTATTCCATGCGTCATCAAAATAACGGCTAGCACCGATGATTACGGGGTCTTTACTATGGCCAGATACCATCACGTTGGTTTCAAGGTTGAAGTCCGTCAAGTTTCGACGCGTAAAGTTTGCTGATCCGGTGATAATTACGCTCTCGCCGGATTCTTTGTGAATCAGTAACATCTTCGCATGGCATTGTTCACCCTGTGTACTACACCATCGCACCGGGATACCCGCAGCGTTAAGCTCGTAGCCGACGGGGCGATTGGGAATACCGTTTTTCTCGCGTCCAAATGCCGCCTTGTTCGGATCAAGAAGCAATCTTAAGCGTGCGCCTCGTTGGTGGGCGCGCTTAAGCGCTTTGATAACTTTTCGGTCAGAGAGATAAAACATCATGAGATCAATTTTTTGACCCGGCTCGGCACTGTCGAGCATTGACAGCACCGCGTCTTTTATCTTTCCTTCAGTGATTACCTTAATAGTCGTACTAGATTGAACAGGCTCGGGGTTGTACCGGATGACCACCGGCTCATGACCCGAAAACTTGAGCACGGCGTTTTCGGTTTTGATCAGGTCTGAGACAGCTCGGCCGGAAAATCGTATCGCCACATTTCGATGAGCGCTGCTTCCGTCATGCGGATTGGCAGAGGAAACAAACCCCAAATAGGTGTCGCCACTGTCCGCGACCAGGACTTTACGATGATTGGCCTTGAAATTGATCAATTCTAGATAGCTGCGAATGGAGACACGGCCGGGGCCTATTGGGTTGGGCAGCGTGCTTGCCGTTGCATTGCCAAACGGTTTTGCCAGAATACGCCAAAAGAATGAGTAAACAGCATTGCTATCTCTGAGTTTGCGCACGTCCGTTACGACAACGCGAATGCCAGCTTCCTTCAGCCTTTTGAAATACGGCGAGGGTAGGCCGCCATAGAGCTCGTTTACAGGGTCGGTAATGACAACGATCTCCATTTTCGGAAAGTTGAGCTTCTTAGCGACGAGAGCATCGGTCAATTCACCGGAAATCAATCGTGTCGTTTCTGGCACGGGACCTTGAAAATCGCCGTAGAGAAACATGTCCAGCAAGATGATTTCTCGGGCCTCGGCAATGATATGAAAAATATTATTGAATATCGCCTGCTCCACGCGATGCTCCCCGTTTTCATCTACCCAGGTCTTGTCGGCGACAAATGCTACATTCGCAGTAGGAATCGGTTCTCCCTGAAATGATGTTCCATCGGGTAATGCCTTCAAGTTGTGGCAACCGGAGAGAGCGGATACCACAGCGATTACAAAGATGTACCCTGCAACGTTGCTCAGTTTCACAGTAAGACGACCCTTGGGTTCACTGGGTTATGCGTGCGTCCACAGGTGACGGGTGCGCCGACGAGCAGGTAGGTCTCAGTATCAACCCGTTCCAAAACCGATCGAGGATGTTTGCCAGCCCGCGCTTCAAATGATTGCCATTTTGGCGTGTGTCGAACTACCAGTGACTGATGCGTTGTCATTTTTGCAGTCATGAGGATGTCCGCGTGACGCGAGTACGGTACGCCGTCAACAATGCTTGAGCAACGGGGTTCCGCCGTTCCCGTAGCATTGCAACGATGCCGACTTGCGGGGCTCTTTGTACGCGATCCTGTGGCCAAAGCGTCGGCGGCATGCCGGACTGGCGAACATTTTGTGAGCGTCGATTTTCAGGATTTTGGGCACGTTAGATAAATAAGTAGTGAGTTTGAGAATGGCTAATTTAGCCCCCATTTTTCCAAGACTCCAGATTAACCTAGGCAAGAATTATTGGGAGGTGTTACCAGTGTTCAATACAGAATATATGTGTGTCACTTTGCCTGGTGTCGGTTGCCCTTCCGCTACTTTTGTCCGGTTCTCTGACGCATCGGTGCCAGAAAGTTGTCACTTCACGACAAAAATCCCTGAGTGTATCCTGACGCCTGCTTGTAACCCATTGTTTTTACGAATGATTGTCCTGGCGGCGGGCCTCTTGAAAGTTGGAACGGACATTGCAACACACCTGATGTGAATCACTTAGTTGTTGAAAACCGGCAGCGTAACAGAACAGGAGACAGTGCATGGAGACAGGCGTCGACACACAGCGTGAAGGGCTAGAAGTGAGTACGGCTTTTATTCTTGATGATATGGGGCTGGAGTTGTCGCCGAGCGAAACTATTGTGGAGTGTGAACTCTCGGGAGGCGTCGATACCAGCGAATACACGGACCTCCAGGCGCTGCAGTTTACGCTTCAAACCGAACTTCGAAACCTGAGTGATTTTCGCCAGAAGCTCGAAGTCATATCCAATCAGCGGGAGCTGTTGCCGGAAGAATTCCAGGCTGAACTTTATCTACTCCGTAAATCATTAAAGCGGGAGCTCTTGGCGCTTCAGGAATACCGCAAGAAACGTGTTGAAGAGGACGCTCAGCCCAATCCGACAATCGAGCGTGTGGTTGGCGAGGTTGGGTGTTTACAGCTTTCACTGGCAGATCAAATTAAGACGTTCACCGATTATCATGCTGGTAGGGTTCTTCGGGATGCTGAGCATGATCCTGCCGCCACGGCGTTGCATAAATCGGTGGGTGAGTTGCAAGATTCATTAAGCCATGAGTTGGAGGCTTTGTCTGAGTACCGACATTCTCGAGAACAACACGATTCGGAACTCGATCCTGTAAGAAGCCAGCGATGGAAAGATCTTGATAACTTGCAAGAGGGTTTGGCAGCCGAGCTTTCCCAGCTTTGCGAGTATCGACTGCATCGTGCAGAAATCGACGCCAAAACAGATCCCATGACGCGTGAACTTCAGGAAGCCTTCACCGATAAACAAGAAGCGCTAGGCATAGAACTTGAAGCTTTGGCTAATTTTAGGGGAGAGCAGCAGGCGTTTCATAAGGAACTCGGTCCGCAGTTATCCACGACCGGCAGGACGCTCGATTCGCTGGGCGAAGATTTACAAAACCAGATTCAATCGCTGTCTGATTATTCGGATTCCCGGCGAGCCTTTGATGCTGAAAATGATCCAGCCTTTCTGCAGCTCCGAGAACATCTAGGAGCGACTGATGACAGGCTGAAGACAGAACTCGCCCAGCTTGCGGACTTTCGTCAGAACCGTATCGATTTTCACGCGGACATCGACCCTGCCACTCGA
>JBLIIB010000269.1:0-5920 GCA_047634795.1 Candidatus Azotimanducaceae bacterium | reverse complement strand
AATGACTCGGATGTAATGAAACCGCTACAACAATGAGCCTGCTTCAAGGCCAAGCTCCACTCTGCCCACGACTTCATAAATAGGCAGCCCCACCATGATGTGCTGAGTCGTCACATGTACATCTCGGAAACAACGCTGCAACTCACTGGACTCGTAAATCGCACTACCACCACCCGCCTGATATAGCCGATCGACAGCAGCCATTGACCGCTGGGTTGCGTTGACTGCCGCCAGTCTTAATGATGCCTTTGTCTCAGTAGCTAACCGCTCACCCGCCACTGCTTGCAACCAGGCGCGATCAATCATCGCGTGAACATAGGCTTCACTACTTTCCAGATCAGCCTTTGACTCGGCTAGCATCGATTGAATCTGCGCGCGTTGGCCAAGTTCTCTCGTAGATCCTGTCGGTACTTTGGCATTGGCCAGCTCTTTAAAAGCCCTAAGCGCTTTGTAACCTATGCCCAGCGATACTGCTGAAACGCCAAGCGCAAGTAGACCCAACATTGGAAACTGGTAGAGCGAGCGAGAAAAACCCGGTTTACCGCCCAGCACAACGGAGCGTCCTTCAGGGACAAACTGTTCCTTAACGTTAAAGTGCTGACTGCCTGTGCCACGAAGCCCCGATACATGCCAGGTGTCTTCGATCTCAACCTGATTCTTTTCAAACATCATGAGATGAATTTCCGGCGCGTTACCCTTACCGAGTCGCCTCTGGTCTCCATCGAAGACGAAGCTACCACCAGAAATCCACGCCGCATTTTGACAACCACTGCCAAAAGGCCACCTGCCTGTGACGAGGTACCCCCCTTCTACCGGAGTGGCCTTACCCATCGGCGCGGTGACACCTACACTTAACATGCCTGGCCCTGCACCATAAATTTCGCGAGCATATTTTTCCGAAAGGGAGGCGGACAACAGTCCGGTGGTAGCTCCGATCATAACGTTCCATCCCGCCGCACCATCCCCCGTCGCGATTCGCTTAATGACTTCGACCAAGGTCGACGGATGCACTTCACCGCCGCCATACTCTTTAGGCACCAAGGCATGAAAAATACCCCCATCAGCAAAAGACTGTGCAATATCTACGGGCAGTCTGCGCGCTTGCTCGATTTCTTCCGAGCGATCGGGTAAGCGAGTTGACCATTCCGCGGCAAATTCAATTAACTGCTTGTCAGCATGAAGCGAAGTGTCGGTTTGCGGTGAAGTCATACGGCTATCCGGTCCTGATGATTGACGGTCTACGTGACGATAAGCTTGGTAAAAACGATCCCTGTAAAGATGAGGCTGATGAAACTACAAGCTCTTCCTGCTCTTCTTTCATTCTTCCGCCTATCTCGGCTCGCGAGACGAATGGGCGGCCTTTGGCGAATACCTTAAACTAACCAAGCCGCTCGCGCAGCGGCTACGCGAAAACATCCATGATGATATTTTCCTTAATGTTTCTCTGAATGGCTCTCCATCCCGAAGCAGCAGAAAGATCAGCATGATATTCCGAAGAAATATCCTTTATGTTTTATTATCCGGAAACAGAAACCGAGCAAATACCTCAGGGAAAACGTCAAACGTCTCCGACGTCGAACCAGGCTTCCGATGTTGCATTCCGGCCCTTAACCGCAAGTAATCGACCAGTTGGGACGGCTCATCGGTTTCAACCATAAAATAGCAGCGGGCGAATGAAAATATTATTGATAAACAGGGCTCGCCCCAGAGCACCGCATCAACAAAAACGCCCGTTTCATTCACGCAAAGTGCCAACGTAAGCGGAAACAGTTGGCCGTCAACAACCAGACGGCCCACAAGATACCCAACTCTATTTCGATAGAAAACCAGGGGCACCGTTTCCAGCAGGATAGATTGAGGGTCTCTGAGGAGCGGAATTTCCATTTTTAGGCGCTCCGAGACCAGCAAAGCGTCCCGGGGCATCGGCAAATTGTGGCGCCCGTTCGTTGTTCGCCAGTACTTCGGACATCAAGGCATAAAGCTTGCTGCCGCGATACTTGGTCGTCAAGGCGCGAGCTTGTGAGTGGTGTTCTTCGGGATTCAACTCAACAAATGTTGATTCCCCAATTAAAACAACATCAGGCATCATCGACCCGCACGCCTGTCCGCGGGGAATTGTTGGGGAATTACGATGCAATCCCCGCACACACGCGCTGCTTAGATGGCTTGTAGGGGCGGATACTGGCTTGCGACCTAACCTGAAAACCCAGCGAGTCAGATGCGAGAAATCGCGCCTGCGCGCCTGAGGCAATTTCCTCAAACGATCGTCGAAATCCCCCGAAGCCAATAAAAACCAGGGCTGAAACCGTATTTGAATCTACAACAGCGAGGGTCAAAACCAAACACGGGAACATCAAAAGACTCTGATTATGCCCGTAAGAGTGTTGCATAGGAAAAATTCGCCCCTATAATGGCCTGACCATTATGGTCTGACCAATTTGGTCAGTCCAAATGTGCGGGTATGAGCCCATGAAGTCATCACAAAGCATCGGCAGCACTCAAATAAATAGCGCATAGATAACAAAAAGGTTTGAACAGACTCATGACAACTGCCCCGTCAAAAGCGGATGAAATTTGCGCCGTGTTGAGGACTGAAATTCTCACCGGACAATATCGTGCCGGAGAACGCCTCCCTTCTGAACGGGACCTTGCCGCGCGATTCGAGGCAAACCGAGGCGCAGTAAGAGAAGCGCTCAAAAAGATTGAACAGCTTGGCATCGTCTCCGTTGCGCCGGGTGGTGTAAGAGTCCTGCCCGTCGAAGACGCAACACTTGATGTACTGGGCCACCTGCTTGAACTCGGTGAGATCCAGCAACCCGTGCTTATTGGACAGGTGATGGATGTATTGGGTGTGATGACCTCTCTATCGGCAAGATCTGCAATCAAGACGGCTTCGGATAAAGATATTGAAGTGCTTGTTGGCATTTGCGGCGACCTCATCAGTTCCACTGGAAACCACGAAAAACATCACGAGAACTGGATGCGGCTGTCTGAAAAACTGATGTCGATTCACCAGAACCTCGTACTCAGGCTGGTTGGCAACGGATTGCGAACCCAGTTCCTGGGCAAGGTAAACAATCTCGACTTTAAACCCGACGTCAACTTTGATGATATCAAGACCTGTCTGACGCAGCTCAGAGATGCTGTAGCCATTAGAGACGGCGCAAAAGTACGCGACGCCATCATCACTCACTTTGAAATTATCAAAACCGCATTACTCGCATTAAACGACGGCGAGACTAAGCCACCACGGAGAACCGACCATGGGTAACATGTTTAAAGGAATCATCACCGTTGGGGTCCTGTTTTTTGCGGTGATCGTCGCTTACGGACTTGTCCGAACAGCGCCTGAGCCAGAACAGTTCGAGCCAGAAGAAATAGCCACCAGCATCAGAGTGGTCGAAATTGATAGCCACCGCGTTGAACTGACCGTGCGTTCTCAGGGTAGCGTCGTCCCGCACAAGCAAAGCGAGCTAGTCCCTGAGGTGGACGGAAAAGTCAAATGGATGTCCCCTAACCTCGTTGCAGGGGGGTATTTTGACAAAGGTGAAGTCCTGCTCCGACTGGATGATCGAGACTATCAAGCGAAGGTAGGTAGGAGCCAGGCTGCACTAAGCCGAGCGGAGGCAGAAGAAGAGCTCGCCCGATTCGAAAGACAACGTATGGACGAGCTCGTAAAAAGAAAACTAACCAGTCAATCCACCATGGAAGTGGTTTTGCGTAATCATCGCATCGCGCAAGCGACCCTGACTGAAGCGAAAATTGCTCTAGAACAAGCCAAAAGAGACCTGGCGAGAACAGAATTGAGAGCCCCCTATTTTGGCCTCGTTAGAACCGAGCAGGTCGA
This sequence comes from Candidatus Azotimanducaceae bacterium, assembly GCA_047634795.1. Lineage (GTDB taxonomy): Bacteria > Pseudomonadota > Gammaproteobacteria > Pseudomonadales > Azotimanducaceae > UBA9659. The sequence goes on along the minus strand of JBLIIB010000269.1, from coordinate 2,073 downwards.
CATGGGCCAGTTTCTCTCCAGAGGACAATCTATCGCGTCAATCTATGGCGGCGAATCTGCAGAGATACGATTACCGGTCGCGGACCGCCAACTCGCCTACTTAGATCTTCCCCTGGGTCAGCGCGGTGAACTAGGAAAAGATAAGGCACCTACAGTACTCATTACCACCGAGTATGGCGGCGTAGATTATGAATGGGTTGGGAAACTCGTCAGAACTGAAGCAGAAATCGATGCAAAAAGTCGCATGGTGACCGCCGTCGCTCGTGTCGAAAATGCCGAGAACCCGAATCAACCCAACCTGCCTGTTGGACTATTTGTTAACGCAGAAATCAAGGGGCGTTGGGTCGAGGATATTGTCACCCTGCCTCGCGGTGCGCTCAGAAACTTGAATCAGGTCCTTATCGTCGATACCGACAACCGAATTGAATTTAGGAATGTAGATATTCTTCGTTACGAAGACGATAACGTCATGATATCAGGCGGTCTCAACACAGGAGATCTCGTCAACATATCGCCGATACAGACGGTAATCGAAGGGATGAAAGTCAATCCCATACGACAGACCGGGAGTTAATGGGTATGGAAAGCCACAAGATGATTGCCTGGTTTACGGACAACCCCATCGCCGCCAATCTGATGATGCTGATATTTCTGTCCGGCGGTTTTATCTCCTTGGCGACAATGCACAAAGAGGAATTCCCTAACATTGAACCTGGGATAGTTCAGGTGCAGGTACCGTATCTTGGCGCTGCGCCGGAAGAGGTAGAAGAAGCAGTCTGTATTCGAATCGAAGAAGCCATCGAGGGCGTAAGCGGCTTGGATCGCGTCTCGGCCAACGCGCTTGAAGGCATGTGCTCGGTCATTATCGAATTGCTGCCAGACGCTGACATGACAACTGCGCTTAATGATATCAAAGGGCGAGTCGACGCAATCTCAACATTCCCGACAGAGACTGAGAAGCCGATTGTTTCTTCTCTGATGTTCCTTGGTCAAACCATCACCTTAGCCGTTCACGGCAATACCGACGAAGCCACTTTAAAACTCCTGGCCGAGGAAGTCAGAGACGATATCTCAGCGCTGGAAGGCATTTCTCAGGTTTCAGTGAGTTACGCGCGACCGTGGGAGATTTCCATTGAGGTCAGCGAAAACACGCTGAGACAATACAATTTGACGATGACACAGATCGCCGGCGCCATTCGCCACGCGTCGCTCGACATGCCCGGCGGATCAATCAAAACAGAAGGTGGCGAAATCCTGCTCCGGTCAAAAGGACAAGCCTATCGAGGGCATGAGTACGAAGACATCGTTGTCGTGACCCGGTCCGACGGCACTAGCATCACCCTGGGCGAAATTGCGGTGGTTCGAGATTCCTTTCAGGAGGGTTTCCTGAAAGCGAAGTTCAACGGAGAACCCGCCGTCTCCGTGATGGTGTTTAGAGTCGGCAAAGAGGACACCATTACTTCAGCTCAATCAGTCCGCCAGTATCTTGTCAAGAAACGTGCGACGCTCCCGACGGGCCTAAGCCTCACTATATGGATGGACGAATCCGAGGCACTGCAACGAAGGATCAGCGCGCTGACACGCAACGCCTATGCGGGTCTCGCACTGGTCCTACTCATCCTGGCACTGTTTTTACGATTTAAGGTAGCCGTGTGGGTCGCGGCAGGTATCCCCATCGCAGTGCTTGGCGCTATCTGGGTATTCCCGTTTTTTGGCATCAACATCAGCTCACTCACCGTACTCGCGTTTATCCTTGTGCTTGGGATTGTGGTGGACGACGCCATTGTCGTGGGCGAACGCATATATAGTCACGAGAAAACCGAAAAAAACCATCGTGACGCAGCGATTGCCGGCACAGCGGAAGTCATCACCCCGGTCGTATTCGGCGTACTCACCACCATCGCCGCTTTTCTGCCTATCCTGCTAATTGATGGCCGCATGGGGTCGTTCTTTTCGGTGATCGGATGGGTCGTACTGATTTGTCTCGTGTTCAGCATTTTGGAATGTATTCTCATACTCCCCGCTCACCTTTCCCACCGATCAACCGAAAATTATCTGTTCTCTGAGACCCGC
>JBLIIB010000268.1:0-5934 GCA_047634795.1 Candidatus Azotimanducaceae bacterium | reverse complement strand
ACGAATATATCGGAATCGTGCAGAGGGGAAACATGATGTGTTCGACTACATCGAACTGTTCTACAATCCCAAACGACGCCATGGTAACAATGGAAACTTGTCACCAATGGATTACGAAAGAAACTATTTTAAGGAGCTCGCAGGTGTCTAGAGAACTGGGGGCGATTCAGTACCGGGCGCCTTCAGACTCCGTGTCGACCCAAATGGCACGGTGCAATCCAAATTCTTAGCGGCTCTGTATACCCTCTAACCGCTCAGCGCGGTTAAAGGGTAGTTACCCTCGATCCATGGCAAAAAACTACTGCCGAAAGAATTCGCCAAGCGTTTTAAAGAAATAGCGGAATCGGCCGACAAGGGGATAGTTCCGTCTTATGGCATGGGCGGTTTGGCTGACATCAATGAGATACAGCACGACAATGGTGATCACCAGTAACGAGAAGCCCAATGCAAAGACGTCCAGAAGAGTGGTGGTGACCAGCGTGACTTACTGGTGCAATGCGCTCAGGTCCAGTGGTACTTCCTTTTGTGGGTCAGCATGAGATGGTTTTGCTCATGGTTAAATCGGCAGTTCGTATGCATCTTTGGAGGAATTCCATTAGCATTCCATTTTTTTAGGGCATTGTGCTCTGCGCGATGCACGAACACATTCGATAATTTGGAAAAAACACATGACAGCTCGAGCCATTGTTGGTCAATTACAGGTTGCTCAGGTACTAAAAGACCTGCTTGAAAACGAAATCGTTCCGGGAACCGGCGTCGAACCGGCACATTTCTGGTCAGAGCTGGAAGACGTATTGAACGAATTTGTCCCTCGTAATCGGGCGCTTTTAGCTCGTCGCGACGAGTTGCAGGCGCAAATTGATGATTGGCATCAATCTCATGTCGGGCAGCAGATTGATGAAACGCAGTACACCGCATTTCTCAAGGACATTGGCTACCTACTAGAAGAAGGCCCGGATTTTGAGATTGAAACTGGAAATGTTGATGCAGAGGTTGCGCTGACGGCAGGACCGCAGCTGGTCGTGCCTGTGATGAACGCCCGCTTTGCCTTGAATGCCGCCAACGCGCGCTGGGGAAGCCTGTATGACGCTTTATATGGCACAGACGTAATTCCAGAGACAGACGGCGCCGAAAAGGGAAAGGAACATAATCCTGTTCGTGGCGCGAAGGTCATTGAATATGCCGCGGCATTTTTGAACGACACTTATCCTCTGGACAATGCCAGTCACGTGGATGTGACTCAGTACAGCGTTGTTGACGGTAAGCTTTCGGCTCAGGTTGGGTCAGGATCAACCGGTCTTCAGTCGCCCGAACAGTTTGTCGGTTACACGGGTAGCGCAATTGACCCATCGGGCGTGCTGCTTCGGCACAATGGCCTACATCTCGAAATACAGATTGATCGAAACGATTTTATTGGCAAGAACGAGAAAGCCGGCGTGAAAGATCTGCTGGTCGAATCGGCGCTAACAACAATTCAAGATTGTGAAGACTCCGTTGCCGCGGTCGATGCTGACGACAAAGCGATAGTTTATGGCAACTGGTTAGGCTTAATGAACGGCAAGCTTGCGGAAGAGTTCAAAAAAGGCGACCGGGTTGTTCGGCGAACGCTTAACCCGGACCGCGTCTATACAGCTGCTGATGGTTCGGCATTGTCCCTTCACGGTCGAAGCCTGCTGTTGATCAGAAACGTCGGGCACCTGATGACCAACGATGCTATTTTGTTGGCAGACGGAAGCGAGATTCCCGAAGGCATTATGGACGGCATGTTTACCAGCCTGATTGCCATGCATGACTTGAACCACTCAGGAAAGACTGCTAATTCGCGCACAGGCAGCGTTTATATCGTTAAGCCCAAGATGCACGGCCCGGATGAAGTTCAGTTTACTGTCGATTTATTTGCGCGAATTGAGAAGGCGTTGGGCTTGCCACCGCTGACGCTTAAAATCGGGATTATGGATGAAGAGCGCAGAACGACGCTGAATCTCAAAGAATGTATCCGCGTGGCGAAAGAGCGCGTGATCTTCATCAATACGGGTTTTCTGGACAGAACGGGTGATGAAATTCATACCAGTATGGAAGCTGGCCCCATGGTGAAAAAGACGCTGATGAAGCAGCAGCCCTGGATTATCGCTTACGAAGATTGGAATGTTGATGTTGGATTAAACGCCGGTCTTCAGGGCAAGGCGCAAATCGGCAAGGGTATGTGGGCCATGCCGGACGAGATGGCGCAGATGATGGAACAAAAAATAGGGCACCCGAACTCTGGCGCCAATACTGCTTGGGTCCCTTCGCCAACCGCCGCAACCCTGCATGCTATGCATTACCACCAGGTGAATGTCATGAGCAGACAGGATGAACTTAAAACAAGGGCTCGTGCGAGCATGTCTGGGCTGTTAACGATTCCATTGCTTCAAGGTGAAAACCTGTCAGAGGGCGAGGTTGCCCGCGAACTTGAAAATAACGCGCAGGGTATCCTCGGTTATGTTGTACGCTGGATTAATCAGGGTGTGGGTTGTTCCAAGGTGCCTGACATCAACGATGTTGGACTGATGGAAGACCGGGCAACGTTGCGTATTTCGTCACAGCATATCGCTAACTGGCTTCGTCACGGCATTTGTTCGGAAGCTCAGGTGATGGCCGTCATGAAGAAAATGGCCGCGGTGGTAGATCGACAAAACGCAGGAGACGCTGAATATCGAGCGATGGCAAATGATTTTGATGACAGCGTCGCGTTCCAGGCAGCCTGTGATCTTGTCTTTAAGGGCAAGGAACAGCCGAACGGGTACACTGAGCCTGTTCTGCATGCCAGACGTAAGGAAGCGAAAGCACGTTTTGGGGTTTAAGTGACACCACGGGTGTGCCAGGAGATATTGACTCGTGTCTGAAGAATCGACGCCTTCCAAAATACTCATAATAGAAGATGAGGCCCTGATAGCGCGTGAAATACAGCACCGGCTGACTAATATGGGCTGGGACGTTGTAGGCCATGCGTTCGGCGAAGAAGCGATCGAACTCGCTATTAAAACGCAGCCTGACCTTCTGCTGAGTGATATTCACTTACGGCACGGTCTTAGCGGCATTGATTTAGCACAGCGCATTCAGCAAGTTGTGGATGTGCCTGTCGTCTTTCTGACAGCGTATTCCGATGAGGATACTGTCGCTAAAGCCAAGGCTGTGTCGCCTTTTGGTTATATCATTAAGCCAGTTGAGAATCGCGATTTACAGATCACGATTGAAATGGCGCTCTACAAATTTCGTGTTGAAAAAGAATTGAAAGAAAAGCAGCAGCTCCTGGAGACTGCGCTTGCTTGTATTGGGAACGCTCTGATTTTCCTGAATGAAAGCGGAGAGATCACCAATATTAATGCCGATGCGGCAACGCTGATCGAAGCCGGTGTTACGACCGGTATGGGATGGCGCTCGGCGCTGGGCGAGTCCAAGTCTGTAGGCAGAGCAGTTGACATCGCGCTGACGCAACAAAGCTTAACCAAGCTGCCGCCTTATTTGCTGCATCGCGCTGGTCAGGCGACCAAATTGGTGGATGGCATCGTTGGTCCTATGGATGAGGGTGCGATCGTTATTCTTCGCGACCTGGGCGATATTGAAGATCCTGTGCGGGTTGGTGCTGACGAACGTTATGCCAATCTTGGTGCGGAACACCTTTCCCCCAGCGAGTCTGCATTTTGCCAACTATTGATTTCGCCGGACGATGTTGAGCCGGAAGAATTGATGAATGTGGTTGAGCAGGTTCGTGGTCAGTTAGACATCTCGCTACGTGCGACAGATCTCGCCAGTGTTTTTGCTCACTCGCTGGTCTCCATTAGTTTGCCTTACACCGATGTCAAAGAGGGTGAAAAAATTGCCGGCGCTCTGCTCGAACAGCTCGATCACTATAGATTTCAGGGGCAGTCCTTAAGTTTTAGCGCCGGGCTGGCATTTAGCGCAGGGGTGGATCAGGAGCCCATCGAATTATTCCGGCGTGCAACATCCGCGCTGGACACAGCTCGACGCTCCGGTGGCGGTCGCCTTTGGGTTGATAGCGGTGATCATGGCCTTGAGTCGAGAGAAATTCAGGGCGACAAAGATTACCGGCATGTTGTACTGCTGTGGAACGTAATGAACGCTCTCTCAGCGGCGACCGATCTGGACGTTATGTGCGATGAATTTTGCCGTCATCTTTTTCATGTATTTCGTGCGAACCGTGCGGCACTGCTTGCGGTTGAAGATGGTCGCATAGATTTGGACGTTGGCTATTTAAAGGACTCGGGCCGCACTCGGAAAATTTCGGACCTGCAACTGAGTCAAAGTGAATTCGCAGGGATTAAAGGTGTAGCGGCAGGTACTGTCCGCGGTCAATTGTTATCAAAAACTGCTCTTTTTGCTGTCGCAGATCGCTGGGTATTGTTGCTCGCCGGCAGCTCGTTCAGCGACGATGATCATGTGTTTTTGGAAACGCTTAACACCTACTTTGCCAGCAGTATCGCTCGGTTTGATGTGGTCAGTGAGCCTGTCGCAACGGTAGACGGGTCGGATCAAGCGTTGATTTATGAATCAACAGAAATGCAGCAGGTACTAGACACAGCTGACCTGGCCGCGCCAACGGACGCGACGGTACTTGTCACGGGTGAGTCGGGAACGGGGAAAGAGCTCGTCGCTCGCTATATTCATGAGCACGGTAATCGCTCGAACAAGCCACTCGTGGTGGTGGATTGTGGTGCGGTTTCAGCCAGCCTGATTGAAAGTGAATTGTTTGGTCATGTCAAAGGCGCGTTTACAGGCGCTACTGCAAATTTTAATGGTCGCCTAAAAGAAGCGGATGGTGGCACCGTACTGTTGGATGAAGTGGGCGAACTGCCGCTGGATACTCAGGTTAAGTTTCTGCGATTTGTTCAGGAACGGCAGGTTGCGGCTGTTGGCTCAAATCAATACGAGACGGTAGACGCTCGCGTTATCGCCGCTACGAATAAAGACCTTAAGGAAATGGTGGATGCGGGTACATTTCGAGAAGACCTCTATTACCGACTGAATGTGTTTTCCATATCCGTTCCCCCGTTGAGGGATCGGCATTCAGATGTGCTGAAAGTGGCGGGCCACTATCTGGAGCATTTCTCCAGTCGATACAACAAGCAGGTCACTGGCTTTACAGAGGCGGCTGAGCAGGCTCTTCAAGCATACAAATGGCCCGGCAACGTTCGTGAGTTATCGAATGTTGTTAACCGCGCGGTCATTTTGAGTAAAGATCGACTGATTACTGCCATTCAGCTCGGTTTGTTCAATACGTCTGAACCTGAAGTTATGGTTCCTGCCATTCAGAACAACCTGCAAGGTATCCTTAGTGCGATGGTGGATATTGGTGTGAAGAGTGAAGCACCGATTGCGATCGGTCGCATGGTCGAAGAAGATTTTGTTCTGCAGAGTGTCAGTCACCATGCGGGCGTGCTGAATCGGGCCGCACTCGCCATAGGGGTGCCAGAATCAACCCTGCGACGAAAAATCCAGAAGATTGAAGATCAAAATGGTCGTGAAGCCCCATCTCGACCTACTGGGTGGCCGACAACCGTCGATCTTTATCAGGAACTGATGAAGCAAGCGGCGAACGACGAAATACCGCCGCTAAACCTCATGTCCAATTTGCTGTTTGATACTGTCGAGGAGCGTAACCTCAGCAAGACTCAGAGTGCACAGCTACTCGGAGTTTCTCTCCCAACCTATCGGCGTCTGGCCGAAGGGTCCGCCAGTATTTTCTAGCGCTGAAAATTCTTGCGGTAAATTTCGGCGAATACCCCCGGTTTTTCTCGCCACATTTTTCTGAAAAAAGTGGTGGATCCTCACATTTCCTTATAAAACAACAAGATAAAATTCTGGCATGCCTTGTGCATTATGTATGGACATCGTGTCATGCTAGGCAAAAGGTGACAACCTAGGTAAGACGCG
>JBLIIB010000267.1:0-6084 GCA_047634795.1 Candidatus Azotimanducaceae bacterium | reverse complement strand
TATGGCAGTGACTGGACGTATGGAAACCGCAAGATTGATGTTTCTGTGTCTTCGCTACGAAAAAAGCTCAAGCAAATTAATGCGCTAGCTAAAATTCACACGATATCTGGCCAGGGCTATTTATTAAGTGTGTATGCAGCCTAAGTTCTTGGATTCAAAAAGTATAAGAGAATGCAAGCGAGCCATAGGAGTGAGGCGAATCCTGCCGCGAGAACTCCTTGGTTCTAAATACCTGAGCATAAGAAAAACGCCCGCCGCCGTAGATAAAGCTAAATCCGACGGCCGCATCAGCCACGACGGACTCCTTTGAGATATCGTGGCTGCTTTTGAAAGAGTTTCCATCAAGAAAAATATCGTGACCGACTAATCGGACATCAAGCGCGGCAAACAAGTGGAGCCCCCACCTTTGATCCGAGGTAATCCTTGGATCCCACGCAGAATCTGGTGTTGAATTCTCTCCACCCGGACGAATGGCAGACGTACCAAAGTCGTCAGGGAGCGCAAAACCTACTCTGAATTCCGCACCGGCGTTCAAGTGAGTTCTAACATTTCCAAGTGCGATGCCAGAATGCCCAATGACATCCATACCCAGCTCTCCGAGGTGCCAGACTCTTTTTCGTTTGTGCTCCCACACAGCAGTAAAGCCGAGTTCATTACGCAATTGGTTATCCCAGCCCTGGAACTTGTCGAAATCACGCAGATCATGGATAAAATCCTGCGTCTGCTTCCCCAGCGCAGCGGGGCCAATAACACCGAGGCGTATTTCTAGCGTATCTAATTGATCATCTGCGCGAGTCTGATAACCAAAACCCAAAAATAACCAGGCAGCATAAGGTCTATCGTCAAGTATCAACTGGGTGTCATCCAGGCTTTCAGGCGTATAAATTTGCTGTCCAACCGACACCATCACGTTCCGTTGCAAGCCATCATGGTTTTTGTGGAAGAACGTTAGCCTGCGATTGACTCTCTTGAGCCATTCAGGCAAATCCTCATTCTCAATATAGTCAGTAACATCGGGCGAGACCCAATTAAGCCGCACGCCGCTGGTATAGTCCTGATCCGTTTCGGAAAAGAGGTCGTTTTCAATATACAAATTTATCGTCCACTCTTCCCGCTGATCACGATCAGCCGTTGCAGAGGTGGAAAGCACCAGTAACAGTAGATAGCCGATAAGTCGCCTCATCACGGAGCCTCTGGCGATCCGTTATGAAGATGCAGCAGAAAGAGGACAACCCTCAACGGTGATTCGATGCATCACACGGCGCTCTCCCTGATAGTCGTTTTGGGCAAAATGCCAGGTTGCACGATTATCCCAAAAGGCGATCGAACCAGGTTGCCATTTAAAGCGCGTCACAAAACGATCATCAACCGCATGTTGATACAAAAACTCGAGCAAAGGAGCAGACTCTTTCGTAGTCCAACCGTCAAACCGGAGTGTGAACGTCGGATTCACATACAATGCTTTCCTGCCGCTCAGCGGATGCCTAATAACGACGGGGTGGATCGGGTCTTCCATTTCGTCAGCCACATCAGAGTTGCCTATTCTGTCTTTAGCGGCGTCGCCTTCATCTTTACCGTCTTTGCCGTAACCACTCGCTGAGCCGAATACATGTTTGGCTGAATGCACTGCCGAGAGCCCCTCGAGGGTTCGTTTGAGTCCGGGAGATAGCGTTTCAAAGGCCTTGTACATACTCGCAAACCAAGTATCCCCACCTTTATTTGGCAACTCCCTTGCAACCAGGATTGAACCCAGTGCTGGTTCATTATCGTAGGAGTGGTCGGTGTGCCACCCGCCCCCTATGTTAGCTATTTGATCCGGTTCTTTTGTCACCATCGCGATTTCAGGATACTGGCCATTTGACACAAAAAAACGATTAACATTGATCTCGCCAAACGTCTGCGCAAACTTGATGTGGTTTTCTTCAGAGAGTTGTTGGTCACGAAAGAAGACCAAACCGTGCTCGGCAAATATGGCTCTAATCTCGTCAGACTCTAATACGCTAGAACCGTTCGATAGCTCTACGCCAGTAATTTCAGCGCCAACCCCGGCCAATATGTTTACTTTCATGCTCAATCTCGTTAATCCCTAATTTTCTACCGCGCTTTATAAGAACTGCTTCTAAGGCTGTTTCTACGGCATATGAAGGCCAGATACCTTCAGCCATTGGATTGCTGCTTAAAAACCGGTTTCTCGGATGAATACAGCGACAAATTGTTTTCTAAACCGACTAAACAGGCTCTCTGCCTTCCCGTCAATCACAACAACCCCTCTGATCACCTGATGAGTTGTCAGCTCGCCATCCGACGCTTGGAGCTCCAATCGATAATGACTTTGCACTGTTATCAATTCGCCCGACGAATTTTCTCTCACAGCGATACCACCACCAAAGGTTGACGCGACGTAGAGATTTTTAAGTTCGGGAGACCCCATGAACTCGATTTTCGTCACAATCAAATCATGCGTCCCGAATTCAAGGGAGTCCGGAATAAACTTGGCCTTCATACCAACTTCTACTCGAGAGAGCTGACGCTCCGGAAGGAAGGCTTCAACCCGGGTTTGGGATTTATCGATCACTGTTGCAAGACGCATCCCGGAGGCGAGCCAGTCAAGAACCATCGCATCAGGCGCAAGATCAACAAGCTCACCATCAAAGGGCGCTGTAACCTTCAGACGCTCTCGTTTATCAACCAGACTTCTTAGTCGCTGGCTCTGGGTTTGTAATTCAGATTCAACGATGAGCGCTTCATTGCGTAATTCACTATCAAATCCAAGTGATGACCGAATCCAGCTTAATTCCTTAAATCGATTACTGACCTCTTCAATCTCGAGTGCAAGCTCGAGGGATTCCAACTCAAAAAGGAGATCACCTTCTGACACTTGTTTCTGATCGGTGCGATAAGTCAGTAAACCCGGCTCGGGGAGAAAAAGATCGTTGGATTTAGCTTTAATCGTGGCATCAATAGAAACATCCGAATACCAAGGAACCACGAATAAGAGCACAAACACAGACACCAGTATCGCTGTCCTTTTTGTGGCGCCATTCCAGCTAATACTTTCACGAAAGTTCCACCATTCTTTCATCTCGTTATACAAAGGCCTCAAAATAAAATAGATGATCTCTACGACAAATAATGCAAGGCCCGCGGCCTTAAAGAACATTCCGTAAACCAGCAGTGCAATACCAAGAAAAAGAAAAAACCGGTAAACCCAAACTGTGAAGGCGAAAAATACCATCGGCATTTTAATGGTTTCTGGCGGCTCCACGCCAAGACCAAAAAGTTTCTCGCGCATCCACCACCGTGCCATACCAAACGAACGTGGCTCGAGGTTCGGCATATTAATGAGATCAGAGAGTAGGTAGTAGCCATCGAAACGCATGAACGGATTGAAATTGACAAAAACCGAGAGTATCCAGGTCGTCGTTGCGAGCAGAAAAAAGGCGCTTTTTAAACTCCCTTCAGGTGCGATACTCCAAAGGAACAAAGAGAGAACAGCAATGCCAAGTTCAACGCCAACGCCCGCGGCCCCTATTCGGAGCCTTTTCGATTTCTCCGCGACCTTCCAAGCGTCACTAGTATCCGTATATAGGATAGGCCACCCCACCATAAATGCCACACCGATGATGGGGACGCGACAACCCATTTGTTTGGCGGTGTAAGCATGCCCAAGTTCGTGAAACACCTTAACCAGAAAAAGCGCCATCAAATAAACAAATAGACCTGACCAGCTGAAGAAGTGCAGAAAGGTGCCTAAAAATTGATCAAACTGCCGAACAACAAGATAAAGACCTAACATCCCCAGTATGGCCAAAAGGACCAGGAACGAACGGGAAGCCATCCAAGACACATATGGCAGCGTGGCCTCTATAAACCGATCTGGCTTCCAAAGCGGGATTCTAAAAAAGAGCGGATTGCGAATAGCAGATTGCCACCAGGTTCGCTGTGTCACAAAAGTTAGTGACTCTGCATACATACCATGTTGCAAGTCATCAGCACGAACCAGATTGTTTCGACGGAGGAACTCAAATAACTCTGCCACCTCCTCCGGACTCGCTTGCGCAACTCTAAATCTGCTCGCAGTTTCCGCAACTTCATTAACATTACGTTGCCCAATGAGCGCCAGCAGTTGCACATCGCGCTCCTGCATTTGATAGAACTTGTTCGCCAGAGGATCGTGGAGATGCCATATCGCGTCTCCGTGCTCATCCTCCCCGGCAGGATAAAGATTGAGGTCCTGACGTATCTCAGGTCGCGATCCCGGAGCCTCTGGAGCTTTCGGGGGATCGGCTGGATTCGCTACAGTCCCGTCCATTGCCTGACTACCGATAGAGGTTTTCTGAAAATCAGATAGGCAACGCTCACCTTTCCTCCGACGACTTGTGCCGTTCCTCGCCAGCCTACCCGAAGGTTGGCGGAGTCAACCAGGTCAGCGCGCCCGCGAAAACCAAGGATTCCATCAGGTGAAACTTCCGCTTGATAGCTGACGTAACGGACATTGGCGATGTGGACATCATCCGGGTAGACATTAAGAAACAGTTCAACCCTGGCTCTGTCCGGTAATGGGATGCTGTCGCCCACCGCCAGCCAAAATTCCACTTCTATGGACGCCGGATCTGCCAGCGTGAGGATTTTTTCTCCCATTTTCACAGGACGGCCTTCAAGCCCCTGGGCATCGGGGAAGACCGCGATCGACGGCGCCTCTGCATAGAGGCGAGACCTTTCGAGCAGTGTCTGATTATATTTTACCTGAGCATCTCGCTGTTCGACTCTGGCACGTAGCATAGGCAATTGGCTGGCGGTTTTTCGATCTGACACCGAAGCCTGGTTTGCTCGCTGATATTCGGCACGCGCTATCGCTAATTCCTGTCGCACGACATCCAATTGCGCTTTGATGGACGTGTCGTCGAAGGTCAGGACTAGCTCTCCTGCTTCGACGTGTTGATTCGGTTCAACATGTACCTCACCAATGATGCCTTCAATGGGCGAACGTACGATATCCGGATTCTTGGGCACAACTTCTGCCGGAGCATTAACAGAAAGATCCACAGGCAACATCATCGCCAGAAGAATCAATACAGCAGCCATCGTAAAATACCGTCGCCGAGAAATTTTCTGCCACCAGGTCTCAACGGCTTCCTGCCTGTTCCAAAGCGCATCAACCGCATGTCCACAAGCAAGGCCCCAGTAATTAAGAATCCCAAGCTCTTCGTCTTTCCAAGCTTCTGGTCTACTGATCAGCAACCCGCCAATTGGCTTGCTCACCGTGACCAGTGGAACCCAAATTACCTCAGCCGCTAAAAATTCGTTCCAGCGTTCAACGTCCTCTTTGGGAAGGTCCGAGGGCGAAATTCTTTTAGGGTTCTTCTCTCCCTTTAGAAAAAGGTCACGACAGAATTTGTTCATCCAATCGGTAAAGGGAGTATTGATTACCGGCTCTGGCAACCCGGAGACTGCCTCCACAAGACCTGAACTCTCGAGCCAAAATACACCCGTCTGTAACGGCACGATTTTATTAGTGTCGTTAACAAGCAGGTTACCGAGCTTTGATTTGGTACCCGCGAGCCTGAGTTTTTGCTGCAGAATGAGGAGGTCGGAAACTTCAGGCATTATATTTTCAACTAAAGGATTTCAATAAATCAATGGAAGTGCACGATACCGCTCATACCCGGCATGAGGCCCGGTGTGGACTCAACTAGCGTGCCAATAACGCGAATCGTCTGACTAACAGGGTCGATGACGTTCACGACACGATCAATTCGCGCTGCCACCTCAAGACCTGTTTCATCCACCAGAATGGTAAATTCTTTCCCCGCCTCGTAGTGAACGACATCCACCGATGGTAGAACCATTTCAATTTCCAGGTTTCTGGTGTCCACGATTTCCAAAAGCGGATCACCCTTTTTCACGTACTGATAAGCTTGCGCAAGTTTTTCAGTCACAGTGGCATCAAACGGAGCCCGAATCGTGCACTTGTTGACCACCGCTTTTGTTCTCCCGGCCTCTGCGTTCGAGATTTCCAATTCTGCGATACTTTTCCTTAGATCAAGTTCACTAATATTCTGGTATGCATCGAGCTTCTCACTA
>JBLIIB010000266.1:0-6117 GCA_047634795.1 Candidatus Azotimanducaceae bacterium | reverse complement strand
GTCGGTACGGGGCCTGCGATACCCTGAACGCTCGCGCCATCAGCTCGAAACAAATCATCGATGGCGGGTCCCATATAATCATCGACCTGTGTGATTAGTACGCGTTTTCCCTTTAGTCTCATGCTAACGGAGTGCCTCAGTTAATGGTGGCTGCAAATTGTTTCAGCAAGGCTTCAGGGATAACTTCCAGTGCCTTGCGATGCGTATTCTTCAGGAAAATACGGGGTGCCATCCCTTTTTCATGCGCTTCCAACCAACGGTTGGCGCATAGACACCAGCGATCGCCTTCCTTAAGCCCGGGAAAATCAAATTCGAGATGTGGTGTGGTGAGATCGTTGCCGGCGAATCTCGAATACTCGAGAAAATCCAGGGTGACTTCGACGCACACCGTGTGTGAACCAACATCCTGATCGCAAGTGTTGCAGCATCCATCTCGGAAGAAACCTGTCAGGGGATCATTGCTGCAGGGTTCTAGCGTTCCACCCAGTATGTTCACGGATTCGTCTTTTTTAATCGTCTGCACTGCTGTGTCCTCTTAACTTTTAGAAAGTCGTGTAAAAAGTCTGGTAAAAAACTGTAAACAAAAGCGGGTATTAAACATCTGCTATCTAACTTTTGAGTCGCATATGGTCCTGCGAGAAAAAAACCATGATAATGGGTTTTCCGTTAGAGTTGAAAACAACTCGTTAACTAATGTAAGTCTAAGCGCGATGACGCTTGATATTTACACTCTGAACTTTTTATTACATTAGGTTTATAGCTTTTGGTTTAGGGCTTTAGGTTTTTGACCTCTACTTTTTAAATTCTGGAACTTTGAGAAATGGATATTGAATTGTTGGAAGGCGTTGAGAACGTCCTCAGCACGGCGCGGTCGGTGAGAAAAAAGCTCGATTTCAGCAGACCGGTAAGCCAGGAAGACCTGGAAGCCTGTATTGATGTGGCTGTGCAAGCACCGACCGGTATTGATGCTGAAAACTGGCGGTTTTTGGTGGTTACAGAGCCTGAGATCAAACAAAAAATCGCAGATATATACTGCGAAGTCATGATGGAGATTGGTCGATCTCGGGGTGTGACCCTTAAACCGACCCACAACGCACTCATGGCGAGGCTTCATGAGATGCCCTGCATGGTCTTTGTGTTTGCTATCGGTGAGCCATCAAACGATGTTGGTGGTCAGGTTGGGTTTTTCGGCTCGATTCTGCCGGCGGCCTGGTCGCTCATGCTGGCGATGCGAGCCCGCGGCATTGGCACAACATGGACGTCGTTACTAACGTCGCGTCATGATGAAATCGCAGAGATACTCGGTGTTCCTGCCGGTGTCACACAAACCGTGATGCTTCCAGCGGCCTATACCCTAGGCGCCCGGTTAAAAAAAGCTGACCGATTACCGGCAGCGAAAGTGACCTTCTGGGAACAATGGGGCGAGTAGCTTAGCCTGCGGCTAATGCTCTGATATTTCGTTTCTACGTGCCCTGATATCGTTGAATCTGGACTCGGACCATTGCAACACAGGCCTCGGTGCGGCGCCTGACGGAATAGTGGTGGTCTCATACCGCTCGGACAGAATCACGCTGCCGTGGCCGTTCTCAACTTTCACCTGTCCCTCGCCTGTCATGACAACATCGAGTTGGCTGCCATTGAGTCGGTGATTGATCCAAAAGTTCCCCGTAGATGTTGTGATCCTGGCGAGGGCTGCCGAGATAACAATCCGGTGCGATCCCTGGCTGGGCAACGCCATGATTTCGATTGAGCCTTGGTTTTGGCTCAGTTCCGTGATGAAACCTTCTCCATTGCCCATGGCGTCGCGAATCAGCACGCGTGAAGATGGCGCAATCACGATGTGTGATTGATCGACTAAACCTAGCTGCACCATCGCGTACTTGTCGGTAGAAATAGCGTCTCTGGCGTATAACCTTGATTGCGGCGCCAGCAGGTAGGGTTGTGCGCCTCTAATGAGGTTGGGAACGCCAACAGTTTGAGTGACTACCGCTATTTCTTCTGTGATTAAAGTGTAGGGTGCGACAGTCGTACAGGCGGTGATCAGCATTAACGGACCAACCGTGATCGCGGCTAGTCGGCGAGTGTTAAGGAACGTCTTTAAGGTGATCAAGGTCGAAATCAAAATATTGTTTGCGGCCACGCTCTCTTATCATTCGGCGGCCTAATTTTGGGTAGTCGCAGATGTCGATATCGCAGCGAGTGCCGCCCATGAGATAAATAAGGTCCTTCTCATTGTGGGTGTTTTGCATACGATGAGGCAGAGAGTGCTGGGCGAAGGCCATAAAGTCGCCTGCCTCTATATCAAGTATTTCGTCCCCGATCTCGGCGACGCCCTGGCCTTCAAGAATATAGACGAACTCCTCATCCTGGTGATGAAGATGAAACTCGGTCGTCTCGTCACCAGGTTCAACACGAACCAGATGGACTCCCAGCGTTGTTAACCCGAGAAGATCTCCAATCGATTTGGTATGCCGGATAGCATCGGTATTAAATTGATGAACGCGAACGACCTCGGATAAACCCTCGATATCTTTTGCTTTTAGCAAAGGGAATGGTTTGTCGCTCATATTGTCGGAGATTTCGCTCGTGTGGGGGTTTATCTTCTTCGCTGTGGCTTGCGTGGCCGACTCTGGCGTTCTGATCGCGGTGCGGGTGCCAGGTACGGCACTTCTTTGGTCAACGCCTCAGCTGGGTTTTCGCAAGCCAAACTTCGGCCTAGAAGTTCTTCAATGTTCGGGAGCATAAATGAATCACTCTCGCAGGCGAGCGTGATCGATATTCCCGTTGAACCTGCACGACCGGTCCGGCCAATACGATGGACATAGTCCTCAGGGTCTTCCGGCAGGTTGTAGTTAATCACGTGGCTGATGTCATCGATGTGCAAGCCTCGACCGGCAACATCAGTGGCAACCAGTATCTCTATCTCTCCGCTCTTGAAGCTTTCAAGCGTTTTGATTCTCTTCTTCTGGGGAACATCACCTGCGAGTAAGCCCGTTTTGAACCCGTGTCGCGAGAGTTTTGATTCCAGGTCTCTTGATTGATCCCGGCGGTTAACAAACACTAACACCCGTTCGATTTTGTAGAAATGAATGAGGTTGTAAAGCACGGTGTACTTTTCGTCTTCAGAGGTAAGGAATACTTTTTGCTCGACGCTGTCGACGGCGACCTGTTCGGGTGCGATTTCGATTCGTACCGGGTCGAGCGTCCATGACGATGCCAGACGTTTAATGTCCTCGCTATAGGTAGCGCTAAAGAGTTGAGTCTGGCGAAATTCTTTCTTGGGCGTACGGCTAACAATCGATTTCACATCGGGAATAAATCCCATGCTGAGCATGCGGTCCGCTTCGTCAATGATCATGATCTCAACTTGTGAAAGGTCCACTATGCGTTGGCGTGAAAAGTCTAGCAGGCGACCGGGCGTTGCAACGACGATATCGATGCCGTCGCGAAGTTGGTCTTTTTGCTTGTCGTAGTCCATGCCGCCTACCAGCGCTGCCACTCGGATGTCCGTGTATTTACACAGATCGTCGGCATCACTTTTGATTTGCATCACCAGTTCGCGGGTTGGCGCAATGATGAGCGCATAGGGGGTTCCAGCTGGACGGCTGTCAACCGATGGGTTTTCCAGATCATAGGCGATAATGGAGATGAGAAAGGCAGCAGTTTTTCCGGTTCCTGTCTGCGCCTGGGCAATGATGTCGCTTCCATTAAGAGAGTGAGGAAGGACCTCTCGCTGAACCGGCGTGGCCGATTCAAATCCGAGGTCAATAATCGCATCTTCCAATGATTCGGGGAGATCTAGTCGTGCAAAGTCTTCTGGCAACGTGGTCAAATTAATACTTCTTTTGATGATTAGGGGGTGTTTGGCACTGTCTTTTCAGACCTGCCTGTTTCATCAGGCGCCTGATTGGCCGCCTTGCGCCAATGTTTTCTGGTGGTGACTGACATCGGTTCGAATCAGGTACGAGCTACCGTATGCCACGACAAACATCACGATGTTACCGATGAGGCCCGTATAGTAAAGGTCAAATGGGTACGGGGCGACGTTATCTGAGGCTAATAGTGTCCAGCCGGTGTAAAGCATGGTGGCTGCGATGCCCAGACTGATGTGAATAGTACTACAGCGCTTGCTGAAGAACCCAATCAGGTAGATCGTCAACAATCCACCGGCAAACAGGGCTGTGATGATGGTGGCGGTATCCTGTAGCGTACTGGTACTGGCATCAATGAGGTATATCGCCCCTGCCATCATCGAGAGCGACGACGCGGTCGTAAACCAGCGAGCAAAGCGAAGGTAATGGGCGTCGCTCCGCTCTTTCACGCTGAATCTGCGGTATAAATCGTGAGTTGCGACAGTGGCCATCGCGTTGATACTGCTGTCCAGAGAGGAC
Source organism: Candidatus Azotimanducaceae bacterium (assembly GCA_047634795.1). GTDB lineage: Bacteria > Pseudomonadota > Gammaproteobacteria > Pseudomonadales > Azotimanducaceae > UBA9659. Next base: position 1,726 of record JBLIIB010000266.1, on the reverse strand, counting down.
ATCGCGGCGGCAATGGCGGCCGCAAGGACAAGCCCGACTAATCCGACGGGCAAGTGATGGATGATGTAGTAGGGGAGAATTTCTTCGGCTTTATTTTTCCCTTCTAAAATGCCTGTCGCTAGTTCTGCGGGGAAATTAGCGAAAAAGACCCAAAGTGCGGTGCCGAGGAACATAAAAAATGCCCAGGTGGGCAGGCTGACAGCGGCGCAGATAAACAGGGCTTTCTTAGCTTCTGATTCACTGCGGGACGCGCAGAAACGTTGGACCGTGTTCTGGTTGCTGGAATATTCGGTAAGCCAGCTAATGAGACCAATCAATAGCATCATTAATGCTGTTTTCTCGGTGAGAGCAGGCAACCAACTTGCGGATTGATATCCGCTGTCTGTGAAGTCGCCTACGCTGAGCTTCTCCGCAGCCCACGCAGTTTCTAAGATAGTGCTAAGCCCCCCTGGTACGGCCATGACGATGCTGCCGATACAAAAGAGCCCACCGGCGATTAGCACGATGGTCTGAATTACGTCTGTCCAGATTACCGCTTCGATGCCACCCATGATGGTATATGCCGCGACAAAAGCGCCTGCGATCAGCACGCAATAGGTGGCGGGTAGTCCTGTAATCGTCTGGAGCACCAGAGATATCAGGTAGAGCACCATGCTGACCCGCGCGGTTTGAGCGAAAAGAAAGGCGATTGCGCCATAGCTGCGAACGATGGGCCCAAATCGTGATTCAAGGAATTCGTAGGCGGTTACCGCGTTTGATTTCCTGAGCCTCGGCAGGAACCAGGCAGCAGCGACGATCACGGCAATGGGCAGCATGAGGTTCGGCAGGAATCTAAGCCAATTGGTTTTGAACGCATCGCCTGGATAGGCGAGAAACGTAATGGAGCTGATCGAGGTGCCTACCAGACTCAGGCCAATGACCCAGCCACTAAAGTTTCGGTTGCCGAGGAAGTACTGCTCCGTTGTGTTGTTCTTCCTTGAAAAATAGGCGCCTAATCCGAGCATCATGCCAAAGTAGGCAACGAGAACCGCAAGGTCCACGGGGCTTAGTAGCACTTAGGGAAGCTCTGATTAAAATCTATTTGTCGGGCCGCGCAGGCCATTACTGTGTTCGGGCCGCAACAAATCATGTGCGCCCAGCCGGGACCGCTTTCCCTGACAAGAATATCCATTTAATCAGAGCTTCCCTAGTTTTGCGTTGCTTTCAATGTGGCGAGTTCGATGCACGTCACAAGAACATCGATAGCCTGAGACAATTCGGCGAGTCCGGGAAAAGTCGGCGCAATTCGAATGTTAGTATCTTCCGGGTCTCTGCCATACGGGAAGGTTGCTCCCGCCGGCGTAAGTTTGACGCCGACATCGCCCGCCATCCTGATGATTTCTGATGCAAGTCCGGGTTTTGTGTCCAGCGAGATAAAGTAGCCGCCGCGAGGTTCTGTCCAGGTGGCGATGTCTTTTCCGCCCAGCGCATTACCGAGCTTGCTCAAGACAAGATCAAACTTAGGGCCAATGATCGATCGGTGTTTTGCCATGTGGGCTGCTATGCCCTCATTGTCCTTCAAAAACCTGACATGTCGAAATTGGTTCACCTTGTCGAATCCGATCATCTGGTTTGTGAGGTATTTTTCGAAAGCCTGAAGCTGAGGCGTGGAAGCGCTCAAAAACGAGATGCCAGCGCCTGCAAAGGTAATCTTTGATGTCGACGCCAACATGACGATGTTGTCCTG
>JBLIIB010000265.1:0-6122 GCA_047634795.1 Candidatus Azotimanducaceae bacterium | reverse complement strand
AAACTTGGTTTGCCAAAGGGGCCATACGCCGGGGTGGGCTTTCACAAGCCCCGCATTAGGGGTAACCTCTTCGTCCTTTTTTGGGACGCGACCATTATGACCCTGATCGATTCCGTGCTTGAGCACCTTGACCTTGAGCAGATAGAAACTAATATTTTCCGTGGTATATCCGAAGCGCCAGGCCCGCCTAGAGTTTTTGGCGGTCAGGTCATTGGTCAGGCGCTGATTGCCGCACTGCGTACTGTTGAGAATCGTCCCTGTCACTCATTGCATGGTTACTTCCTGCGTCCCGGTGATCCCAGCATTCCCATCATCTATGAAGTCGATCGTATTCGTGATGGTAAGAGTTTTACTACCCGACGTATCGTGGCGGTGCAGCGTGGCGAAGCTATTTTTACGATGTCTGCTTCGTTTCAATCCATTGAAGCGGGGTTGTCGCATCAAGTCGAAATGCCTGACGTGCCGGGCCCCGATGACTTGCCGTCGGAAGAGGAAGTCTTTGAGGCAAAGAAAAACGATTATCCCGAAGACATGTTGAGGGCAATGATGCGCGATCGACCGGTTGAGATGAAGCGAGTCGAAGATGTGGATTACTTGAACCCTGTGAAACGCGAAGCGGTGCAGCACATCTGGTTCCGGTCCAAGAAAAAGCTTGGCAGCAACATCGCCTATCACCAATGCTTGCTGGCCTATGCTTCTGACATGGGACTATTGAGTACCGCAACCCTGCCGCACGGCCAATCCTGGATGACCGGGCTCATGACAGCTAGTCTCGATCATTCCATGTGGTTTCATCGTGAGTTTAGTTTCGATGAATGGGTGTTGTTTGCGATGGATAGTCCCGGGTCTGCACATTCTCGTGGTTTTAACCGAGGGAGTATGTTTGCCAGTGACGGTACTTTGATAGCTTCTGTTGCTCAGGAAGGTCTGATTCGCGTCGTTAAACAAGAGTAACGCGTTTTAGCTGCGAGACGAGATAGTTCTTATCGCTGCTATTCAGAAAGCTACCGATTTCCAGTTCTTTCCCGTGGGATCGAATAAAAAGTGACACCGGGTCCCAGCGCCGTCGAGGTTGCTGCACGAAAAACTTCGCCCACACTCGCGTAAAGCTTTGCTGCTCTGAAGGCGAATTGATGCCCCGCTGGATGACGACTTCGTTGTCTGAGATGGTGATGACTTCTTGCCTGGAACACTGTTTGACGCAGTAGTGGATGCATAGGGCTACCACTGTCATTTCCAGTATTGAAAATGGCAGAATGACCCACGCTCCTGCCATCAAAAAGCCGAAGGCAATCGACATGGAAACAGCCATCAATATGGAAAGAAACGCGACATTCGCGCGCCAGCTCCAGGAATGATTAGGCTGCAGAATGATCACGCCGGTCCTGGTTTCATCATCAATGTCGGTCAAGATCATCTTTCGTCTTCTGTTGCTATTAGCTTTGCGTTCTTTTGGTTATCTTTCTTGGAGTGATCAAACGATCAGTGTTTTGAGTTCATTGATCAACGTGTCGTTTTCGGACGCGTTGCCGATACTGATACGTAGCTTGTCATCCATCCCTTTGATGTTAAAAAATCTCACCAGAATGCGTTTCTCTTTTAGTTTTTCATACAGCGATTGTGCAGAATAACCAGACGATAGGGGAACGGTGGCCAAAAGGAAATTGGCGTGGCTGACTGGGATATGAAAACCAAGTTTTGTCAAAGAATCTCGCATCTTTTTTCGCTCAGAGATCACCTCGGCCCACCGTGAGCTTGCATAAGATTGATCGTTTAGGGCTGCGACTGCGATTTGCTGGCTTATTGCATCCAGATTATAGCTGTCTCGTGTTTTGGTCATCATGGGTTGAATAAGATTAGCGTCGGCAATGCCGTATCCAAAACGCAATCCAGCTAACGAATAACCCTTGCTCAATGTTCTCAGAATGATGATGTTGGGGTGTTCCGTGATGAGCTTGACGGTTTGATACTGTTGTTTAAAGGAATCGGGCTCAACAAAATCAATGTATGCCTCATCCAGCAATAAAAGAGAATCTAATTCATTGGCAAGCTCGCTCAAGCGCTCTAGGGGCAATAGCGTTCCGCTGGGCGCATGGGGATTGACAACAAAAGTTAGCTTTACCTTGGCCAGATTCATCTTTGTGGCAAAATCTGAAGGTAACGACCAATCTTCGTTTACAGGGACTTTGAGTATGGGGCAATCCTGTATTTGCGCGAGTACGGGGTACAGCGAATATGTGGGATCACTCATGCCGATGGTTTCACCAGGCTCAACGAAGGTCGTGATGACGAGCCTGAGCAACTCATCTCCGCCGCGTGTTGCGATAATGTTGCTTGGAGATACACCGTGCAAATCTGCTGCTGCCCGTCGAAATGCGTCAGCCGTCGCGGGCGGGTACCTGCGTAGTGAGGAAGTATCGAATGTCTTTAGAACCCTCGCCACTGCCGTTGATGGCTCAAAGGGGTTCTCGTTAGTATTCAGCTTAATAGTTGATGGATCGTCAGGTTGTTCGCCACTGGCGTAACCCTGCATCTTTTGGATGTTTTTTCTTTCAAAAGTCATTTTTGCTCACTAAATGGCGAGTACTGTACGTCTACTATATATAGCTCTACGCGACCTGAGGTTAGATGGATCTCCGTGCTCGCGCCTTTCTTTTTGCCGAGCAGGCATTTTGCCATCGGTGATTCCAAACTTATCCAACCGAGCTTGGGCTCGAACTCGTCTGAACCGACAATTCTGTGTTCGGAAATTTCCCCATCCTCGTTTTCGAGTCTGACCCAGGCGCCGAAATAGACGGTATCTTCGTCGTCTGGCGTGCGGTCCACTATCTCGAGATTGTCGAGGCGCTTGGTGAGGTAGCGAATGCGTTTGTCGATTTCTCTTAGGCGTTTTTTACCATAGATGTAATCCGCGTTCTCGCTGCGATCGCCGAGCGCGGCTGCGGCCTTAACGTCACGAGTGACTGCTGGCCGAGTGACGCGCCAGAGTCCAGTTAATTCGTCTCGCAGTGTCCTGGCGCCACCCGGGGTGATGTAAACTTTCTGACTCATTAGAACAATGTCCCAAGTGCTTGGAAGGTAATGAACAGCCAAATACAGCCGACAATTAAGAGTGCCATCAGGACGGCTGCCGAGCCATAGTCTTTAGCCTGTTTGGCGAGTTCATCGCGTTCCAGTCCAAAACGGTCGACCGCAGCTTCAATACCCGAATTCAATAACTCAACACAGAGGGCCAGCAGGCACGCGCAGACAAGCGCGGGCACTAACGCGGTTGAATTTGCCAGCCACGCGCCAGTAGGTAGCAGAAAAGCGAATATGAATAGTTCCTGTCGGAACGCGGATTCGTTATCGAAGGCGCTCCGCAGACCGGCGGCCGAAAACCTTGTCGCATTAACAACGTGACGTAGTCCTGTATTCGCGGACTTATTAAAGGGCGCTTCGTGCTTATCTGTCATATTTTGAGTTCGGGTCAATGTTTTGAATTCGTGTGAATTTTTGGACGTCGGTGCACGACCCAAGGTGCTTGGGTCTACTGACGAGCAATAGAGTAATGTGAGGCAGACGAGCCTGCCACAGGCATGCATTGTAGGCAAATTATGACTTGAATCGACCTTATTCGTCCCCACCTAGTTGTTAGTCCCAATGATCTTAGGAATATGTTGTGAGAATTGACAAATTTACCGCCAAACTTCAGGAAGCCCTTTCCGATGCGCAATCTATTGCGGTCGGGAAAGACCATCACCATCTAGCGCCTGCACACCTAATGTTGGCGATGGTGCGTCAGCAAGGCGGATCAATCAGGCCGATCCTGAATCAAATGGGAGTGGACATGCCAGCGCTCGAAAGTGAGCTGGATGTGCTGATCGATCGATTGCCTCAAATTAAGGAAAACCTGGGTGATGTGCAGATGTCTCCGGAACTCGGGAGACTGTTGAATCTTGCAGACAAAAACGCTCAGCAAAATGGTGATCAATTCATTACCAGTGAAATGGTGCTTCTGGCGGCGATTGACGACAAGAGCGGTCTCGGCGATCTGTTCGCTCGTCTGCAGGTTCAAAAAGACGCGCTGCGGCGTGTGGTTGAACAGATGCGCGGCGGGGAGACGGTTAACGATCCCAATGCGGAAGATACCAGGCAGGCGCTCGATAAATATACGGTGAACCTGACCGAACTCGCTGAAGAAGGAAAATTAGATCCGGTGATTGGACGCGATGAGGAAATCAGGCGCACGATTCAGGTGTTGCAACGTCGAACAAAAAACAACCCGGTGCTGATTGGTGAACCTGGCGTCGGTAAGACGGCCATTGTCGAAGGTCTCGCCCAGAGAATTATCAATGGTGAGGTGCCGGAAGGCTTAAAAGACAAGATCGTTTTGTCTTTGGATATGGGCTCGTTGATCGCCGGTGCAAAGTTTCGTGGTGAATTTGAAGAGCGTCTGAAGGCCGTTCTGAACGAGCTGTCGAAAGAAGAAGGCCGCGTGATTTTGTTTATTGATGAACTACACACCATGGTGGGCGCCGGTAAGGGGGAAGGTGCTATGGATGCTGGCAATATGTTGAAGCCAGCGCTTGCGCGCGGAGAACTCCACTGTGTGGGCGCCACCACACTGGATGAATACCGTACACACATCGAAAAAGATGCGGCACTAGAACGCCGTTTTCAGAAGGTGCAGATTGATGAGCCTAGTGTTGAGGACTCTATTGCTATCCTGCGGGGTTTGAAAGAACGCTATGAGGTGCATCATGGGGTGAACATCACAGACCCCGCCATTATTGCTGCGGCTCAACTTTCCTACCGTTACATTACAGATCGCCAGCTTCCGGATAAGGCCATTGACCTTATAGACGAGGCTGCCAGCCTGATCCGTATGGAAATGGATTCCAAACCGGAAGAAATGGATCGCCTTGAGCGCAGAGTGATCCAATTAAAAATGGAACGAGAGGCGCTGAAAAACGAAGAAGACGATGGCTCACGTCAGCGATTGGGAAACATCGAGAAAGAATTATCGACGCTTGAGCGCGAGTATGCTGACCTTGATAGTGTTTGGTCTGCTGAAAAACTGGCTTTGCAGGGCGCCCAGCATATTAAGGAATCCCTCGAGCAGGCGCGTCTTGATCTGGAATCTGCTGGTCGGGCTGGCGATCTCACCCGCATGTCGGAACTGCAATACGGCGAAATACCCGAATTGGAAAAACAACTCGCTAACGCCGAGGAATCAGACGGTTCCGAAAGAACGCTACTGCGTAATCGAGTCACCGAGGAAGAAATTGCTGAGGTCGTGTCTAAATGGACCGGCATTCCTGTTTCCAAGATGATGGAAGGCGAGCGCGAAAAACTACTGGCGCTGGAAGAAGAATTGCACAAGCAGGTGATTGGGCAGGATGAAGCGGTGAATGCGGTATCTAACGCCATTCGACGTTCCAGAGCCGGCTTGTCAGACCCTGGCCGCCCTAACGGATCGTTCCTGTTTCTGGGGCCAACCGGTGTCGGTAAGACGGAATTGTGTAAGACCCTTGCTCGTTTTTTGTTCGATACAGAAGATTCGCTGATCAGAATCGACATGTCGGAATTTATGGAAAAACATTCCGTGGCGCGTTTGATCGGTGCGCCGCCGGGTTACGTCGGGTACGAGGAAGGTGGATACCTGACGGAAGCTGTTCGACGCAAGCCCTATTCAGTGATCCTGCTGGATGAAGTTGAGAAAGCGCATCCCGATGTTTTCAACATCCTATTGCAGGTACTCGATGATGGACGATTGACGGATGGTCATGGGCGTACCGTCGATTTTAGGAACACGGTGCTCGTGATGACATCGAACCTGGGGTCAGATGTGATTCAATCGATGGCGTCTGACGGATATGAGGCCATGAAGAATGCTGTGATGGATGTTGTTGCAACAGCCTTTCGCCCTGAATTCATCAATCGAATTGATGATGCGGTGGTCTTTCATCCGCTCGAGAAAACGCAGATTGCGGGTATTGCCGTGATTCAACTTGAAATCCTGCAGGCAAGGGTCAAGGAATCCGATATTTGTCTAGAGTTTGACGATGCGGCATTGGCGTTATTGGTTGATGTGGGCTACGACCCTGTCTACGGGGCTCGTCCGTTAAAACGCGCGATTC
>JBLIIB010000264.1:0-6155 GCA_047634795.1 Candidatus Azotimanducaceae bacterium | reverse complement strand
GTTTTTGGAATAGCCGTCGCGTTGCAGCATCATGCCGGCGACTCGCACAGCGAAGTTGTCAGCAATCGGAATGTTGACGGCACCTTTGACACGCTGGTTGTTATAGTCACCGACTTCTACATCGAGGAAACCATTGACGCCATCAAAAGTCGGCTTCACGGTTACAAAGTTAACCACACCACCCGTTGCATTTTTGCCGTAGAGCGTACCCTGTGGTCCGCGAAGAATCTCGACACGTTCCATATCGTAAAATTCTGATGAGTTCAGGTTCGGCCCGATCGAAATCTCATTGGTGTGCACCGAGACACCGGCATCACCTGTTGCTGCAGTTAGCAATCGACCGATACCTCGGATACTCAAACTGTTACTACCGAAGTTGGTATTGGTAAAACTGACATTAGGTGCGTTCATTTGAAGGTCAGATACAGTAACGACCTGTTTGTCCAAGAGCATCTGACCGGTCAATGCTGTCACAGCAATTGGCACATCCTGAATACTTTCAGCCGTCCTCTGCGCGGTTACTGTCACTTCTTCAATTTGATTTGACGCCGCCATCGCACCGGTACTAAGACCGATGGACGTGGCAAGCGCTAAACTTAGTTTTGTAAGTTGTTTCACTCGAGTCCCCTCTTATTATTATTAGTGCTTTCGACGGCTGAACGATTTGTTCTGACTATCAGTATTTGTCATGGCGCATCATTCACGTTACATAGAAGATTATCGCTCCTTGAGCCAGCATGCAATAAGCCGTACAATTGCATTACAAACAAGATTGCGTCCCCGAACGGTAGTCGCCGTCAAAGCTTTTACCGCAGATCGTGACGGCTTTTCTCTTGCCTCAGCTGTGTCCTGTCAGTCATATCAGCGGGATCGGTTGGAACGTCTATGCAGGTACGTCACCAGACCTGCTATCTGTCTCGAGCGCCTCAAAGGCAGAGCCGATGGTCAGATTCAATATGAGCTGAAGCATCCGTTTAGTAGGGGCCGCCGTCGGACGGCACCACTCACATTCTGTTTTCTCCCTTGGATTTCCTAGGCAAACTTGCCGCGCTGGTACCCAGACCCCGCAACAATCTCGTTCGCTATCATGGCGTGCTCGCGCCTAATTCGAAGATGAGGAAGCTCGTTATTCCAAAGAGCAGAAATGCTGTGAAGGAAAAAGACAAGAGTAAAGGTAACGATACGGCTGAAGAAACCAGGCATGTGGACGAACTTGTTGCACCGCTATCCTGGGCTCAACGACTTAAGAGAGTCTTCAATATTGATATTGCGCTATGTCCTATATGCGGAGGTATCCTGCGTGTATCGCCGACATCACTGATCCAGACGTCATCCGGCAGATCCTCGATCACATAGAAGGACAACCACCGCCGCTTAACCCTGCGACTGCTATTCAACGGTAAAACGAGTCTGGATAAACAGATTAACGTCACCCCCGGCCCGACTTTCAATCGACTAAGTGATGACCTAGGCCACCTGTAAGTCAGCAAATTCAGCCTATTACAGCCATTGACCATCCAAAGGATCACCCCGCCACGGTGGCTTAAATTTGAATGAACATCTGGAGTTACCAAACCTGACCATTCTTTGAAAACTGTGGTTTATAGAGCCTATCCTCAGGATCCGGTCCCCGTTGTCGACTACAAGGTAGTAAACGACAGGAGCATCAGCAAGCTCAAGGAAACGATTATTGCTTCCGGTCTGTCGGTTCCCGATCTAGTACGCACGGCTTGGGCATCCGCATCAACGTTCCGTTCTTCTGACATGCGTGGTGGTGCTAATGGAATGGTGCACGCATTGCGCTTTGGCCGCAGAATAGCTGGTCTGTCAATAACCGGGCGAAACTGAGAGAGGTGCTGGGTGAGCTTGAAAAAATTCAAACTGATTTTGATATTAAGGCGCGCGGTGGGATGCAGATATCTCTGGCCGATGTCATTGTGCTGGCTGGCGCCGCCGCAATAGAAAAGGCTGCAGAAGACGCTGGCGTGACAGTGCAGGTTCCGTTTGTACCTGGCCGTTCTGATGCAAGCCAGGTTCAAACGGATGTGAAATCCTTTGCGCTGCTGGAACCTTCTGCCGATGGGTTTCGTAATTTCTTTGATCTAGAGAAAAGTTACCGCTCGCCAGCAGAAATGCGCGTAGATAAAGCTGACCAGTTGCACCTCACAGTGCCTGAAATGACCGCCCTGATTGGCGGTATGTGGGTACTGGACGCAAATACCGGCGGCGCAAAGCACGGTGTTTTCACGGATGCACCTGGCACGCTCAGCAATGATTTTTTTGTCAACCTGCTCGATATGTCTACCGTTTGGCGAAAGGCAGAAGAGGAAGGTGTTTACCAAGGTCTTGATCGTGAGACAGGCGTACTGAAATACACCGGGACCACCGTAGATCTGATTTTTGGTTCTAACTCGGAACTCCGTGCAGTTGCCGAGGTATATGCCTTTGATGGTTCGCAGGAGAAATTCGTCAAGGATTTCGTAGCCGCGTGGAACAAGGTAATGGAACTTGATCGCTTCGACCTGAAGTTCGAGATCTAGATTCCCAAGGTTGCGCGTTGCGGCAAAGTATTGCTGCAACGCAAGACTCTGACGGTTCGCTATTTGAGTAGTTTTCTCCAGCACATCACAAGCTCACTGGTCGGGCAATCACTCGTTAATGCATGTTTGCGTTGGCTTAGTAGCCACATTGATCCAGTTGATCTGGTTCTGCCCACTGTTTACAAACTCACGATAACGGATACTTGTGGCGTTAATTCATTCGTTCACAACTGCACGCTGATGGTCTCTGCACGCATCAGTACGCCATCACCGAGGTGCTCTCTTCTTGCGGCCTTGAACGCTTCAAAATCGCCGGTAATCGTCTGCCAGCCGAAAAAGAACTCCTGACCGTCGATCATCTGGGGGATTGCGCTAACGCCGTTTGGAATGACAGCAAAGCCTTCCGGGCTGCGCGAGAACAGGTGCTTGTCGATAAAATCGAGATATGTGTCAAATTTGTCAGCTGCCACCAGATCTACAAAAGCCACTGCGGTTTCCTGTTGGGCTCCAGCCATTTTGATGATTTCAGTCGGGAACAGTCCCGCGGTCCAGCGGGCGTTTATTTCAATGACCACGACATCTTCACCATCGATAAAGTAATCGATTCCGCAGTTGATACCCTCGGGTAGAACAAAGCCATGGGCACGTGCGTATTCGCCCACCTTCATCAGCACTTCTTCCTGAGCTTTCGTCAGAATGACATCGGGTCCCAGGAGATTCCCGACCCAGAGACCTTCAGAAAACATGATCTTGCGCACGTTGGCGATGGAGATGTCATCCGGCGTAATCCTCAGGTCAACGGTCATCTCTGTAAACCGATCCAGGTCGAGTCGTTCCTGTAGGATGACGTCCAGGTCAGCGGGGAACTCCTCAACATAGTCCAGGCAATCCTGCTGGCTATTTACAACGGTGACGTTCCTTGCCCCTGAAAGCCCAAGGATCTTCAGCATGATCTGGTTGTCGTGCTTGCTCAGAAAATCAGCAACCTGACTGCCCCCGAGTTCTCCCTTAGTGGTCACCAACGTTTCGGGCACGGGTATACCGAAATCTGGTGCATGCTGAGCGAAAAACACTTTGGAGTTCATGTCCTGGCTGATCCGCAGCCTATCTGGATCAGCGTGAATGACCTTGTTAGATCCTGATGTGAGGTACAGCGTAAAAGTTTCAGTATCCGGGATATCTTTGGCAACTGACTCGTAGAAGCCCTGCTTGGGATGATAGTGCCAGTGCTCAGCGGGAATAGTCTGTATGCCCATACTTTCGAAGAGGCCCGAAAGGCGTTTCAAGCGCTTTGGCCAGGGTGGCTGGCTAAAAGCATCGTACAGCATGAGGTGATCGCTGGGTTTTCCGATACCTATCAGCGCCACCTGCAGGAAGCCCATCAGGTCTTTCAGGGACTCGAACTCTTCGGTCTGTTTGGGCGTCAAGTTGTCAGCGTCGAAGTGCAACTCAATATCGTCCGCAGACATGGCATAGGTAGTGCTCTGAAGAATTCCTGGGCTGAAGTTCGCGACGCGCATAATTTTATACTGAATAATTTAAGCCTGATATTCTCGAAGTCGGTGGGCTACGTCAACCGGGCGTCAGCATTTATATTTGAAGGGAATTTTTGGAGAAACTACCAATATGGCGTGTCGGGTCTAAATCCAGCCATTAGGTGTTCTCGGAAAAGTTTTCAGAAGAACAACAAAACCCTAAACCGAAATCCTGTTTGATGACGTGGGCGCAACGGTTCAGCGGTGTGTTCGCCATTCATATAGGGAAATGTCTCTGCTAATTGCGGGGGCCGCCTTAGGATTGCCCAGCGCTCCTTACGTGGAGAAAAGAATGTGGCGAAAAGACAATCGCCTAAAGGATTATTACAGCAATATTTTGTCGGCGAGCTAATTTTGCAGCAACTTAGCGCCTGGTGTAATGTGCTGAAAGAACAAAAAACTTAGCAGTACTGATACCCCCTAAATTATTCATTCATCAAGGACAGCTTCCTCATGAAAAAACTCACCTTCGGACTACTCATTACTGCTCTCGCCAGCCTGGTGTACGCCGGTGAACCCGAGGGCCCCCATGATGGCGCCGACTGGCAGCTATGGGCCTATTCTTCTGCGGCACCCGCCCCACTGGGCAGTAATGCCACTATTCTTGCACTTGATGGCTCCGTGTTGCGAGAAGGCAGCAATGGCTGGACCTGTCTGGCCGGCAATCCGCGCCCGGCACCCAAGGGTGGGTGGGCCAGTGCCCATGACGCCATGCCGATCTGTACCGACGAGGTGGGTATGAAATGGATGAGCGATTTTATGGCCGGAAAAGACCCCAGCATCGAGCGTGATGCCTATATGTGGATGCTTCATGGTGATGTAGGCGAAGACAACACCACCGCTGGGGTCCTCAACAAAGCCGACGCGGCTGACCCTTCCCAATGGATCGAATCTGGACCGCACCTGATGATGTTGCCCAGAGACCCGTCCTCTCTCAATGGTATGGACGACGACTTTAACAGTGGCGCTCCCTATGTAATGTTCCCGGGTACGCCGGGCGCGCATGTGATGATCCCAGTTCACGGGTACTACGATTACCAGACGCCGAAGTAACCGATGATGCCAGCCAGACGCCAACAATGACCTTTGGCTGGCTGTTTAGCCGGTATCATTGACCCAGCAATAATGCGGAAGATCCCAGATCATAACGCGGCACAACCACCGCCATTGAAAACCGCAACCAACAGCCAACGCTAATCTGCGTTTGGATTAACCCAACCACATCACCCCCGCTCGGTAAGACAGCCCAATGAGAGTATGAACGCGATGCAAAGGTGGGCTATTTCAACTACCATTACCGGCCTGCGGTCCTGGTAGGAAACTACCAAAAAATAGCTCTGCAAAGCTTAAGCTTATTGTTAACTGCCAGAGTAATAATACGATGTTAAAAAACAGCGCGTTTCCGTGTGCCGCCGTAATCGCTCTTTTAACGGGCTGTTCTTCGACCGATGTAGGAACAAAATTAGCAGACTATGGTGAGGGTGGACTTGCTTCAGAGCAGGTTGTTTCAGGCAAAACTATCTTGATGAGCCCCCGCATTGAGGATGTCACGCCGGACAGCTTTAATATTCGTTATATCGAATTTTCGTTTGGATACGGCACGCCAATGAATGTCAGAGACATGGCAATAGCGCAGTGCGAATCGGTGGGAAAAGTGGCTATTTATAAGGACTCCTCAAGGGGTTTGGTTCAGGGTAATACTGTCAAAGCCTACTATCAGTGCAGATCTCAAGACTAAAAGACCATGGGCTGTCTGTTGGTTGATTTGATCTTTATCGTTTGCTTCGAGCCTAACTACAGAAAATGGGATTTGCAGAGAGCAGCCCAGCACTGATCACCAGCCTAGGTTCCTTTATGGTAATCAACCAAAAAACACCCCAATGAAAAAAGATAAATCGAACACGGTTTGTGGTTCGAACGCAAACGCATGGACACACACATTTAAAAAACTAACGCATGGACACACACATTTAGAAAGGTGATGCAGAAACATGGCCGTTTCTTTCGTTTTTGGTTTTCAAGGTTGAAGTTCTGGACAGATCTGAACGCGCTGGCGTCGAAGCTGCGCATTTTGACGTGC
>JBLIIB010000263.1:0-6184 GCA_047634795.1 Candidatus Azotimanducaceae bacterium | reverse complement strand
TTAAATACCGTCGTGAATGGCGAAATCTTCCTCACTAACAACGAACACACCGGTGCGATCGCGGGTCGGTTGTTGAGAAGCTAATAATTATGGGGTCGGGGTAAAGTGCCGGAGTAAAACCTGTCACTTGCCTGTCGATGCGAAGCATCACCGGTCATGTCTTCGAACTGTTATCTGAATTGCTTCGCGCATTCGATCAATCCTTTTTTTCGAGATTCGTTGAGACCCTTTTTGAAATCCGATGACGAAACTCTTGTGATATTGGTTGAAGACTCTTTATGAGATACGTTGAAGACTCTTTATGGTTCAATAACGAGTCTTCGCGATCACGTCAGATCCCATCGGCTCACAAAAATATTCAGGGTATTTTTCGATCTCTGTTTTGGTATCCCAGACGCTAAAAATAATTTCGATTTGAAAACAACATCTAAATGTAGTTATCAAACCCCTGCACCGTGTCGCTAGACCGACGATAATTGCCGGGATCAAAAACCATTTCAACTACGTGCAAATTAGGTTCAATTTGTCGTAAGCAGATCATTCAATAGACATCATCCTGCACCAGGCTTGACCTGAAATAGTCTTGAAACAAGCCGCCGCTTCGCACGGGTTGTTCATTGAGACGACGAACAAACAATCGATTTAGGAACTGGACAAGTCCCAATACGGATTTTTAATGTCGTGGTATCAAAAGAACATACCCATGATTCGCCATGAGAACCAAGACATGTAATAGGGCTCCAAATTTGAAGCTTCGTCGGCTAACTAGTGCCTGAATGCAGTCATATCTGCAGCGCAAAAAACGATCTGACGGCCGATACCACCACTTTACCCGATGAATGGGAAAACCGGCGGTGCAGAATTCAGGCATCTAAACTCAAACTCACATGCCGAACGTGGACCCTAACCACTCAGGTAAAATAAGCCGCAAGCACCCTACGAACAACCGTGTGAGATAAGAAGCTCGCCTATCGTAAGTTTAGCTAGGCCTCATCACTTCGAACCTACTACTTCCGAGAATCGTTGCGGCCACATCAAACGACCTTGGGAAGCCTTGAGACAAGGTGCTAGGATAGAGGAACTTTGTACTTCTAGATCTCAGATGTGCCTTAGCAATCAAACTAAAAGTCAGTCGCACCGACGTTCCCTAGAGGAACACCTATCGTCTTCAGTTGCGACAAAGCAAATTGTGAACCATCAGTTGGTAGGTGACGTACAAACCTTTATAAAAATTACACCGACTCGAAATCGTCTTAGAGCAAAATGACAAACAAAGCAGATAATATCAACCGCGACACAAACGCTTCGACATCCCCTAACGGGGCTGGAGGCAAAAGCACCTTGTTGCGTTTAGCAGGCTGGCTTGGATTGCTGATCGCCGCTCCATTTTTCTTATGGGTTCCGCTCGGATTTACGGGACTTGTACCGCCGATGATCGACGTGTTCGGCGTCGTCGGGCTGCGCATACCAGCAGGAGCCACCATCGCAGGGTTGTTGCTTGCTGCGATAGGATTTCACGAAGTTTAAAGGGAGCGTCCGGGCCCCTGACCGGACGCACGCCAAACACTAGGTAAGGAAATCAACATGTTCAAACTATCCGATTTATTCATCATGCTCGCGGTCGCAGTGTCCTTCGCCGTTTCCGGATTGCTCTGGTTTGAGGGTTACCAGAACGAGGGTCTGTTTACCGCCATTTGGGTGCCATCCATTCTTGCATTTGGTATCTACTTCAAATTGTCTAGCCTAGCGGCTCGAAGTGATCGATCATGATTGCCGAAAACATGATTTATATTGCCGTTCTAGTCTTCGCCCTAATGTCTATTGGACTGGTACTAACGTTTTTGGAATTCCGATATGGAGAACCAAAGCGACAGCAAGAGCGATCAGAGAGAAATCCTGGCACCGCAGGTGGAGGCCGGCCTCCGCGCTAGACTCGCTACTTTTATAGGCAAGTATCCCTATGCCACCCTCTTAATCACCGGGCGCCGCCCTAGGCACCCGGTTTCTTCGGTCGTTCACTGCCTTTTTCTTAACGTCGATGAGTCTTTAAGCTGGCCCGTTAATAGGAAATACAGTATCACCGCTGTTTCAACCTTGCGCACAGTTGATAACGACATTGCTCCGCTGGCCGGAACACATCGTAACCTGAGAGCTCTGAGGGTGCCGTCCGCTTTTCTATGAGCTCAGCGCGACGCGCCGTGGTGCCGCTTCGATTTCACAGGACCACTGACACACAAAGTCTTACCGCACACTTTACTAACATCACTCCAGTCTTTCCGCTCTCAGCTATGCGCGCGTACCCTCTTTAAATGACAGATTTTTTTGAGCACGGTTGTCCATTCTAAAGACTAATTGGTGCCTACAACTAATGACTGGGAGTGACACGCTGTTATTCATAATTGGTTCTCTTCAAGAAATCGCATTGTGCATTTCCCTCACCATCCCTCACTCGCGCGCATGGCCAACCTTCTAAGGTGTTTCGCTATCGCGTGATCGTCAGGTGTCTTTTTAACTCGGACTTCAAGCCCTGCTTAAAAGACAACCCCGCCATTAGTAGTAGCTCAATTCAAATGCGCGACCTACTCGCGCGCCTTTTTAAATATCGGATAGGAGTGGTTCATTCTAAATAAAGCAGGCTTTTCTTTTTGGACCACTGCCTTCCAACACATCCCCGCACCGTCGAGTTGCTGCATTGCGCGCTCTCTACAAAACAACGATCATCCTCAAGCCCTGACCTTGGGTATTGCACCACGGGGCACTGCACCAGAGGAATAGCGCTAGGGGAATAGCACCAGAGAAATTACGGAGGTCATCGCCGCTTCAACAACCGATTGATGTCAAAGCCCGAGAGCGGATCGCGATCAAATTGCAGCTCCGTCTTTTTCTAGGACCACCAGCTGTCTGTCAAACAACACATTGGTAACACAATCCTTGGTCATTAGTTACTGCGGATTTAACATCGGCGCGTCGAGTCCAGCGAGAATCACTTCGGGCAACTGACCTGTACTTATGTCGTTCGGGGCTAGCGTCGAAACCACTTTTAATCGCACAAAAGACTGGGCGCATCTCGAAAAAATAAAGACTGCAGGGACATCCGTTACTCAAACTGTCATCGCGATGAGCATTGCGCTCCCGGGAGCTGACGATGAGCGCGTTGATCAACACAAAAGTTTAACGGGTCTTTGATTCCGCTGATGACTCTTTGATTCCGCTGATGGCTCTTTGATTCCGCTGATGGCTCCTTGATAACAAGCCATTTCCTAAAGATACGCACCTGCTGACTCGAGAAAACATTTGGGTCGGGATAAAACTGAACCCTATCTCAAAGTTTAACGCCAGCCCGCACGATCGTAGACCATGACCGCCTGCGCCTGCCGCTTGCCATAGGTCGCTGCATTTACCTTGTCTTCTTTGAATTCGCCCAGATCGGCAATCGGGCCCGTCGCTTTACCCACCACAGGATACTCATTGTTACCTTCAGCAAATAGACGTTGGGCAAAATCGCTGGTCAGATATTCCAGAAATTGAACTGCCGCGGCTCTGTTAGGCGCGTATCGAGTAACCCCGGCACCGCTGATATTAACGTGGGTACCTCGGGCATCCTGATTCGGAAAAACAATACCCAGTTCTGCGACAACCGTCTTATCCGCAGGATCGTCGGACGCCATCAGCCGACCCAAATAGTAGGTGTTAGCAATTGTTACCCCGCATTCACCAATGGCCACAGCACGTAACTGAGCAGTATCGTTGCCTTGGGGTCGTCGCGCAAAATTCTGCACGACACCTTCAGCCCATTGCAACGCTGCAGGTGTGCCGGCTGTTTCGATCATCCCGGCCAACAGCGATAAGTTGTAGATGTTCGAAGATGACCGCATGCAGACCCGGTTGCGATACTCGGGCTTTGCCAGGTCTTCATAATGGGTAGGCACACGCAACCCTTCAGATCGGCGATAGACAATAACTCGGGCTCGTTTTGAAAGGCCAAACCACAGATTGTTCGGGTCTCTGAGGTATTCAGGCACCCGCGTGCTAAGTGTTTCAGAGTCAACGGATTGAAAGATACCGGCTTCGGCCGCGCGCCAGAGGCGGCCTCCATCGACAGTGATAAGAATGTCCGCAGGGCTCAAATCGCCTTCTGCCAGAATGCGTTCAATCAATGCGTCACTACCGCCTTCGATGAGATTTACCTTGATGCCGGTTTCCTCCGTAAAACGTTCATACAGTGAGAAATCGGAATCGTAATGGCGGGCGGAATACAAATTGAGTTCTGCGGCGGTTATCGACGCCGATGGCAACAACAGTAGCAAAGCGAGCACGAGCGGTTGAATCATGATGCATCCTAAATGAGAATCATTCGCAACCATATATCAGCACATCTTCGGGTGCAATCTCTATTGCAACGGATTGTCCGAGCCTGTACTGACTGACATCAGCTACGTGCACTTCGAGCAACTGATCCGCGCTGGCAAGTTGAATCGTAAAAAACCGGCCCGAGAATCGGATATCAACAATCGATATCGGCCCTTCCAAGACCGATACCAGCCCGATTCGCGAAGGCGCAACAGAGACTTTAACAATCGTATTTTCAGTCACGACGGCGCTGGTCTCGAAGGCGCTAATCTCGAAGTTGCCAAAAGCGGAGGCTAACGTCCCTCCGGTAGCCACTGCATTAAACAATTGGCGCCCGGCCAAAACCTCTGCAACAAAAGGGTGAGCAGGCGTTTCCCACAACGTCTGTGGTACTCCGTATTGAACCAACTCACCGTCAACAATAACTGCTATACGATCTGCAACTGCCATGGCATCAGCAGGGTCATGGGTCACCAGCAAAGCCGTAGTTGCGGATGTTTTGAGCAAGCGACGAGTGTCACTGCGCAGACGATTACGCAACAGCACATCAATACTGGCAAACGGCTCATCCAGCAGCATCACGGCCGGTTCTGGCGCCAGTGCCCTAGCGAGGGCCACACGCTGTTGCTGCCCACCTGATAGGGTGTGTGGATAGCGATCCCCCATCATCGAAAGGCCAGCCACTGCCAGCAGTGATGCCACACGCTCGGATTGGTCACGACGACTGCGGCCATGCAACCCAAAACCAACATTGTCAGCAACAGTCAGGTGAGGAAACAGTGCATGTTCCTGCATCACCAAACCAACCGGGCGCTGTTCGGGAGGTGGACACCGTTGGGGTGTGATCTGCAAATCAGGCAGGATGATGCTCCCAGCCTGCAGAGTTTCGAGCCCCGCGACCAGCTTCAATAACGTCGATTTACCGCTGCCTGATGGACCAAGAACACAGACAATCTCCCCGGCGTCTACGGTTAAATCGATATCCTGCAGAACAGGGGTATTAGTGTAAGCGTGCTGAATGCTCTGGAAGGTTATACTCACGCGAATTTCCTATACAACGGACAGCCATTCTCAGTGTTCTACGACAGCTCTTCAACTCGACATGAGTAATCAATCACGCACCCTCGACCTTGGGACGCTGCTCATCACCATACCGATTGCGCTGCCGCTCGGAGTAGTGCTGGCTGCGTTATTCGGGCCCACCGATGAAGTGTGGATACACTTGCGTGAATACCTGCTTGCGGAGTATGTACTTAATACTCTGTGGCTAATGTTGCTTACTGGCCTGCTCGCTGGTGTTTGCGGCGTCAGCACCGCGTGGTTGAACACCCACTTTAAATTTTTCGGCCATCGCTGGATCGCACCCGCCTTGGTATTGCCACTGGCGCTACCCACGTACGTAGCAGGTTATGTCTACGCTGACATGTTAGAGGTGTCGGGGCCGGTGCAGACTTTCATAAGGGACATCACCGGATGGGGGATCACCGAATTTCGCCTGCCACCGATACGCTCTCTGCCTGGCGCTGCCCTGGTTATGGCGCTGGTGCTATATCCCTATGTTTATCTATTGGTCCGCGTCAATCTGGATTCGCAATCAAGCATGCTGTCTGACGCCTCCCGAATCTTAGGTGCATCCGAATTTCAGCAGTTCACAAGGGTCACGCTGCCGTTGGCAAGGCCCGCAATTGCCGGCGGGCTGGCGCTTGTGCTCATGGAGACTGCCGCCGAATTTGGGGTTGTGGAACATTTTGGCATCCCGACTCTCACCACCGGAGTATTTCGCACCTGGCTAGCTATGGGTGAACGCGGAGCGGCTCTGCAGTTGGCAGCGTGG
>JBLIIB010000262.1:0-6184 GCA_047634795.1 Candidatus Azotimanducaceae bacterium | reverse complement strand
ATCGGTCATAGCACCGTCTACCCATCGGCGAGTAGGCAGATAGGGTTGCGTCTCGCCGTACGCATTTTTAGCCATCAGCATTACGGGGGGGAAAACACCCGGTACAGCGCATGAAGCTTGTACCGCTGAGCGAATAAATACATTGGGTGACGTGATCGCATTCATCAGACGTGATGTCTGATGCTCCTCGGCGGGTGCAATCGTTACACTAATCTTTTTGCCCGTCTTCTCGTAGGCTTCCTGAAAGGTTAAATCAGGAATCGTTGCTTCCAGCATGATGCGCATGTGTGCGGAATCGATCTGCACGACTTCATCACTGGCCGAGGAAAGAGCTTCTGGCCCTATCATTCCTCTGCGGAAAAGTTTTTTGAGTTCGGCTGTTGTATGTGTGCCAATGATGGCGGCGAAGATTGAACCCGCACTCGACCCGGAAATCACATCAGGGAGTAAATCTTCTTCCAGTAGTGCCTTGATGACTCCGCCGTGGAAATGGCCTAACGATCCGGCGCCACTCAACATCAATGCAGAACTTCCAAAGCAAAGACTCGCGCGATGGAAGAAATCATGTTTGTCGTTGGCAGAGACTTCTTCTTCGCCGACCTGGGCGATATCCTTGAGGGAATTCACCAATTCTTCGACGTATTCTTCGATGAGGTGTTTGGTACCAAACTTGGTCTTTTCATAAAGAGCCGCCCGGCCCATGCCGCCTTGATTACCGTGAATGCCTTCGTTGAGCGCAAACAGTAGACCGCTATAGTCTCGTCGGGAACGCAGATCACGCAGAGTGCCAAGTCGCGAATGAATATTGGCATAGTCGTAGTTATCGGACTTCTCGACTCTTTTCCAATCTTCCATGCCGGACAAATAGTCATGCTCCTGAGCCAGTACTTTCCAGGCCTTATAGGATGCAGCACTCGCCATTTCTTTCTCAAGGCGGCTCAGTTCAGATGATTTTGAAGGGCTCGGCATACGTTGTCTTCCGGTTATGTTGCAGTGCAGTATAGCTGAGATGTTGAGATGCGGAAAGTCTAGGGGCCTCTAGATTCGGGGCCTTTAGAACGCCCATCCAAAGTGCGGTGTAGGCAGGCGGATAAGATGGTCCCGTGATTTGATCAGGAATTCAGGCCTCTTAAGCTCATCATTGAATGCCAGATGGCCGGCGGGCCTAACGCCAAGCCACATTCGGCCGAGTGCGTTGATTGAGGTGCTGAGCGTTTGTAAGGCCTTGTCTGTGTCTGGGCGAAGATTACATCTAATCCCAATGCGCTCGATGTCCTCGATGTCACGCTCAAAGTCCAGAGGTCTGAGAGGACTGTCCGTCATTGTTTGGCCCTTCGTTCCCGTTTCACCGTTAATATTACTTAACGAAAGGCGCAATCTCGTGACTAAAGGTTACGCCTGCGAGTGTGCCAGAGCTTGATCAATGTCCCACAAGATATCATCGATAGATTCAAGCCCGACAGAGATACGAATCATGTCCGGAGATATCCCCGCAGCGATTTGTTCTTCTTCGTTCAATTGTCTGTGTGTCGTTGAGCCCGGGTGGATGATCAATGTTTTTGCATCACCGACATTGGCAAGGTGACTCATAAACTCTGCGCTTTCGATAAATTTCACCCCCGCCGGGAGCCCGCCTTTGACGCCGAAAGTCATGATGGAGCCTGCGCCTTTGGGCAGGTATTTTTTGGCAAGATTGGCATAGGGGCTACTTTCAAGACCTGCATACTTGACCCAGGAAACAGCTTCATGGGCTTCTAAGTGTTGAGCAACCCGGACGGCGTTTTCGACGTGGCGTTCCATCCGCAGGTGTAACGTTTCCAGCCCCTGTAGAAACAGAAAGGAGTTGAAGGGCGAAAGGCTTGGTCCGAGCGTGCGCAACGTTTCCAGTCGGCATTTAGTGATGTAAGCGAAATCGCCGAACGTCTCATAGAATCGAATGCCGTGGTAACCCTTGGATGGCTCGACCATTTCCGGGAAATTGCCATTGTCCCATGGAAATGTTCCGGACTCGATAATCACGCCGCCAATTGAGGTGCCATGGCCGCAAATAAATTTCGTGGCGGAATGCACCACAATATCCGCACCATGTTCAAATGGGTTGCAAAGATAGGGTGAGGCAAACGTATTATCGACCATGAGGGGGATGCCGTATTCGTGGGCAATTTTGGCCACGGCCTCGATATCAATAATATTGTTTGAAGGATTTCCGATCGTCTCTATAAACACGCAGCGGGTTTTTTCAGTGATGGCTGCTCTGAAGTTTTCCGGATCTTCCGGGTCCACAAAAGTGGTATCGATACCCATGCGTCTAAAATTGATATCGAACTGCGAATAGGTGCCTCCGTAAAGCGTGCTCGCCGAAACGAGTTCGTCGCCCGCGGACAGCAGGGTCAGGATTGCTGTCATTTGTGCTGCGAGACCTGACGCGACAGCAAGGGCCGCGCGCCCACCTTCTAATGCTGCCATCCTCTCTTCGAACATGGCAGTTGTTGGATTAGACAAGCGAGAATAGATATTGCCGAACGTCTGGGCATTGAACAGGCTGGCGGCGTGATCTGTGTCATCGAACACATAGGCCGCGGTCTGGTAGATCGGCGCGGCTCTTGAGCCCGTGGCCGCATCTGGAACCTGCCCGGCGTGTAGGCACAGGGTTTCGAAATCGTATTCGTGGTCGTGGTCGTGGTCATGGTCATGGTCATGGTCATTATCGGTCATATCACTCTCCTGGGTCTTTTACTGGTAATCACGCCGGTGTTCACACCGGACCAGTTCAATCCACCGAACAGGCGGGCATATTCGATTTTCATACAACGGTCCATTACCACGGTCATGTCCTTTTTTCGTGCCGCTTGCGCAGCTTCTTCGTTTACGATCCCCAGTTGCATCCAGTAAACACTTGCACCCAGGGCGGCGGCATCGTCGATAAAATTGGGCACAAATTCTGCGCGTTGGAACAGGTTGACGACCTGGACAGGCTCAGTGATGGCATCCAACGATGGTACACATGGCTGTCCTAGAATTTCGTCGTAGTTCGGATTGACGGGAATGACTTTGTAGCCGCGGTCGATGAGATACTTCGCAGAGAAGTAACTCGGGCGGGACCAATTTCCTGAGAGCCCGACCATCGCAATGGTTTGGCTGACTTCCAGGATTTTTCTTACCTGCTTATTTGAAAGCTTATCGACGTTCATTGAAGTGACCTGTATTCAGTGGTTGCATCGCTAGTATTGAGAATAGTGTTTTTGACCGTCCTTCGAAGAGCTCTTGGTATCGCTCTTGGTTTAGTTCTTCGTATAGAGCGAAGGTTATACCGAAGAATATCACCTGAGGTTAGACCCAAGACGATCAATAGTGTTTTAATTTTGTGGTGTTTCAGCCTGGCTCATCCGAATGGCTGTCAGCCAGCAACCGATGGGTTTACCGTGTTTGCCGTCTGCTCAGTAATAGCTCTTGGAGTATGCTGGCCGGGTGTTTTTTAGATACTAGGGACGCTCTGGTTAAATGGGCACTGGTCGGGCCGCGCAGGTGTGGCGACGCCCAGTCCGGGCCGCGCGGGCCAGGGCAAGCGGTCCGGCGTTCCGACTGGGCCGCACATGTTTTTGTCCGCCCCGGACGTTGTAATGGACTCCGCCTCCCGACGTAAATAGACTTTAGCCAGAGGTTCCCTAGGTTCGTTGCTTAGGCTGCTTACGGGTTGAAACCATCAGGCTCGCCGAGTTTTTTATCCAAAAAACGCAAATTGTTCGGTGGCGGTAAACGCAAAGTTTGCATCTACCGAGGTGTTTTCCAGCCCCAGATGACGGCGTAGGGCTTTGTGTACATGTTTTGGATAAATCACGGTGCCGTTGTCGTCTTGCGCGAGCGTTGTGGGGTTGATGGACAGGGGCTTGTGCCCTTCATCGGTTTGACCCACCGAGCGATTGGTCCAATTTGCGTTTTTTTCCATGACGACAAAAGAACTGATCGGCCAGTGATCTTTGCCATTGTCAGAATTGTAATTGGGCGTACGGCCAAAGTCTGAGCCTATCACCAATGTGATTCTGTCGGCGAGTCCTGCGATTTCTGCCTGAGTCCAAAAGTAATCCAGTGAGTCTGCGACATGTGCAAACAAAGAACCATGCAGATTGTCGTGATCGTTATGGGTATCAAATCCGCCGACCAATAAATCTGCAGCCGAACCGATGCCTGCCTGAAAAGTGGCCATTGTCATTTGAATCTGACGACGAAGATTACTCGTGATCTCGGCGTTAACAGTATCTGCAGGAACAATATCTTCATCAGCCGGAATAAACGATTCGAAACCGGTGAGCGCTGACTTGTTTTGCAGTGCGTCGGCATAAGCATCGAGGTTGCTGGTCATGCGATTAAGGTTGGAAGGGTCCTGCCGCATTCGCGCCAGTCGCAGATCTCGAAATTCACGAATCCGGTTCATATCACCGGGGCTTCTAAGATAGACACCTTCTGATTCTCGTTCGGGAACGAGAATTTGCCTGAGCGCGCGAACATCCTCCAGACGGCTGAACCGAATCAGATCGCCTGTTTGTGCAAAACCGCCACTGTTGATGTAGGACAAGGGTTGGTTCGGTGCGTGGTGAGCCGCAAACATCGCTGTGATCGATGGGAAACCCTCTGAATTTCTGCCGCTCCAGTTGTGCAAAACGCCGGTCGTGTGGGAATTGGTTTGCGCGTCAACGCCATTGATGACGATCATATTGGCGTAATACTTGTTGAAGAAAGCAGCGTTGTTGCCGAATGGCGCAAAGGGAATGTTTCCGGCGGTCTGTATCTCCGCGGTGTTGGCCCAGTGGTTAATGATGGGTTCGCCGGCTTGATTTATCTTGGGATCACAAAAGCTGGTGACGTCCCAGCCACCGTCCATCTGCAGGGTTACGAGTAGTGGACCTGTATAGCCATCTGACGAGGCAGCAAATATTTTGGGCGAGGGTGTCAATAATCCCACTGCGCCGGCGATCATGCTTTTTCTTAATAGTTCTCTTCTTTTCATACCGCTCGCCGATTATTCATGTAGGTAGTAGAAGTCAGTCATGAGATAGATGAGCATCGTGGTCCAGGTGTACATCATGGCGTTGTCATCCTGAGCGTTCGAGCCTGGACCATCCGCCGCCCAATGCGCTGGGTCGTAAAATTCACAATTTTCATTGGGGTAGGTCCACGCCCAACTGCCAAGGCCGCTATTGGATCGCTTCTGCCAGGTTTCGACGAGCAACAGATAGCTCATTTCTAACTCTTCGTCGCCCAAACTTAAGGATTCTCCGAGGAACCTTTTGTGTAAATCGATGAGTTTAGATTTGATTTGAGCGGCGCCAGTGGAGTTGCCGTCAATGTAGGAAAGGTCTTCTAGTCCAATACTCATCATGACGGGGTCAGGCCCTGCCTGTTGACCCCAGGCGGAAACTTCGACGGTGTATGTGCCCGTTGCCGATGCGGTAAAAGGAATAGTGATGCGGCATTCGCTCCACAAATTATAGTCGGCGTTGTTTGCGTCACCGCATCCCGCCGCGGCGCCCTCAATTTCATCAAAATCCCGCAGACTTGCCTCCAGAATGACAATGTTGTCTGGACCACGCACTTGTAATGCGACTACCCGAAGATTTCTGTCTCCGATTTCTTCGTCATAAAAATCATTGGTGAACGCAATGAAGGCGTGTTTTTCGCCGCTACCCGTGCTGCCCGCTGTACTGTAAGTTTGTCTGTCTTCGAAGGATTCCGGCGTGACGTCGACCGTTGCTTCAAATTCAGTGGCTGGCGTAGTTGATTGAGATAGATCGTTAAACAGTAGACGGTCTTTTTCCTGTCGTGAAAAATCGACAACAACCGCAGGGCAAGCCATGGAAGCAGCTTGTTTTTCGGCCACGTTTGCCATTAAAGAAGTGAGTTCTCGTGATCGTGTTTTGATACCGTTGGAATCAATATCGCCGTAGTAGATACCAAACTGGTCGACCAGAGTTGTGTTCTGACCGTCATAGAGCCAAAACGCTTTTTTGTCCTCATCGCCGCCCCATGTCCATCCAAGTAATGACGTTGTCTTCTGTTCCAGTTCGCGCGGGGTCAGTAGTCGTCTTACGCCGATATTGGCTGCCGTTGCACCGGCGCCAGTGTTACTCGCGTTCTGATTAATCGCGCGAGCCCGAAACCAGGGGCTCATCGCCATTTCTACCAGCAG
>JBLIIB010000261.1:0-6233 GCA_047634795.1 Candidatus Azotimanducaceae bacterium | reverse complement strand
ACGCGTTTGGCAGATGGCGTGCCATGAATCTGATGTTCGTAACGTCGGCGACACCCATGTATACGATATAGCTTCACTCTCTTTTATCATCGTTCGAGTCTCAGAAGACGAAGTGAAATGTTTTGCCAACGCGTGCCTGCACAGAGGCCGAGCACTTTGCGATAACCACCGAAAAGAGCTAAAAGCTTTCCGCTGCCCTTTCCACGGTTGGTCGTGGGAACTCAATGGCACCCTGAAAGAAATACCGGGTCATTGGGACTTTCCTTCAGTCACTGAAGAAGAATACTCGCTGACAGAAGTTCCGATTGGGAACTGGGGCGGATTCTTTTTTATCAACCCGGACCAAAACTGTGAACCACTGGCGGACTTCATCGGTGATTTCGACCGTCACTTCGGCGTTCCCTTCAATCGCAGATACAAGGCCGCGCATCTGATTAAACGGTTGCCATGTAACTGGAAGATTGCGCAAGAAGCTTTCATGGAGTCCTATCACGTGATCGCGACGCACCCTGAACTCCTGGGCTCGTTCGGCGATGTGAATTCCAAATACGATACGTGGGGTAACTTTTCCCGCGCGATGTCGCCTTCTGGTTATCCCAGTCCCCACACCGGATCAAAAGAAAATGACCCCTCTTGTTACCCCGATGGTAAAGCCTTTCAAAGCATGAAACATATGATCAGCGGGCATGTTTATCGCCGCATTGAGGAAGACCTGGTTGAAGTCGAAACACCGGACGGACGCAACGGGCGATTTACAGAACATGCTGAATATATTAGCGGTGACGTGAAGTCTGCTGACATTCAAATGTGTAGTTGGGTTGGAGGCAAAATTATTCCCGGTGAAGAAGAAACACCAATGGTTTATCCGACCAACCCCGCCGAGTACCGCGAATCAGCGGGAGCAACAAGACGCGAAGCCATGCGCCCGCAGTATGGCGACGAAGTAGATACCGTCAGTGATGCTGACCTAAACGATGCGATTTACTATTCACTCTTCCCGAACATCAGCCCGTGGGCTGATTTTAATCCCATCTTCTACCGCTTTAGACCGGATGGGGACAATCCCGAACAATCACTACACGAAGTGATGTACATGATTCCATTACCAGAAGGCGTTGATATGCCGGAGCCGGCAAAATGCACCTTTCTTGATATCGATGACGACTACACCGTCGCCTCCGAAATCGGCAGCAATCTCGCAAAAATCTTCAACCAAGACTATGTGAACCATCGCATGGTGCAAAAAGGCATAAAGAGTCACCCTAAAGGTGAAACCATTTTCGCGAGCTATCAGGAATCTAAAATCAGGCACTTTCACGACACACTGAACAACTGGCTGGAAAGCGAAGAGGCACCTAAAAGCAAATAGCGCCGCGAGCGGTTCGTTGAAAAAAATCGCTAGCGGTTCGTTGAAAAAAATCGCTAGCGGTTCGTTGAATTAGGCCGCTGGCGCTTCATTGAAATAAGCGCTAGCGATTCACTAAATTAGCCACGCGAGTCGTTCATTGAATTAAACCGTTAATGGTCCTCAGGATTAAGCCGTTAGCGGTACGTGAACTAAGAAGCCGTTAGCGGTTCATGAACAAATAAGCCGTTAGCGGTCCATGAACTAAGAAGCCGTTAGCGGTCCATGAACTAAAGGAAAAAGAACCACTAGAAAAGGACCCAACCGTGGCACAACTCGACTATGACAAGATTGATCCTGCGCTCAGGCCAATGCTGGAATCGTTCCCGGCCCTTGATTTGAACCGGGACAATATCGTAAGGATGAGAGAAGTTATCGCGTCGCGTCCGGCCCAACGTGCTTCAGTTGACGTCGAAGAAGCCATCGTTTCTTGCCCAAGCGCTGATGGTGACATCACACTGTATGTTTACCACGGTAGTAATAAACCGAATCGACCTGCCCTGCTCTGGATTCACGGTGGCGGCTATATCATGGGTAGTGCCGAAGATGATCGCGCACGTATTATCGCAGCAAAACTCAAGTGCACCGTTTTCTCCGTGGAATATCGAATCGCGCCGGAACACCCGTTCCCTGCCGGCCCCAATGATTGTTATGCGGCACTCCGCTGGATTTATGATAACGGAGCGTCATTTGGCATCGATCCAAACAACATTGCAATAGGAGGGGCCAGCGCCGGTTCAGGCATGGCCGCGGGCGTCGCTTTGATGAATAGGGATAACGACAATATTCCACTGCGACTGCAGCTATTGCTCTACCCCATGATCGACAACCTTCATGCAACGGCTTCGGGACAAATCGACAATCATCCAATCTGGAAACAATCCACGTCATTCAACGCATGGGAAATGTATCTAGACGGACGGCCCGAGGAAAATGCCTCCCCCTATGCCGCAGCATCAAGGGCGACCGATTTGGCTGGGCTTCCACCCGCCTATATTTGCGTTGGCTCTGAAGATCTATTTCGCGACGAGGATATGGCTTATGCCAATCGTCTTATCGCCGCAGGCGTACCCTGCGAGCTTGCCGTGTTTCCCGGTGTGTTCCATGGCGGCGAGTCTTTTGCGCCCAAAGCAGCCGTGAGTCAGCGAATGATCACAAGCTATATGACCGCATTGGGCGACGCTTTCCGCTAGGGGTGCCGTGATTAATGTCTGGTTGCGACATCACTGCGTTCCCAGGCTCGCCTGAACTGCGCGGCCCGACACTAACACCCGAGTAATCAGATCAGCTCGCTTTCACAAGAAGCTTACCGAGGTTCCCGCCTTCGAACATAAATTGGAGTGCCTCGGGATAACGTTCAATGCCGTCCAATACTTCTTCCGGTAACACAAGTGAACCGTCGTTAAGCCATTCCGTCAGCTCTGCTTTGGCAGGATCCATCTGTTCAGGAAAGTGGAAATAAGCAAAACCTTCCATCGTGGACTGTCGCTCAGCGAGCCTGAGATAAAGGGATGGTCCCGTCACGTTATCCATATGGTCGTATTGCGACACTGCACCACAAATGATGATCCGTGCACGCATGGCAAGATGATCCAAAACAGAATCAAGAACTGGCCCGCCCACATTGTCGAAGAAAACATTCACACCATCAGGAGCTAGTTCGCGCAGACGCTCTGTTACATTTTCGTTTTTGTAATCAATGGCCGCATCAAAACCGAGCTCGCTGACAATATAATCTGTTTTACGCTGGCCTCCGGCAATCCCAATGACCGTTGCACCATCGCGTTTAGCGATTTGCCCAACGACGGATCCAACGGCACCCGCCGCGGCCGATACTACAAAAATATCACCGGGTTTAGGTTTCGCCACACAGCGAACGCCGATCCAGGCAGTGACACCCGTAGAGCCACCCAGCGCACCAAGATGAACGCTCAACGGCAGATTTGAAGCGGCTACCTTCTCCAGCGCTTCTGGCGGAACGGTCGCAATAGTTTGTGAGCAGAGCCCACCGCGAACCACTTCACCCACACTCCAGCCATCTACATTTGATTCAATGATCCTGCCAACCCCACCTGCCAGAATGGGCTCTCCAAGACCCACCTGCATGTGAAAACCTTCGCCGCGAAGCATGGTCCTTGTGCCCGCATCGACGGATATATATTCAACCGCAACACGTATTTTGCCATCCGGCAGTGGTCCGAGTTCTTCAGTTTCAATTGAAAAACAATCGGGTGTAGCCTGTTCTTGAGGTCGCTTGGCCAGCACGACACGAGTATTTAATTTAGTCATCGCGCGAGCTTATCATAGAGCCGAAAGTCAGCGTCTGGCATCACGTAATTTTCAATATTTAAAACACAACGACGCTAAAGCAATTCACACTCCAGGACATCACAATACGGGGTTGATCGAACATTCAAAGCCTGCTGAAACCATCAGGATTTCCCATCGGGATCTTGCGCCTGAAACGCTTGTAGCCGCATTCTCTGAAAGCCGTTTTCGTCAAAATTGCCGTCGTCTAGCCAACCTAGGAACGCCACTTTCAAGCGAGGCCACTCCGAGTCGAGTATGGAAAACCAGGTAGTGTCTCGGTTTCTATTTTTATAAACGAGCGCCTGTCGGAACAATCCTTCATAGGAAAAACCTAACCTGAGCGCTGCTGCCCGTGATGGCGCATTCAAGGAATCACATTTCCACTCATAGCGACGATAGCCCAATTCATCAAATGCCCGCTGCATAAACAAAAACATCGCCTCTGTGGCCAGCGCCGTTTTTTGTAGCAATGGAGAAAAAGCGATGCTGCCGATTTCAATAACACCCGCGCCGGGTTGGATTCGCATGTAAGCCGCAAGGCCATAAGCTTTAGCGCTTTTTTGATCAACAATCACATGAAACATCGGGTCAACTGAATCACAGACGCTCGCAAGCCAATGTGCAAAGTCTGCCCGGGATTTGAAGGGCCCCATCGACATATAGGTCCAAAGTCGCCCATCGTCCAGCCCATAGGCTTCATAAAGATCGTCCAGGAAGTCTAGCGACATTGGCACAACGCGGCAAAAACGCCCTTCCATAGGATTTTTAGATGGAATGGACAGGGATTTCCAATCGTCTAACGATTCACCAATGGGTTGGCCAAATTGATTATCAGACATTCTAGGATCGCTCCGTGTGGGCCCGCATTTCATCACCCGCCCTGGAAATTAGTTCACAAATTCGTTCAATACCACCCATCCAAATTGACCTACCGCTCTTACGACGTGATCAGCTCACGACAAAGACGGATGTAACACTACTACGGTAGGGCCGGCAAAAGGCGGCGGAAGACTAACAGTAACAACCACACGAACATGAGTGGCAGCAGCAGCCCGCGCACTAGCGTTATCACAATTAGTTCAACAACCGCGCTCGCCGCGATATCTGCTATTCCGTCTTGTTCGTCTCCGCCTAACAGTGCTCCGCTGGCGGTGAGTAGCCCTTGATAAATACCGCTATCCGCTGCAGCCTCAATGTAATCCTCCCTAAGATTGCTCAACGTATCGCGGGTGAGCTGAAGTGCTGAGTGAGCTTGCTTTGTACGCTCATCAAAATACAAACGGTCAAGCCCTGCGATCAATCCGACTTCTACCACAAACGCGAATCGCACCATCAACAGCAAAAGGAATCCACGGATGATAAATTTCTCAAAGCGCGGCCTCACCCAAAGCGCAAGGTAGCCCAAAACCATCACAACGCTCAGCAATACCTTCATCGGTAAGCTTGAAGTCGCCACCAACACGAGCTTCTGGAGTCCCAGTCCGGCTAAGCCGTAGAGCACGAAGCCAGAAAACCGTTCAATCAAGTCGTTCAATGGATCAAGAATTTCACCCAAATGAATGCCAAAGCCTGCCCCGAGACTCACGCTCAGTTCAATCGACTGAATCACCGATATGATGCCGTTTAAAGAACGAGCAGTCGCAAAGATAACAAGATTGTCTGTTATCGCATCCGCCAGATAGCTTTCTACGGACTTATCCAATGATGGCCACCAGTTAAGTGCCAACAAGACCAATAGCGCCAATCCTAATCCAATCTTTTTAGTGTCGAATACCATCGTCATTCCTAATTCCACACGAATTTTTGCGCCGCCGTGTCGTCAAAAAAACCAAGTCGACAATATACTGACATAACTTTGATTCCCTTCGATGAGATTAACCACAATAATCACTCTTTTTGACCAGAGTCCACCCATGATCCGCGGATCCACATTTAGCGCATTTATCTTTGATTGTGACGGCGTTCTGGTCAACAGCGAACTCATCGTGCAAAAAATCGTATTGGCGCATCTCGCCCAGCACGGTCTTCAGTATGACCTTGAAACGTTTTCGAACAAATTCACGGGTATTGCTGACAATGAATTTTATACTTTGCTGAATCAGGACGCAGAGCAAGAAACCGGAACACCTCTGCCAGAAGCATTTCGCACAACACTTGAGGAGCTTTTAGGATCAGCCATTCGTGCAGATTTACAAGCCGTATCAGGCGCGTTTGAGTTTGTCAGCTCACTCAATCATGTTCGGGCCGTGGCATCGTCCAGTGGCGCTCAGCATCTGATCGATAAACTATCAATGACGGGGCTGATCGATTTGTTCGGCGGGAATGTCTTCTCTGCTGATGCTGTGGAGAACGGCAAACCCGCCCCTGACGTGTTTCTGCACGCTGCAGATAGGCTCGGCGTAGCGCCCGATCAGTGTCTTGTTATGGAAGACAGCATCAATGGCGTGCTCGCGGCCAGAAGTGCTGGCATGAGAGTCATTGGCTTTACCGGCGGGGGGCATTGCCTGCCGGGGCCTGC
>JBLIIB010000260.1:0-6305 GCA_047634795.1 Candidatus Azotimanducaceae bacterium | reverse complement strand
TAGAGAACAAGAACTAGCTAATGGTGCCCGTGAGCAGGCGGCCATTATGGACATTCGAATCAACAAGCTCATAGAGGGTTAATCGATGGCAGATCGAACGCCAATCACCACACACATTCTTGATCTGGTTCGTGGCAGTCCCGCCGCAGGCATAGGCGTCAGGCTTTTTAGCGGTAGCACTCAGTTGGCGCAAGCGACGACCAATTCAGATGGCCGAGTTGAATCGTGGGACGGCGAATTTGTGTTGTCTTCTGGCAAATATCGACTGGAGTTTGATGTTGAGCCCTGGTTCTCATCTCGCGGCGAGAATAGCTTTTACGAAGACGTGCATATCTCTTTTAGAGTGAGCGATACACTTGAGCACTATCATGTTCCCTTACTCTTAAGTCCGTTTGGATATTCAACTTACCGAGGTTCTTAGATCAATGTCCGCGCAGGCCTTTCGGGGCAGAATCTTGCATGTCACGTCGGTATCTCCACTGAAATGGGAATATTTGGAAGATGGCGTTTTGTTGGTTGAAGACGGTCTGATAAAAGACGTTGGACCCGCGAAACAGTTTGAGCAGGCCGGTTTTCAGTTAGCGCTGTGCCTACATGAACCCGATCTCCTGACGATTCCAGGGCTGATTGATACCCATGTACATTCCCCTCAACTCGATATTATTGCGAGCTACGGCGAGCAGTTACTGGACTGGCTGAATCGCTACACCTTCCCTGCCGAAGCGCGTTACGCGGATGAGGCATTTGCTGCAACATCAGCGGTGTCTTTTCTGGACAGTCTGCTGAATGCGGGCACCACCACAGCGCTGGTATTTGCCACCAGCCATCTTCAAGCGACTGACGTGCTCTTTGAAGCGGCCTATGAGAAGGGTATGCGATTGATCGCAGGTAAAGTGCTGATGGACCAGAATGCGATGCCTGAATTGCTGGATACGGCGGCGCTAGGTGCAAAAGACAGTGAGTCGCTCATCAATCGATGGCATGGCAAGGGGCGATTGGGGTACGCCATTACGCCAAGATTCGCCGGGTCTTCTACGCCTCAGCAGCTGGAGTTGGCGGGTCTGTTGCACAAAAAATATCCGGGTACCTGGATTCAGTCACATCTCTCGGAGAATCAGGATGAGATTGCCTGGGTTAAGGGTATCCACCCGGACATGCCTGATTATCTTGGTGTTTACGAGCACTACGGTTTGGTGAACGACCGCTCGATTTATGCCCATTGTATTCATCTGACGGATTCGGAAAAACAACGGTTCGCGGACCAGGGCGCGCGGGTGGCTTTTTGCCCATCCTCGAACCTTTTTCTTGGTAGCGGTTTGTTAGATGTTGCGGCGTTGCAGGCTCTGGATATTCCAGTGAGTCTGGCAACTGATGTCGGTGCGGGGACAAGTCTGAGTATGTTGCGAACGCTAGGTGATGCTTACAAAGTGTGTCAGCTTCAGGGGAAGCCGCTCAGTGCGATGGAAGGATTAGCCATGGCCACATTGGGCAACGCCGAAGCGCTGCATCTTGACGATTGCATTGGAAGTTTTGGTATTGGTAAAGAAGCAGATTTTATTCAATTGGACCCCAATGCGAGTGAGGTGATGAGTCGGCGCATTGGTTTTTCGAAGTCTGTTGAAGATGAACTTTTTGTTCATATGACTCTGGGTGATGAGACCTCGGTTGCCGCTACTTACATTGCGGGTCAATTGAGTCGGCACTAGTTGCATGCGTGCCGGATAAAGATCGATAAGGCCGGTGCATATT
Source organism: Candidatus Azotimanducaceae bacterium (assembly GCA_047634795.1). Classification (GTDB taxonomy): domain Bacteria; phylum Pseudomonadota; class Gammaproteobacteria; order Pseudomonadales; family Azotimanducaceae; genus UBA9659. The sequence goes on along the minus strand of JBLIIB010000260.1, from coordinate 4,556 downwards.
TGAAATAAACAATGACAAAACAACAACATGAAGCATAGAGAGAGATAAACCTTGGAAGCCTATTTTGTGGACTGGTTCAGTGTCATCGTCAGGTGGCTACACCTGATTACGGGAATCGCCTGGATTGGTGCGTCACTCCATTTCGTCTGGTTGGATAACTCTCTGGAAGAGCCGGATGATGATGCGAAAGAAAAGGGCATCAAGGGTGACCTCTGGTCGATACATGGTGGTGGTGTTTACCATTTCACCAAGTATCAGCTTGCACCACCGCGTTGGCCTTCTAACCTGCATTGGTCCAAATGGGAGGCCTACACCACCTGGATTACGGGGACATTGCTGATGGTTGCGGTGTACTACCTACAAGCGCAATCCTATCTGGTCGGGGTGGACAAGTGGGTTGCTGATCCGACCCTTGCTGTGATTGCGAGCATTGGATACCTGCTGTCCGGCATGTTGGTTTATGAAGCGCTTGTGCGATCACCGCTCAGGTTTTCTCCCCGCATATTTGTGGTGTTACTCGGCCTGTTTATTTGTCTTCAATGCTGGCTGGCGACTCAGCTGTTTTCAGATCGCGCTGCCTTTCTGCATGCCGGCGCATTGATGGGAACCATTATGGCGGGGAACGTGTTTCTTGGCATTATCCCCGCACAGAAAAAGTTTGTTGCTGCGGTTCAATCCGGTGAAGAGCCAGATCCTGCGCCAGCCGCGTTAGCGAAGCTTCGTTCAACGCACAATAACTATTTCACGTTACCCGTTCTTTTTTGCATGATCAGCAATCACTATCCATTTTTGTATGGGCATGATTTTAATTATCTGGTCCTGATCTTAATTATCGCGATCACAGCCTACGCACGACACTTTTTCAACCTGAAACATCGAGGTGAAATTCGTTATGGCGTGCTGATTCAAGCAGCGCTTGCCTTTCTGGTGCTGGCTGGGTTGTTGGGGTACGAGCGCTACGAACAACAGGCGTCGATGATGGCATTACAGGTTGAAGATGGCGCAGCTTTTGCGTTGATTGATCAGCACTGTACGGTTTGCCATGCCGCGTCACCCACGCAGCCCGGATTTACAGCGCCTCCCGCGGGCATCCTCATGGATGATCGGGACGCCGTGTATCGTTCAGCATCACAGATGTTGACGGCCGTAAGCACAGATTACATGCCGTTAGGGAATCTCACTGGGATGACGCCAGAAGAGCGGACGGACCTTATGGCCTGGTTGTCAAAACAGTCGTCAAAACAGTCGTCAAAATAGTCGTCAAAACAGCATCCTGCATCCAAATAGAATTTGGATACTTCGAGGCGCGAAAACAGTAGGTGAGGTGGTAGATATGGTCGACATTCCAACGATTGATTTCGCGATCTTCAATGAATCTGATCCCGAAGCAATGAGGTTGCTCGCTTCAAGTGTCTCGGATGCGCTAACCGGTTCCGGTTTCATGAAAATCAGAAACCTCGGCGTCTCGCAGGCCTCTATTAATAAAGCTTTCGAATTATCTCGCCGGTTTTTCGAGCAAAGCGAAGCGCAAAAGGCAGGTTCTGCCTACACCTCAGCCGAGGAAAACTTTGGTTATCAGTCTCTCGGTGTTGAACATCTAGATCCGAGTCAGCCCGCGGATCTTAAACAAACGTTCACGATGCGAGATCTGCTCAAACATGATCCGAAAGACGGTCGCTGGCCATCAGAAGGTTTTCGAGATTTTACGACGGAGTTTTACCAAGAATGCCTAGAGGCTGCGTATCGAATCATGCGCGTTTTCAGTGTTGCGTTGGATAAGGATCGTGACTTTTTTGTTCGATGCCACGGCGGTGAAAGTGTGAGTCTACGATATCTTTACTATCCGTCGAGTGGGGTCAGTGACATAAAGGGCGGTCAACTCGGCGCGGGTGCCCACACAGATTACGGCACGATCACGTTGCTCTTCCAAAAGGATATCGGTGGTCTCGAGGTGCGGGATGCTGCAGGGATTTGGCATGCGGTTGAACCAGAAAACGATGCGATTGTGATCAATACCGGTGACCTCATGGAGCGCTGGACTAACGGCAACTATCGATCAACACCCCACAGGGTACAGCCAAAAATCGGAGACGTTGACCGATACTCTATCGCGATGTTTGTCGACCCCGATGCGGCAACTCCGGTCAGTGTATTGGAAAGCTGCCTTGCGGCGGGGGCATCAAACCGATATCCCGATATTACAGCAGGCAAGTATATTCAGGAGCGGATTCAGGCCAGCCACGGGGACTGAATTCGAGCCATTCACGGCGATCTATCAGAACCCGCCACGGCGATTTACTAGAACCCGCCACAGTCATTTATTAGAACCCGCCACGGCGATTTACTAGAACCCGCCACGGCGATTTACTAGAACCCGCCACGGCGTTTAACCCGATGCTGCTCAACCCGCAGGGCTACTTATCCCAAAGCGGTCGTCCCGCGGTGACGCAATCCTGATAGTGCTGCAACATAGCTTCTGAATCGACACCAACACAAACGAGGTGCACGCCGTCGCCGGGCGAGAGTAGCGTTCGCCCCCGTTCATCACCTTCGAGCACGCAGTTCAATCGACCCGCTTGCGTCTTAAACAGGTCAGGCATGGCTGTGCAGGCCACCGCGGAGGAATCATGAACGGGGATCGCGTCCCACCCCTGATTCCCTAGATAGTACTTTGCGTAGACATGGTTGATCGTGAGCAGCAAGGACGCGAGTGTGCCACTCGCATCCGCAATCACGTTGAGACGATTGCTTGATAAACGGGTTTGCATCGTCACGTCCAATCCCACCATGGTCAACGGTATACCGCTACCAAATACAATCTGCGCTGCTTCAGGGTCGCCGGCAATATTGGCTTCAGCAAACGGAGTTACATTACCCTCACATTGGTAGGCGCCGCCCATAAAAACGATTCGTTCTATGTTGTTTGCAAATTCATCATCTGCCTGGATGGCTAGCGCGATGTTCGTGAGTCTGCCGACCGCGATGATGGTAAGTTCGCCGCTGTGTTGCTTGGCAAGTTTGATCAACGCTTCAGTGGCTGCCATGGACTCGGTGGTTCTGTAGGAAACCTTAACATCGATATCACCCAGGCCATTTTCACCGTGGACAAAATCCGGGTACTCAACTGGGGGCTTGCCGTTGATTGCTTCCTCTCTGCCCCGAAAAACCGGCGCGGTGATGCCAAACTGTTCTGATAAAAAGAGGGCATTGTTGGTGCAGTTTTCAAGGTTAGCGTTGCCGGGTGTTGTTGTAATACCGAGTAGACTCAAGTCAGAGCAGGCGTGTAAGTAGAGTAATGCCATTGCATCGTCGATACCCGGGTCAGTATCAAAAATAATCTTCATGACGCGCCCGATGGCTTGAGCTCATCAGAGTTAATTTCATCTAGTCTTTCTTTCAAATAGGAACCTGCGGTGTAACGGTCGGACAAGACCATGGAGGGATAAGGGTGGCAAAATACCGGGGCGGTGAGTCTCGCTCGGCGAGCATTGTCACCCGATGGGTTTACAACCCGGTGGGTTGTTGAAGGTAGCGCGCCTTGGGTAAGTTCCTGGAGCATGTCACCAATGTTCATGATAATCGCACCTGCCGGCGCCTCAACGGGAATCCATTCATCACTGTCTTTCAGTTTCAGTTCAAGGCCGGGTTCATTGGCCGACGGCAACATCGTAATCAGGTTGATGTCTTCGTGTGCACCTGCGCGTAGTGCACCTTTTGGTTCATCGCCGTTTAGTGGCGGGTACCTTAAAATTCTTAAAAGAGTCTGTTCGCGCGAGAGATATTCCGCGATAGGTTTGTTGGTGCTAGACCATAAATCGGCAGGGGTGTTCGCCTGCAACCAGGTCATAACATCTTTGCCAAGCGAGAACATCGCGTCGTAGTAACGCAACGTAAGGTCTATTAGTGATTCTGGCAGGACGCCTCCTGGCCAGTACTGGAAATACTCTTTCAAGTCCTGTGCTTCTTGGCCTTTGGCAGTTTCTGCCAGACTGGATGAGAAATAGCCTGCTTGCGAACCTGCATCGGTTGCGTATTGCTGAGGTTCACCGGTTGTAAAAAAGTGGTCCCATTTTTGGTAAAGCGCGTCGAGTTCACTCGCTTCAATGGGATGATTGATGACCGCAGCGAAACCAGATTCCAGTAAGGAGTCAGTGACTGCTTTTGCAGCGCCATCTTGCTTCAGGTCAACGGTACTTACCTTCATATTTGGGCTCCGGCCTCGTTTTGTCACTAATGGGTCTGTTGCTAATGAGTCTATAATAATGGGCTTGTGCGAATGGGTTTTTCTTAACTAGTCCAGATCAACCAGCAGACCCTTTGCAGCCAACATCTCCGCTACGTGTGGTCTCGTTGCGCGGATTTCCTGCGCACCCTCATATTTGGGCTCCGGCCTCGTTTTGTCACTAATGGGTCTGTTGCTAATGAGTCTATAATAATGGGCTTGTGCGAATGGGTTTTTCTTAACTAGTCCAGATCAACCAGCAGACCCTTTGCAGCCAACATCTCCGCTACGTGTGGTCTCGTTGCGCGGATTTCCTGCGCACCCTCATATTTGG
>JBLIIB010000259.1:0-6307 GCA_047634795.1 Candidatus Azotimanducaceae bacterium | reverse complement strand
CAATACCACTGAGTTAGTCGGCCGTATCAGCGTCGAAAATCAGATCGCCGTCCTGGAAGCTCTGAATCGCAGGATTGATCACGAAATTCTCATTGAAAAGACTGACGTTGAGTTTAGCGCCGGTCAGATAGTGGTGGGTCGCATTACCCGACAGCCCACGCAGCATGGTTTGGCTGAAGCCGCGATCGTCACGGTGCTGGGTGACCATCTGACACCTGAAATGGAAGTGGAAGTTGCCCTTCGCAATAACGACATCCCCTTTGAGTTTGATGATGATCTCATCGCTGAAGTTGATGACATGGCGTTTGAGGTCAAGCCCCAGCAAAAACGAGACAGGGAAGATCTGAGACATCTCGATTTTGTCACGATCGATGGTGAAGACGCCCGAGATTTCGACGACGCGGTTTACTGCGAAAAACGTCGAGGTGGCTACCGACTGTTTGTCGCTATTGCTGATGTGGCGAACTATGTCCCTGTCGGCTCCGCTTTAGATGACGAAGCCTTCAAGCGGGGAACTTCAGTCTACTTTCCTCAATACGTCGTGCCGATGTTGCCGGAAAAATTGAGCAATGGACTTTGCTCACTGAATCCAGACGTTGATCGATTGGTCATGGTGTGTGAAATGACCCTGTCGAATCGCGGCCGGATCGGTAGCTACCAGTTTTTTGAGGCGGTAATTTGTTCGAAAGAGCGTTTAACTTATACCGAAGTTGGCGGCTGGATTGACGCAGGTGAATTTCCACGGCATGAGCAATCGTTATCCTGCCTGCTGGATCTCAGCAAAATACTTTTAGACTCGCGCGCAGAGCGAGGCGCTTTGGAATTTGATACGAACGAGGTCGCCTTTAGTTTTACGACGGAGGGTCGCGTGAATAACGTGCGTACCGTTAAGCGTAACTTTGCCCACAAACTGATCGAAGAATGCATGCTTTGCGCCAATGTAAGCGCGGCGAAACTCATTGCTAAACATAAGGTGCCGGGTCTCTTCAGGGTGCACGAAAAGCCCGAGCAGGACAGAATTGAAAGCCTCAAGCAGTTCCTGCAGGTGTTTGGCATTGATTTAGGTGACGGCGCACCAGAAGACTATCAGCGTGCTGTCCAAGATCTGCGCGGCCAACAGAACTCTCCTATATTGCAGGTGGCGCTGCTTCGATCAATGCAGCAGGCGGTTTACCAGCCTGAGAATAAGGGGCATTTCGGATTGGGATATAGCCACTACACCCACTTCACTTCTCCGATCAGGCGTTATCCCGATCTGCTGGTTCATCGATTGATTAAGTCGCTGATCCACAGTGATCTGGAATGTGAGGAAGTCAGGCGATTTGGAGCGCCCAAAAAAGTAGATTTCTATCCCTACGATATGGAGAAGGCCATCTCACTTGGCGAACATGTTTCGTTTACAGAGCGGCGTGCGGATGATGCGGTCTACGAAGTACTGCAGTGGGTAAAATGTGACTTCCTGAGCGACCACGTGGGGGATGATTTCCCGGGTGTTATTTCTGCCGTCACCAAGTTCGGTTTCTTTGTGCAGCTCGAAGAAGTGCTGGTCGAAGGCCTGGTGCACGTCAGCGCCTTGGCCGGTGATTATTATCATTTCGATGTCGGTGAGCAGTGTTTAATAGGAGAGAAAACATCGGAGACTTTTGGTCTTGGAGATATGGTGACGGTTCAGGTTGCTCGTGTTGATGTTGATGAAAGGAAAGTTGATCTTGAGCTTCTGACCCACTCGCCCATTCGGCGCCACAAGAAACCGAAACAGAGCGACAGGCCCGACAAGAAAAAAAGTGGTGCCGGCAAGAAGCGCGGGAAAGGTGATGCCGCGGCCAAATCGGAGTCGAAAACCCGCGGTCCCAAAAAAGATATTGGTAAGAGAAAGCGTCGATAATGGAAAAAGCGAGTGAAACGATTTACGGGATTCACGCTGTATCACTGGCCCTTCGCGCAGGCTCAGGCATTCGATTGCGTCTTCGATCGGGACAGTTGAACCGACGCCATGAGGCGTTGCTTGAATTGGCGCAGGAGCAGGGTTGCCCGATAACCCGGGACTTCGAACCACCTGGTAATGAATCTATTGCGCATCAGGATGCGGCTTTGGAAGTGAAGTCACCAGGGTTCCGGTCTGAAGGCGATCTTATTCCCCTGCTTGAAGCCTGTCGGGAACGGGAGCGAAAACCCGTGGTCCTGGTGTTGGATGGCGTGACGGATCCACGCAATTTTGGCGCATGCCTGCGCTCGGCAGCATCATTTGGCGTCGATGCCGTAGTGGTGCCGAAAGATCGATCGGCGCCGCTGAGCGAAGCCGCGGTGAAAACAGCCAGCGGGGCGGCTTATGCGGTTCCTGTGTTTCGGGTGACCAATCTCGCACGTTCCCTTAAAGCGATGAAGAAAACAGGCCTTTGGGTGGTCGGGACCGTGTTGGATGGTAATGAAACCCTGAATTCAACGGATCTCACGGGTGGTATTGCGGTGGTAATGGGTTCTGAAGGGTTGGGGTTAAGACAAAAAACCCGTGAGAACTGTGACTTTCTGGTGCAAATACCTGCGCCCCACCCGGATTTCAGTCTGAATGTCTCTGTAGCGACCGGGATTTGCCTTTATGAACTCAATCGGCAGCGGCTTGGTTAGGTCTGTTTTTGTGGCGCTTGCATCGATCAAACCCTTTACATACAATGCGCGTCCCTAATTTCTCCTTGCTTCACTGCGTCCCGTCTATTTTGTTCGGGATAACGCGACAGGAAGCACTAACCCGAGAGGAGCCTCGATGAGACATTATGAAATAGTGTTCTTGGTACACCCTGATCAAAGTGAACAGGTGCCAGGAATGATTGAACGATATACCAACCTTGTTGTGCAGGGCGGCGGAGCAATCCACCGCACCGAAGACTGGGGCCGAAGACAACTGGCTTACCCAATCAATAAGATCCATAAAGCGCACCACATCCTTCTCAATGTTGAATGTGACCTCGGTACGCTCGAGGAAATTTCAACGGCATTCAAATTTAACGATGCTGTTCTCAGAAATCTGATCATGAAGCGAAAGCGACCTGATACAGAAGAATCTCCGCTCATGAAGCTTGAACGCGAGAGCAAAGAGAAGAAAGAGCGAGACGAGTCTTCTGCGCACGCACGCGCAGCAGCTAGTGCCGCCGCCGCCGAACGAACAGCAAAAGCTGAGGCAGCAAAAGCTGAGGCAGCAGAAAATACAGACGGTGAAGCCGAGCCTGCAGAAGCCAAGCCTGCAGAAGCAGCGGCTGAACCCGGAGAGGAGTAGCGAGATGTCAAGATTTTACAGAAGACGTAAGTACTGCAGGTTTACCGCAGAAGGCATTACCGAGATCGATTACAAAGATATCGAGATGCTGAAAGCCTACATCTCGGAAACCGGAAAAATTGTGCCTTCCAGAATAACGGGCACCAAAGCCAGGTATCAGCGTCAGTTGGCGAAAGCTATCAAGCGTGCCCGATATCTAGCCTTGATTCCGTACACGGATTCACACAAGTAGTCGTTTGTCGTGCACGGGATTGCCGAATTTGCGATGCGAAGTCGCTTGCATGCGATTGCAATCAGTCTGCTAGCAGCAGCGATTCCGCCGCTAGCGTGGCTGAGTACAATCATCGTGGCGCTGGTTTGTTTGCGCCACGGGGTGGTCACCGGTTCTATGCTGGTACTGTGGACCATTTTACCCATGGGTGGATGGATCTACTTGTCGGGAGACCCTTCGGTCTTGTTGACGCTAGTGAGTACCGCAGGGCTTGCCCTGCTGCTACGTAAAACACTTTCCTGGGAGGTGGTTTTACTAGCATCGCTGGTGTTCTCAGCGATTAGCGCAGGTCTATTTGAATGGCTTGCGCCTGGCGTGATAGAACGACTGATCCAGATTTACATGGAATACCTGCAGCAGCTAGATGCATCCATGCAGGTCAGCGCAGAAGAAGCGCAAGCCGTTCTGATCGGTTTTTTTGCTTTAGGTCAGGCGCTGGCGATGATGGTGTTGTTAATCATCGCCCGCTGGTGCCAAAGCGGGCTATATAACCCCGGTGGGTTTAAAAAGGAGTTCCATCAACTCCGGTTGTCCCCCGGTTTTGCCGCAGTCATTGTGGCAATGATGATGCTTTGTTTTGTGTTTAACGAAGTTTTGGGCCGCTGGCTTTTGTTGCTGACGGTTCCTCTGCTGTTTTCAGGCTTAAGTTTTGTGCACTGGTTTATGGCGGAAAAAAAGTTATCCAAGAGTTGGGCGATTGTTTTTTATGTCACCCTGCTTTTCCTGTTTCAACTGGTCTACCCGCTGTTGGCATCGATAGCGCTAATGGACAGTTGGTTCAATTTGAGAAATAGAATACAAACGAGTCAAAAGGATTAAGTCATGGAAGTGATACTGCTTGAAACAATTGCCAAGCTGGGCAGCCTCGGCGACAAGGTCAATGTGAAGTCAGGCTACGGCAGAAATTTTCTGATCCCGCAAAAGAAAGCCGTTCCAGCGACAGCAGATAACTTGCTGCAGTTTGAGGAACGCCGCGCGGAACTGGAAAGTGCAGCTAACGAGAAGCTCAACGCGGCGAAAGTTCGCGCAGAGAAGGTTGAAGCGCTTGAAATCACCATTACGACCAAAGCTGGCGAAGAAGGCAAACTATTTGGCTCCATTACGGTGCGGGATGTTGCGGATGCTTGTGAAGCTCAGGGTGTCGCTCTTGAAAAGAGCGAAGTTCGATTGCCTGAAGGACCTATCCGGGAATTGGGTGAGTTCGAAGTCAATATTCACCTACACCCAGAAGTCGACGCAGTTTTGAAATTGGTTGTGGTAGCGCAAGCGTAATTTCATTACATTAGCGTCCCCCTCAGACACAATTCGAGATGACGATTGGATGACGTTAGCCCCCTAAAAGTACCGCCGCACTCTCTTGAGGCGGAACGGTCTGTGCTAGGTGGGCTAATGCTCGACGAAAATGCCTGGGATAGTATTGCCGGTTCGTTGACCGCGGATGACTTTTATCGTTCCGACCATCGCACGATTTATCGTTGCATGGGAGACCTGATTGAACGAAACCAGCCTCTGGACATCATTACGATTTCTGAAGCGCTGGAAGGCGTTGGCGAGTTAGAAAACGTTGGCGGCCTGGCGTACATATCAGACCTGGCCAGCTCTACACCCACCGCATCGAATATTCGCGCCTACGCTACCATCGTGCAGGAGCGAGCGACTGTTCGTCGCCTGATTTCTGTTGCTCACGAGATTGCTGACAGCGGTTTCAATACAGAAGGTCGTGATAGCGCGACGCTGCTGGATGAAGCAGAATCCAAAGTCTTCAAAATTGGTGATGAGCGCCCAAGTAGCGGTGGTCCTGAATCAGTTCGACCCCTGTTAACCAAGGCGGTTGAACGTATTGATCTGCTTTTTCAAAATAAGGGCGCATTGACCGGGGTGAGTTCAGGTTTCAGGGATATCGACGCGATGACATCGGGTTTGCAGCCCGCTGACCTTGTGATTGTTGCGGGCCGGCCCTCCATGGGTAAGACCTCCTTTATGATGAACATGGCAGAAAATGCCGTGATTTCCGGTACTGCCCCTGTTCTTGTCTTCTCCATGGAAATGCCGGCGGATTCGCTGATTATCAGAATGCTCTCGTCTTTGGGCCGAATTGACCAAACTAAAATTCGAACCGGCCAGTTGGGAGATGATGATTGGCCGAGATTGACCAGCGCGGTGACGCTCCTTAATGATAAACCGCTGTTTATCGACGATACGCCAGCGCTATCACCCAATGAGGTTCGATCTCGTGCGCGTAGAATTGTCCGCGAACACGGGAATCTCAGCATGATTTTGCTCGACTATCTTCAGTTGATGCAGGTTACCGGTACAACAGAGAATCGCGCCGGGGAAATATCAGAGATATCTCGGTCACTAAAAGGCATAGCAAAAGAATTTAATTGCCCTGTGATTGCAGGATCGCAGCTTAATCGTGGTCTTGAGCAACGTCCTGATAAGCGGCCCATAATGTCAGACCTTCGAGAATCCGGAGCCATTGAGCAGGACGCAGACGTTATCATGGCGATCTATCGTGATGAGGTGTATCACGAAGATGCTGAAAAAGGGATTGCGGAAGTGATCATCCTCAAACAGCGAAATGGTCCCATTGGTAAGAAAAAGCTCCACTTCGAGGGCCAGTACACGAAGTTCGAAGATCTTGCCGAAGGCTATGACGACTATTTTTAGTTCTGAATGTGAAACGTGAGTAGTCAGGCATCAGTGACCATTGACCTGGACGCGGTTGAGCAAAACCTTCAAACCGTTAAATCCCTCGCGCCGGG
>JBLIIB010000258.1:0-6450 GCA_047634795.1 Candidatus Azotimanducaceae bacterium | reverse complement strand
ACACCTTACAAAATCCCAATGTGACAATGCCCGATGAAGGACGTTTAGTCCTCGGCCAAATGACATCTTCGTCTGTACACCTGCAGAGTGTGGCACCACCTGGATGCAGACGATTTTAATTAACTTATTACATACCCACGTGGGTACGTGGGACGTGATCGATAAAAGGTCGCAATCAGTCACGGCCACCACGAATTAGACGGCCAGGCATCGCGCCGGTATTCTCGCCGTTCTCCCGGGTGACTTCACCATTAACGATCGTAGCTAGATAACCATGGGCCTTCTGTACGATTCTCTTGCCACCAGACGGGAGGTCATAAACTATTTCGGGCTGCTGCAGACGAAGCGCATCCATGTCGATTAGGTTCATGTCTGCTTTATAACCCGGTGACAAGACGCCGCGGTCATTGAGGTTGTAGACGCGTGCTGTGTCCTGGGTCATTTTATGGACGATCAACTCTAGCGGCAGCGTGCCGCGGGGCCGATCACGGCCGACATAGGCCAGCATGTAGGTTGGTACGGATGCATCGCACAGTACTCCACAATGAGCGCCGCCGTCGGAGAGCCCAAAAACGCTGGTCTTGTCCTTTAGCGTCGCAAACTGGGCGTCATGATTGTCTCGGTAGCCGCGGAAGAAAAACAGCACCGGCCGCAGCGTTGCCATCGCGTCCATGAGTGCTTCGCGAGGATGCTGACCACGAGCCGCTGCAATGCCGCCGATGCTGTCTGCGGGTGTGGGTTCATAGGTAAGACCATCGTCCAGTGGATACATCTTGTCGAAGGTTGTGGTGAAGCGGTGTGCGTCGGCGTTTTCGTAGTACCGAGGTTCTTCGCTGAGCACGCGCTTGCGGAATGCTGGGTCTCGTAACAACAGCACTTGCTCCTGAATCGGCAGGTTCTTGATCTCGCGGTAGGCGGGATAGATCTTCATCGGATTGATGGTCCCTTGCAGGGACATCAGGATCGACGCAGGGCGCGCGCCGATTTGGGGGCGGAACTGTAAGCCCTGTTCTCGCATGCGTTTTGAGAAATCCCAAACAGGGTGGCCAGGGCCTGTTAGTGCCGTCACGGTACGCCCTGTATCGCGCATGATGTCTTCGATCCACGCTTGCTCCTCTGGATCGTCTAGATAGTCGGAGATGATCTCGATGGTGCCGTGATCTAGTCCCTGAAATGCTTCGGTAATAGTTTTCATCTCTCGAGCGCTGGCGTGGGTGCCGGGAATGAGATTGCCTTGCTTGTCGACGTGTCCGTAAAAACGCGATGTAGAGAATCCAAGTGCGCCGGCCTGTAGAGCTTCTCGGGTCAGGGTGCGCATGGTTTCCATGTCGTCGTCCGTCGCGTCGTCGTAACAGCGTGAATCCATGACGTAGTGGCGTAAGGCAGCGTGTGGGACCTGGGTACCAATATCGATTGAATAGGGTGTGTCGATCGCGTCCAGGTATTCCGGAAACGACTCCCAGTTCCAGTCCACCCCTTCGTGCAGGGCAGCACCGGGAATGTCTTCGACGCTCTCCATGAGTTGAACCAGATCATCTTCGCGCCCAGGCAAGACAGGTGCGAAGCCGACGCCGCAATTGCCCATGACGACGGTCGTGACTCCGTGCCAGGAGCTTGGTGTTACTTGTTTGTCCCAACAGACCTGGCCGTCGAAGTGCGTGTGGATGTCGACGAACCCGGGAGTTACCAGGTGGCCCTGGGCATCGATTTCGCGTTTCCCTTGTGCCTCCACCGTCCCGACTGCAGCAATGAGACCGCCCTCGATGGCGATGTCGCCATTGAACTGCGGGGCGCCGGTACCGTCAATGATGCGAGCATTTCTAATGACAAGGTCGGCCATAGTTTGCATCCTGATGTGCGATAGTGAACTCAGATCATAGCGCGCGCTTTATTTTCTCGCTACAAGCCTGTCTGTGATGCGCAGGTCGATCGCACAAAATTACGTTTTCCAAAGATCAGACAAGTACGGCAATTGCTGACTTTCATTAAAGCTTGGGAGCTGGCTAGACAGACAGTATATTTCGACACAAGAGCCAATATCGCACCGATCAATCCACCGATGACGAGTATCCATCCTGGAAATAAGCTAAGTGCCATGCCGAGGCCTCGCTTAGCAGTATCCTTAATATAGATGACAAAATAGATAATGCGACCTACTAAAAGTATTGAACCGATACCTGCGCTCCATGGCTCGCTCACAAAATAACCGAGTGCCCATAAGCCAGGTAGAAAGACCATCAATTGCTCTATGGTGTTGTAGTGAACCCGATAATATCGTTCAAAAAATTCATTCCCAGTTGTCGCCGGTGCCTGGATATCAACTGTTGCTCGCAGGCCACCAACTCTGACCCCAAAGTAGCTGAGTTCTATCAGTGCAAGCATCGTTACAATTGTTAGCAATTCCACCACCAGGTTTTGGGTAAAACCATTGCTATGCTAAGCTGCGCGCTGTTTTTAGTTGTATTTGATTAAAGGAAAATCATGGAAATCACAGTAAATGGTCAGGTGCATGACGTCGACGTCACACCGGATACGCCTTTGTTATGGGTAGTTCGAGAAAATCTTGGACTTACGGGTACAAAATTTGGATGTGGGATAGCGCAATGTGGCGCTTGCACCATGCATGTTAATGGAATTGCTATGAGAACCTGTGTGCTGCCGATTTCTGCAGTGGAAGGTGCTGAAATTACGACCATTGAAGGCATTGGCTCGGAAGATGGCTTACACGCGGTTCAAGAAGCCTGGATTGCGGAGCAGGTGCCCCAGTGTGGTTACTGTCAGTCGGGTCAAATTATGTCTGCTGTTGCCCTACTAGAAACAAATTCGAACCCTACCGACGCCGATATCAATCAGGCGATGTCCGGAAACGTTTGTCGTTGCGGCATGTACACAAGAATTCGCGGCGCAATCAAGCGAGTGGCAGCTGGAGAAATCGCCATTTACGATCCGAAAGCCAAACTTGTCGGGGAGGAGGTTAATCATGGGTAAGTGGACCAGACGTGGATTTATTACAGCAGGCGTTGTTGGTGGTGCAGCCCTTGTGGTTGGTATCGCGATTCGACCTGGAAACCAGAACAGCAACGTAGCGAAATATGTGACGGGAGACGGCGAGTCTCTGATTAACATCTGGGTCAAAATTGATCAAAACAATCATATAACAGCAATCGTACCCCACTCAGAAATGGGACAGGGCGCGCAAACAGCTCTCACGCAAATGCTGGCGGATGAACTGGATGCCAACTGGGATGATGTGAGCTTTGTCGAAGCTCCAGCGGAAGATGCCTATGCCAACGGCCCAATGGGTAAAGGTTTTATCCTTGGTGATACAAAAATTCCAGAGGTATTGCTTGGCAGCGTAGATGGTCTTTTCATGACCGTTGCTAGCGCAATGCATTTGCAGATTACGGGCGGTAGTACCAGTATTCGAGCCACCGGTGTTTACGGTATGCGAGTGGCTGGAGCGGCAGCCCGCGAAATGCTGCTCGAAGCGGCATCAAGTGAATGGTCTGTGCCGGTTTCTAAACTGACTGCGAAAAACGGCATGATTTCCGATGGAGAAAGATCAGCAACCTACGCAACGTTTGCCGCGGCGGCAGGGCAGCTTCAACCTCCTTATTCGCCAAAGCTTAAATCGGCTGATCAATTCACGATTATGGGTAAGAGCAAACCTAGGCTCGACATTCCATCTAAAGTAGATGGAACAGCGATGTTTGGTATCGATGCCGAAGTGGAGGGGATGGTGTATGCCACGATTATGGCAGCACCTGTCTTTGGTGCTAGCGTAAAAAGTGTTAACAGTGATGCGGCAAGCAAAATGAGCGGTGTCATTGATGTCGTCAACCTTGACGATGCTGTGGCTGTCGTTGCCAATAGTTATTGGACTGCAAAGAAAGCTCTTGCGACAGTAAAAGTTGAATGGCAGAAAACTGGCCCCGGGAAGATGGATTCAGACAAAATCTTCGCCCAGTTTCAAAATGACATCACGGCGGGCGTGAAAAACGGCGACGTTAGCTCCGACCGAAATGAAGGAGACGCAGCAAGCGCCTTTGAAAATGCCAACCGAATTGTAGAACGAGAGTATCGTGTGCCTTATTTGGCTCATGCCTGCATGGAGCCAATGAACGCACTTGCCATGGTTGCCGATGGTCATTGTGAAGTCTGGACTGGTACACAGAACCCCCTTGGGTTTAAGTATCAAATTGCAGAGGCGCTGGAACTCGAAGCTGAGCATGTGACAGTCAATAATTTCTTCATGGGTGGTGGGTTTGGTCGTCGATCAACACCCGATGCTGCCATTCAAGCTGCAAAGATATCCCAGAGGATAGGACAGCCGGTTAAGCTGATCTGGTCCAGAGAGGAAGACATTCAGCACGATCACTACCGTCCCGCAGTTGTGTCTCAATTTAGGGCAGCCCTCGACGCCAGTGGTCAACCCACAGCTTGGGAAAACCACTATGTCGACAAACATGAGCCGGCTGAAGCCCCGCTGATTCCCTATAGCATCGCGAATCAGGCAATCGGTTCAGTGGCGAGTCCTACCCATGTGCCGTTCGGGCCCTGGCGTAGTGTTGACCATTCTCAACACGGGTTTTTCACTGAGTCCTTTATCGATGAGTTAGCAGCCGAGGCCGGGGAAGATCCTTTTGCATTCCGCATGGAGAAGCTGAAAGGTCATCCAAGGCACAGCAAAGTATTGGCTCTCGCGGCGGAAAAAGGAAATTGGAGTGCGCCTCTGGCGAAAGGTCAGGGACGCGGCATCGCTTTACAGGAATCCTTCGGCACGTTGGTGGCAGAGGTAGTTGATGTCACGGTTCGCGAAGGCAAAGTGAACGTCGATAAGGTGACGATTGCCGTCGATCCCGGTTTTGCAGTGTCACCCGATGGTCTGAAAGCTCAAATGGAATCTGGCGTGATTTATGGGTTAACAGCTGCTTTGTTTGGCGAAATAACCATCAAAGATGGACGCGTTGAACAGGGCAACTTTGACTCCTATCCCATGGTCAGGATGGACTCAGCTCCAAAAATCGAAACCCATATTATCAATAGCATGGAAACTTGGGGTGGTGCAGGCGAGCCTGGCACACCAGGTATTGCGCCGGCGTTGGCAAATGCGATCTATGCGGCGACGGGGACTAGAATCAGGGAGTTGCCAGTCAGCAAGTACGATCTTAATGTCGAGTTTGTCGAGAAGAGTGAGGTGCGGACTTAACTACCGTCTCGAGACTTCACGCTAGAACAGAAGTGGTCCTTTGGGACCACTTTTTACCTGAGGTTTGACGTCTATACTGCCATTACCTGGCGAGAACAATCCATCAAGGATGATGAACCTGTGGCCACTTCTGAAATTGCCTCAGCAACAGAATATGTACTGACCCTTCATTGCCCTGACCGCGTCGGTGTCGTGGGCGCCGTTGCTGGATTGCTTGGAAAGGCCAGGGCGTTTATCACGGACATTTCTCAATACAGCGACCCAGAAAGTCGATCATTTTTCTCTCGCACAGTGTTTGACGATCGAGAATTAGAGATCGATTTCGCAGAATTTCAAACTCAGATGGGCCAACTCGGGGCTGCCTTTGCCATGGCCTATGCGCTGCGACCCTTGCTTACAAAACAGCGAGTGCTGATTGCTGTATCCCAATACGATCATTGTCTGAATACGCTGCTGACCAAGTGGCACTCCGGGGCCCTGGACGTGGACATTGTCGGGGTGGTCTCAAATCACAAGAATTGTGAGGCAATGGTTCGCTTCTACGATCTGCCATTCCACTATTTACCTGTGACTAAAGATAATAAGCCTGATCAGGAAGCGGTTATAGAAGAGCTGATGGACGAAGCAGACCTGCTGGTGCTCGCCAGGTACATGCAGATATTGAGCCCTGAATTGTGTCTGGCATTTCCCGGTCGGATTATCAACATTCATCACTCCTTTCTGCCTGGATTTAAGGGCGCGAGACCCTATCATCAGGCACATCTGAGAGGTGTAAAAGTGATCGGCGCAACGGCGCACTACGTCACCCCGGACCTCGACGAGGGACCGATTATCGTACAGGAAGTTCGCTCCATAGATCATCGAGTCACCGTGCCCCAAATGGTGCATATTGGTCATGATCTGGAGGCGACGGCATTGGCTACGGCAGTAAAGCTCCATACTGAGGAGCGCGTGGTCCTAAACGGTGTCCGCACCGTTACGCTCTGATTGGCACATGACAATTGGTCAATGACAAGTGGTATTCAATCGGATACCATTAAAAAATGACTACTTCAGCAGAACAGGTCTCAAAACAGCTTCGTAGCGCCAGACAAAAGGCGGGTTTATCCTTGCGACAGCTAGCGGAGAGGGCGGGCACGTCTCATGCAACACTGCTGGTCTATGAACAGGGAAAGAAGGTGCCAGGTACGCTGACCTTTTTCCGTATTCTTGAAGCCTGTGGGTTTGAAGTCGATGTCAGA
>JBLIIB010000257.1:0-6510 GCA_047634795.1 Candidatus Azotimanducaceae bacterium | reverse complement strand
CGATTCGAGAAACATGTTTAGTCTCAATTACTATCAACACATCGTCGACTTTCATGAACTCGATTATGACGGGCCGGTGTTGTTTCTAGCTTATGAAGACATGAAGCTGAATCTTCCCGCGGCGGCCAGAAGAATGGCCCGATTTATGGATGTCGACTTAAGTAAAACTCGTGAGCGACTCGTCGTTGAGCAGTCGACATTCGAGTTTATGTCTCGCCATCGAGACAAATTCTCCGAACAGTTGCCGGGGCAGGGCGCGGTGATGGAGATGGTCAAAACGGGGCGTGTAGGGGATTCGTCTGCGGGATTGTCTGATGATTTAAAGTCTGCCCTCCTTGAAGGGTGGCAGCAAAACGTCACACCGCAAATTGGATATCGAAATTACGCGGAACTACGCAAAGCGATATCGCTTAATTAATGACTGCTAAAGTGGGACTATAGGGGGACTTTGATTTCTCCTTTCCATCAACGCTTTCCATTAAAGCTTTCCATCAACGCTTTCCATTAAAGCTTTCAATAAGTTAGCGCCATCTGAGTTCTGAAGCACATGCATGATTTACCGTACTCCTTGATGTCCGAACTACAGAAACATGTCGATAAAGGCCTTCCGCCGGTGGAGCTTTGGCATCCAGATGTTGTGCGGGACATCGATTTAACGATTCACCGAGACGGCACGTGGTTTTATGGAGGAACGCGCATTAAGCGTCCTCGCATGATCAAGCTGTTTGCGTCGGTGCTTCGCCGGGATGAGGACGAATATTTTCTGGTAACACCTGGTGAGAAATGTCGGATCACCGTCGAAGACGTTCCCTTTCAAATGATACTCATGGAAGTTGCCGGGATTGGCAAAGAGCAATGTCTGACACTAATCTCTGATATGGCAGATACCATTGCTCTGGACGAGGCTCATCCGCTTCGCATCGAGAGACGCGATAATGAACAGGGCGATGATGAATGGATACCTTATGTACTTGTTAGGGGTGAAATGGAAGGCCGACTCAGCCGAAATGTTTACTACCAATTAGCGGACTTATTGGTAAGCGAGCATCAAGATGGAGAACCTTGGTTAGGGGTTTGGAGTCACGGTAAATTTTTTCCGTTGATGCGGGGCGCCGAAGCACAAGAAGAAGCCTAATGCTGCTCGTTTCATCGCCAACTAAGCAGGATCTGATTCGCATCTTAAACGGTCTTCAAAAAGGGAGCATCAGTCGTGAAGAGGCGGTGACGTGGCAAAAAGCAGTGTTCGCCGAATATGGATGGCAGGTATCTATCAATGACCAAGACGGGTATTGGTATTTCTACTCGCTCGCTTTTGCCAACCTTGAGTTTCCGGACGGCCAGTTTCTCAGGCAGGTTGATTGGGAGGAATACCTCGCCGATATGAATCAGGTGCCGGGCTCTGCGCTTTCAGCTTCGCTCCGTCATCTCCGAACATTTGAGATTGATCGTAATGGTGTGCGATGGCCGGTCGCAATGATCAGCGATCGGTCTGACCTTATGGCTGACATGCCGTCTTCTCGGGGTACATTTGAGCGACGACTTGATATGGTCGAGCACTGCCATCTGCAGTTTGAGAACAATCAGTTTCTGTTGGTAAAGCAGTTTGATGAAATGACGGGGCAGTTGCTGCTCTTGGCCAGCAGCAGAAATCCCGAGCAGGCAGAAGCGCTGCTCGAGGTATTAGGTGTCACCGACTACATATTGCCGTAGTTAGGACCACCGGTGCCTTCAGGAACGACCCAGTTGATGTTCTGGGCGGGATCCTTGATGTCACAGGTTTTACAGTGGATACAGTTCTGCGCATTGATCTGAAACCGCTTTGTTCCGTCTTCTTCTTCCATCACTTCATAAACACCGGCAGGGCAATATCGCTGCGCGGGTTCATCATATAGGGGAAGATTAGAATCGATAGGAATGTTCGGGTCGGCCAATTGCAGGTGACAGGGCTGATCTTCTTCGTGGTTAGTCGCGGTTAGGTAAACCGAAGACAGTTTGTCGAAAGTCAGCACTCCGTCCGGTTTCGGATAGTCAGGCTTTCGTGATTTTGACGCAAGCTCCATTTTACTGTGATCCGGTGCCGGGTCTTTCATGGTGAACGGCAGGCGCCCACGGAAGATATACTGATCAACCCAGGCAAAGGCTGCACCCATAAAGAGTCCAAGTTTATGCTGCGCAGGCATGATGTTTCTCGCAGTATAGAGCTCCTCGAAGAGCCACGAGTTCTCGTAAGCCGCCGTATAGTTTTGCAATTCTTCGCCGCCCGTTGAGCGACTTTTCACTGCTTCAAATACTGCTTCGGCGGCCAGCATGCCGGATTTCATGGCTGTGTGTGAGCCTTTCTGCTTCAAGTTATTAAGGAAGCCAGCATCGTCACCCACTAAAAGACCGCCTGGCATAGTCAATTTAGGCAGGGCCTGATAGCCACCTTTAGCAACCGCTCTTGCGCCGTAGGAAATTCGTTTTCCTCCGGTTAGGAATTGACTGATGACCGGATGCTTTTTGAATCGTTGAAATTCATCGAATGGACTGAGGTGCGGGTTTTTATATCCTAGGTCAATGATGAGACCCACCGCGACCTGGTTGTTTTCCAGGTGATAGAGGTAGGAGCCGCCGAGGGTCTGACCAGGGAAATGCCCGAGGGGCCAACCGACGGTGTGCATCACCTTGCCGGGGACATGTTTGTCCGGGTCAATTTCCCAGACTTCTTTAAAGCCGATGCCATAGTGCTGGGTGTCCGAGTCTGCATCAAGATCAAATTTCTCGATCAACTGCTTCCCGAGATGTCCTCGGCAACCTTCTGCGAATACCGTGTACTTCGCATGGAGTTCGTAACCCGGTTGGAATGTTGCTTTTTGTTCGCCGTCAAGACCAATGCCCATATCGCCTGTAGCGACGCCTTTAATAGCACCGTCTTCGTCATAGAGTACTTCACTGGCAGCAAAACCGGGGAATAACATAATACCGAGTTCTTCTGCTTGTTCACCTAGCCAGCGGCAGAGGTTACCGAGTGACAGCGCATGGCTGCTGCTCGGGTTGTGCAGGGCGGGTGGAATAAAAACGCCCGGAACTCTCATGCTCTGCTTTTCGTCTGTGAGATAGTAAACATCATCATCAGTAACGGGATTGTTAAGGGGCGCTCCCTTTTCCTGCCAGTCGGGAATCAGTTCGTCGAGGGCGCGCGTTTCAAAGACCGCGCCGGATAAGATGTGGGCGCCAATCTCCGAACCTTTTTCAACGAGACACACCGTGAATTCTTCACCAGCATCCGCTGCAAGTTGGGCAAATCGGATCGCGGCGGACAGTCCGGCTGGACCCCCTCCAACGACAACCATATCGAATTCCATGGATTCTCTTTCCATGTGGTATCTCCTTAAACAAAATCAGTGGTGCCATATTAGCGTGTTGTAACAGGCATATTGTAGGTAACGCACTGCAGTATAGGAAATAACCTAGATTAATTCAGGACAATGCTGCAGTTCAAGCCACTGATTTTACACAAATTTAGTCATTATTGTGCGACTGCACACTATTGATTACCTGCGTGAATAACGGCAAAATATGCGCGTTTCCAATTTCTGGCTTCAAATGCCAGCTGGGACTTTAGGTCCCCGGTTTTACAACCGGGGGAATCCAGCCCACCTATACTACATTGCGATAGAGGAATTCCATGAAAGTTCTGGTAACTGCCAAGCGTGTTGTCGATTACAACGTGAATATACGTGTATTGTCCGACAACTCCGGCGTCGATCTAAATAACGTAAAGATGTCTGTCAACCCATTCGATGAAATAGCCATCGAAGAAGCGGTACGACTCAGAGAAGCCGGTACAGCAGAAGAAGTTGTAGTGGTATCCATCGGGCCAAAAGCCTGTCAAGAACAAATCCGTACCTGCCTCGCGCTTGGCGCTGACCGCGGTATCCTGGTCGAAACAGATGAGGAATTGCAACCCTTAGGCATTGCCAAGCTACTCAAGGCTCTGGTGGATAAAGAACAGCCGGGTCTGATTATCGCCGGTAAGCAGGCGATTGACGGTGACAATAGTCAAACTGGTCAGATGTTGGCTGCACTGACGGGGCTCGCCCAGGCAACATTCGCATCCGAGATCGAGATCGGTGATGGCGTGGCTTTGGTCACGCGTGAAGTCGACGGTGGTTTAGAGACACTTAGCGTCAAATTACCTGCGGTTGTAACAACCGACCTGCGGTTGAACGAGCCACGATATGCCTCGCTGCCTAACATCATGAAGGCAAAGAAAAAACCTGTTGATATCTATACGCCCGCTGATCTGGGCGTCGACGTTACGCCTCGCGTTAAAACGCTAAAAGTTATGCCACCTGCCGAACGCAAGGCGGGCATCATTGTTGAGACCATTGAAGAACTGGTCGACAAACTCAAGAACGAAGCGAAGGTGATTTAATGAGTATTTTAGTAGTAGCAGAGCACAATAATGAATCCATCAAGATGCCAACCTTGGTAGCCATTGCTGCCGCCAAAGCTATTGGTGGTGATATTGAAGTTTTAGTCGCCGGCGCGGGTTGTGGTGCAGCGGGTGAAGCAGCGGCAAAGATTGAAGGCGTCGCGAAAGTCCTCGTAGCGGATAACGCAGTGTACGAACATATGGTGGCCGAAAACGTTGCAGCATTGGTCGCAGAGATCGGCAGCAACTACACGCACATTCTTACAGCAACAACGACGTCAGGTAAGAATTTTATGCCTCGCGCTGCGGCACTGCTTGATGTGGCCCAAATCTCTGACATCTCTGGCGTTGTCAGTGAAGATACGTTTGAGCGTCCTATCTACGCGGGTAATGCCATTGCTACAGTGCAATCATCAGACGCCATTAAGGTGCTAACGGTTCGTGGCACCGCTTTTGATCCTGTGCCGGCGGAAGGCGGAAGTGCTTCAATAGAAAACCTGGATATTGTTAAAGACACGGGTCTCACTACTTGGGTTAAAGACGAAATCGTTAAGCTTGAGCGTCCTGAACTCACGGCGGCCTCAATCATCGTCTCTGGTGGTCGTGGTATGCAGAACGGCGAGAACTTCAAGTTGCTTGAATCAGTTGCTGACAAACTGGGTGCCGCCATGGGCGCTTCCCGGGCTGCGGTTGACGCAGGGTTTGTACCGAATGATATGCAGGTAGGTCAGACTGGCAAGATTGTTGCCCCAGATCTCTATATCGCTGTGGGTATAAGTGGAGCGATTCAGCATTTGGCGGGCATGAAAGACAGCAAGGTCATTGTTGCGATCAATAAGGATGAAGATGCACCTATCTTCCAGGTTGCCGACTATGGTTTGGTGGCTGACCTGTTCACGGCCATTCCCGAGTTTGATAGCTTGCTCGAAGGCTAGTTTTTTATAGTCTTGGGAGGGTTTTACATAGCCCTTTGGCGGTTTTTAGAAAGGCCCAAAGAGAACGTTCTGGAGGCTGCTGAAAAGATATTAGCTGGAAGAAAGAATTCCGAAAAAAGCCCTGTTGCGATTGTCGCATCAGGGCTTTGTGGTCGCAGTCTTTACATGTTCAAGAAAGGCTGGCGAGCCATTCGTCATCAGAGTCTTCCGTGATGTTTTCGAATAGTGGCGTTGACAGGTATCGCTCACCCGTATCCGGCAACATGACAAGGAACGTGCAGCCTTTCTCTGCGGTTTCCGCCAGGTTAAGCGCTGCTGTGAGCGTAGCCCCGGCTGAAATACCCACAAAGATACCTTCTTCTTTTGCCAGACGGTGTGCATTGGCAATCGAAGCGTCGTCGCTCACGGGTACCATCTGATCAGCAACATCCTTATTAAGAACGCCGGGTAAGAAATCCGGTGTCCAGCCCTGAATCTTGTGGGGTGACCATTCGCTACCAGAAAGCATGGCTGCATTTTCAGGTTCGGCGATAATAATTTTGGTGTCAGGACGCGCTACCTTGAGTATCTCGCCTACGCCAGTCATGGTGCCGCCGGTTCCCCAGCCGCTAACAAAGTAATCGAGACGTTTGCCCGCGAAATCGCGAACGATTTCCGGTCCCGTCGTGCTTCTGTGATAAGCGGGGTTGGCCTCGTTCTCGAACTGGTCGGCCAGAAACCAACCGTGTTGTTCTGCGAGTGCCGCTGCCCGTTTCACCATGCCAGACCCTCGCTCAGCGGCGGGCGTCAGGATGACCTTGGCACCTAGAGCCTTCATGATCTTTCTTCGTTCAATCGAAAAGCTATCAGCCATTGTGGCGACAAACGGATAACCCTTGGCGGCGCAAACCATCGCGAGTGCTATGCCGGTGTTCCCCGAGGTGGCCTCAATGACTGTCTGGCCTGGTTTCAAGGCGCCCCGGCGTTCTGCGTCTTGGATGATGCCGATCGCGAGACGATCCTTGACAGATCCAAGTGGGTTAAACGCTTCTACTTTGACGAAGATGTGCTGGCCTTCGGGTGCTATACGGTTGAGCCGGACAACTGGTGTGTTGCCTATAGTGTCCAGAATACTGTCGTAGATCATGGGTGCTCCTGTTCTGTCATAAATAATATACT
>JBLIIB010000256.1:0-6536 GCA_047634795.1 Candidatus Azotimanducaceae bacterium | reverse complement strand
GCTTCCTTTCCAAAGCGCTTAAGTTCCAGAGCGCTTAAGTTCCAGAGCGTTTAAGTTCCAGAGTACCTATGCCTACCGCAGCCCTAGGTCTTCCAAATTCTGGGTCGCTCACTGCCTTGATGAGCAAAGCAGTGAGATTCATGTAACAGATCCCTCACAGTCTCAAACAATTCACGACAGCGTTCGGCGGAATCACCCAGGTAACGCACTAAAATTGTGCAGGCCTTGTGGGTAACGGCCAACTTTGGGTCATCAACGGCGGCTCTTAACACGTCAACCAGCAATTTTGTCTGCGCTTCATCCTTAATCTTTCCTGTTGGGATTAACACCGCAATCAGTGTGCCAACAACTGAGGCAGAGTTCATGCCCCAGGCACCTAACCGCCATTCCTGTGATGTTTCAAGACATTCGCGGTGCAATAAGCGACCCGCGCGGTCGATTCGAGTTTGTTGCCGTACCCGGCCGCGATCGAATTTCTCGCCAGACGCGCGCCTACCAAGACACAACACTTCCCAACCAAGAAAACTCGCATCTTCTGCTAACACAACGCGCGTATCGATCAACGCTTGCGCGTCATCAAACACAATGGTTTCCATAGGCAACCACTCAAGGTGCGCATTCGCTCCTACATTTAGGGTCACAGACATACGCTGTTCCCTATCGTTACTCCGATAGAACTTCCCTGCAGATGGTGACGTAAAAACTGTGTGCGTCTCAGCTTCGGCATGAGCGTTGATACTCAATTGATCTCCACCCACCAGACCTCCCGGGGGGTGGAGTAAGTATATGTGACAGCTTCCATCATCCTGAACAAACGGCTTCTGGACACGCAGCGGGCCTTCGTGGCGGCAGGCAATCAATCGGGTTTGTTCTCGAACAAGCGCAAGGGTAAGTTCAAGTTCTGCCTTCCAAAGTGCTGTTGATGCGATCTCTGAACTGCTCCCTGAATGACTCGTCGAGGATTTGACCTGCTCTTTTTGAGCGGTTGTGTTCATGGTTTGGTGTGCCCCTTGTGACTGATACACTATAGGCAATAAACGTTCCAAAAACACCGAAACCCAACTATCTAACGAGTTTGTCCATTGCCACGTCTCATTGCACCTAAGCCCCTGTCAAAAGATCTCTTTGCTCTCTATGGAGACGTCATCGAAACCGAAGGCGCAGAACATCGCCAGATCAATGAAGGTCACACAACCCGATTTCATAATCTGGCTCAACTGAATCTTATTGATGCCAACGGCCAGCCTTCGATTAACATCTTTCGCTCAAGCCCTCGGGTGCCGCCGCTCACGTTATCGCTCATGGAACGCCACCCCGTATCAAGCCAGGCATTTTATCCACTAAGCGGCGAGCCCTACCTGATAGTAGTTGCTCCACCCGGCGAGCTACATCCCGAAAAAATAGAGGTGTTCCTGGCTCGCGCTGATCAGGGCATCAACTATCACGCGGGTACTTGGCATCATTACTCTCTTGCCCTCAACACAACATCGGACTTTCTTGTGGTGGACCGTATCGCCGACGACGAAAATTGTGACGAGGTGCTCTTGGATGAACCCGACCAGGTCCAGATTGATCTTTCGGGTATCACTATACGAACGACAATATGAACGAGAATAAAAATGACGGAATGGCGGGCACCGCCTATTTACCAACATTTGTCATCGCATATAGCGATTCATCTTTTACCAACCCACACGAAGTTGCACTGCCTGATGATCCTCAGGAATGTACAGGCCGCTTCACCCACATGGGCGCAAAGTACTGGGGCTTCGAAACTGCACGTCACAGAGCAACCACGCTTGATGCTGCCAACCAACAATTCCATTTTGACGATACCGCCTATCACTGGCTAGAACTAGGCTTGAAGACCGAATCACGCGTAAACCGAATCGACATCAGCACGCGCTGGTTTACCGGCAATCAGGTTCAAGAAGTGGCCGTAGATCTCAAGGTCGACGGCACCTGGTTGGAAGTCATTAGCAGAGCTCCGCTCCAACCTGACCAGGAACATCATTTCGAGATCGCCAACGATGCAGCAGCCCATCCTGCTACAGAATGCAGAGTGCGCTGTTATCACGAGGGAGGGATCTCGCGCATCAGTCTATTTGGCGCGCAGGTCCGTGGACTCGAAGCCAAAGTTAACCTTCTGGATTCAGCGACCATTAGCCACGTCTCCAATGAACACTACGGTAAGCCCTCAGATGCGGTTGCGGGTATTCGTGGCATCGACTATATGTTTGGTTGGGAGTCGGCGAGAACTGGCTTCGGCGAATATGCACTGTTCCATCTAAAGGAACCCGCTGCGGTCAATGAGGTTGTTGTGGACACTTATCTACATCGGCTAAATCCACCCTTGGCGTGCCACATCTTCGGGCTGGATATCTCATCCTCTAGCGATGTCGACGCTGCCTGGGCTCAACGCCCTCGGTTTAAGCTCACCTTCAATGATGGTACTGAGGTGGTCCCCGAAAACTTTCGCGCCTACATGGCAGATAAGCGTTACTACAGCGAAAAGGTGACCGAACCGTCTGCCTTTTCAGTCTCTCTCATCAACCCCTATGAGACAATCTGGCACCCTCTGGTGCCGTTCGGCGCATTGCGTGCGGACACATGGCACAGCTTCAGCAAAATCGAGTTCAATAGTCCTGTGAGTCATATCCTGTATATGCACTATCCCAATGGCGGTATTCATGGGCTTAAGGTGTTTGGGCACTGATAGTAACGCTCACAGTGACCGCTACGCAGATTTAGATCAGCCCTGCCGTTCGACTTAATGGTCGTAAATTTCACCGAGTCACAAACGCATGGTTAAGCACTGTGGGATTGACTTTACTCAACTAAGGCTACGGTTTTGATTCACGCGATTTGAGCAATATCCGTGGAGTTTCAGGATGCCGCACACCGCTGAAAAATTTGCAACAAGACCTATGCAAAGTCCGATCAGGACAAACTCGATCCCTTGCAAAATATTATAAGAAGGCAAGAAGATTTCCTTAACTTCATATTTAACATTGGTCAGAGTGAGGTAGACCCAGATTGCAGTATGAATTCCTGCCACCGTGCTCACTTTCTCAGTATTACTCTGCTCAACCCAACTCAACATATAAAGCGAATGAAGTATCGTGAGTCCCACCAGAGCCTTTAAAGCGAGCTGCGTCAGTTTATGCCTCAAGGTCGGTACCCAAACTCGTCGTCTTTATCTATTCTCCCCACGATAGATTAAAGGGGCAGAAAAACCTGCCCACTACACTAACCAGCCCCTACACTGCCGCACGGTACGATAAGCGGCCAGGCCAGTTGTCATACCGAAAGATTGATTGACGGTCTGCGCAATATATCCACCGAACGCTTGTCCCGTTTCATAGATTCCAACAATCGCGAAGGCGCCGGCAAGAAAGTGGTTTCCGCCGTTGACAGCTATTTCTTCTGAAGAATCCAAATTTTTAATTGGTTTTCACCTGCTTTAAGCAAGTTTCTGAATTGATGCACGAGCAATCTATGCTTGTATGCTTGTGCAGAATGTAGAAAAAGCATGTTTTCAATCGTGAGCACGGGCTGACAAATTGGTGAACTAAAGCTGGCTCAACTTACGCGTTATTCCCTGAACCGCGATAGGCATCCAGAAATCGCGCAAGAACTGAAAACTCACCTCTAAAAACGATTCGCTAGCCTTTATTAATGAAAACCAAAAAGGAGCACGGTCGCTGATTTTTTTTACAACTCATCACAATGCTTTAACGCCTCGCCCAGATCTGAAAATTTTGTGATGTAAATAGTTAACACCGCGGGCGCAGAACATCAGGCGGGCATTTTCAGGAGGATGGCCTGCTTTTCAGACTCCTTTAGAAAGCTACTCTGGATGCTGTTAATGGCAAGTTGTCTCGTCTGTGACTCAGACAATGACAGCGATTCGTGCAGCGCGACAAAGTTATCAAGCAAGTACCCTCCAAAATAAGGCGGATCATCAGAATTCACACAAACATTCAGACCTTTCTCCAGCATCGTTAGCAGAGGATGGTCGCTCATCGTGTCGCAAACTCGGAGCCTTACGTTTGACAAAGGACACACGGTCAAAGGCGTTTGGTTTTCAACGAGCCTCTCGACTAATTTGTCGTCTTCCAGACAACGCACACCGTGATCAATGCGCTCCACACCCAGCAGGTCCAAGGAGCCATGAATGTAATCCGGTGGGCCCTCTTCACCCGCGTGAGCTACCAATCGATAGCCCTGAGCTTTCGCCGCCGCATAGACCTTTGCATACTTCTCAGGAGGATGACCCAACTCAGAACTATCCAGTCCGACGGCAGTAATTTCATCACGATAGGGTTCAGCCGCTTCCAACGTTTCAAAGGCTGCTGCTTCAGGTAGATGCCTCAAAAAACACATGATCAATCGGGTGGATATCCCCCACTTTGTCTCCGCGTCTTTCCTTGCGGCCCTGAATCCTGACATAAAGACCGAGAAATCAATCCCCCGATCCGTGTGAGTCTGCGGATCAAACATCATTTCGGTGTGAACAATGCCGTCTTCGGAACAACGCTTAAGATAGGCCGTCATCAAATCATAGAAGTCCTGCTCTTCGCGAAGTACGCCTGCGCCGAGATAGTAGAGATCAAGAAAATTTTGAAGGTTATCAAATTGATAGGCTTTTTCTATATCTTCAATACTATTATAGGGCAGTTGAACCCCATGTTTTTCCGCTAACGACATCACCATGGAGGGTTCCAGCGTACCTTCAATATGCAGATGGAGCTCTGCTTTTGGCAGGCCCCGCACAAATTCTCTGAAGTCACTCATTCCATCGTCTCCTTCTCTGAATCGCCAGCCAAATTGACAGACACATCGACCGGGGGGACCGGCGTTGTTTCTGCATACTGTTCCCAGTTTCCCAGAATTTCTTCAACCACGCGACTACCCACCAGGTAACCCGCCTCTACTGATATTTCAAGACCAGCGTATTTATAGCCCTTGGTTTCTTTCAGCAAATTTTCCGCAGCGGTTCGAGACGGGGGCTGCATGGTAAAGTTGCTGCCCATTCGAAGTACCATCATGCGGTCCTTGTCCGCACGACCAATTTTATCCAGCCATGAAAGAGACAAGTAAGTACCTGTATCTTCCATAGCAGATGTCACCATGTTGCCTTTTCCATCTGTCCAATAGCTGACCAGGCGATTTGCCCAATCGTTAAGCAATGCACCGTGCCAAAAGGTTAGCGCCGCAATGTGATCACCCTTGATCACTTTGGGTTTTCCCTGGGCGTTGGGATGTTCCGTATAAAGCTCTCTCTCATGTTGAAGACTCGGGTCATCCGGCAATTCCATATCTTTTGTGAGCTGGTAGGCCCACTCTGTCAATTCAGGGTTCAACCGATACATTTCACCCGTCGGCTCAGGTCGTTCTGGATCAAAAGGCATAGAGGTGTAGCGCGGGAAATAACCAAACGGCCAGTCTTCGGGAATCTCTCTTGCGTCAATATGGTGGCCGAGATCTCCGTCAACAAGGTATTCGGCCCAGGCGACGCTACCCACAGTGGCGTCTTCAGGGTCGATCCCTGCAATGCCCACAACCAGCCAGTAGGCTTGTGACATATCAAACCTCGGGTCCATGCCGAGGGCCATCGTTGCGGCCGCTGCACGCGCGGTGCCAATACCGGTCACCATCACAAGAAAGTCTTCGTCTTCGTTGTAGTGGAGATCCTTGTAACCTTGGAACGGAAGAATTTCGGTATATTCCCGCCCTTCTTTCCAAAGCTGGAATTCTCCAGGCCGATCACCCGTGTCTGCTCCTATCTCAAACATTGCCACCACCACAACTTTTACGGGACGAGGTCCCGGTTCACTACCTGCCTCGATTGTCACAGCGACGTCCGGCGCATCACATGACACCAACAAAAAGAGCAAGCCAAGCAAGAAAATTTTTACGAGTAGTTTGTTCAACATTCTTCTGTGTCCACTTTTTTAAACCGTTTAACCAAGCCGGACTTCGGAATTAACCTAAGGACCGACATAAAAAAAGGGTGGCCGAAGCCACCCTTTTTTAATCGTGCAATAGTACTTTTAACACCTAGAACTTGTATTGAATCCGGGCATTGTAGTGCCGTGGAAGTTCAGGCAAAACAATTGTGCCACCAAACAAGTTCGGGAAATTAGCCCGGAAGTACCGCTCGTCGGTCAGGTTCTTACCGCTAACGCTGAACAACCAGTTTTCAGCTTGATAAGACAAACCTAGGTTAACTAATGTGTAAGCTGGCAAGGTCACGCTGCTAGAGAAACCAGAAGACACTTCGTCAACATCAATCACGCTGCCGTTCACCGCCCAGCCATTACCGAAGTCATAAGTTCCCGTAATTGAGTAGATGTCTTCCGGCATACCTGCGCGTCGTGAACCACTTGGAATTGCGCTAACGTTACCACCGACCGTTCCGCCGTAAAGCAGGTCACAAGGGATGTTGGGTAGATCATCACAGCCAAGAAAGCTAAACCGATAACCGGTATCTTCCGTGTTGAGGTTGATCACTTCAATATTGGAGTAACCAA
>JBLIIB010000255.1:0-6595 GCA_047634795.1 Candidatus Azotimanducaceae bacterium | reverse complement strand
TGCTGGATACGATGGATATGAAATACCCAAAGAGCCTTGACTTTCTAGCGACGGTTAAAATTAATCACAGCAATCCCAATATTCTTGATTGGTTTAACGAGTCTCTCGCATTGGCAAGATCCCATGCTTACGTCAACACAGACGGCACACTCATTAAAATGGGCGATAAACTGGGTAAAGACTATTTGGACAGAAACAAACCTATCGTATTAGATCGCATTGTTTTGGCCGCGGAACGTCTTGCGGACCTGCTAAACAACATCGCGACCGGCGAACAACCCCGCGTATTCCTGCTGAAATGGAATGTTGATTCTTAATGGTCCGGCTTGATAGTCGGGCTTAATAGCCGGGCTCTGCGTGCTCTCTAAACAGGCCGGATATGGGTCCTACTGATTGTCCTTCTAACTGTCCTGTTCTCCGTCGGAAGGGCGCGTCTCATCTTCGGGGAGTGTGTCTTCCCGGGTGAGCGGGAACACCAGCGCAAGCCAAACCAGCGCAACGGCAAACCCAATGGCCAGATAATAATTGTTCATTAGGACACCGGCCTTTTGCGCCAGCACGATCAAAACACTCGAGACGCCCTTGCCCGTCCGATAACCGAACACGTCAATGACTTCTTTGGCACGATATCGCTCGTCGAAGCCTAACGGCACGTAGAGCACTTCTTTTGCCGCTCGGAAGATCGAATAGTCGAACGCCTTGAACAGGAAGAAAGCCAATCCAACGGTGAACACCGTCGGCTCATAGATGGCGACTCCGATTGCGCAGAGGTGGATAATCGGCAATACGATGTGTACCCAGCGCAACGCCAAAATAGGTAGCAGTATCGGGGCGACAACAAACTGCAGGACTAAAATAGACGTGTTTAGTGTAGTCCAGAACCAACCTTGAAAGGCGGTCTCTTTATCCGGTTGGCCCGCAAATTCGACGGAGAGCATGGTTTGAAACTTAAAGTCCAGAACCGCTGCAATCACCTGCGTCGCCAGCACAATTGAGATTAGGCTAACTAATATTGGGTTTTCTCGAAATAACGACAGCCCGAGGGACCCCCTCGCGCCGGAATCTTCCGGTTGCTCCGGTTCACCAAACTTAAGATAGGCAAACTGGCTCACCAGGGCCGCCGGGATCAGCGCGATCGCCGCAAGCACGACGAGCGTTTCGGTCCCCAGTGACTCCGCGGACATCCCCACCATAAACCCACCCACTGCACCGCCAATACCAGCAATGCCTGTAATAGGTCCGTTGATTCGCCGCGCCGTCTTCGGCGTAACGGACGAGTTGATGTAACTCCAGTACTGCTCAATCAACAATACGATGTAAAACTCTTTGAACAAAAACAGTACCGCTGTGATTTCACGACTGCCGTTGACCAGCATCAGGTAGCAGACCACCATCACCAGGGACGATCCGATTGATGTCACGAGTAATGTCCGGCGTGGACCCAATCTGCTCAAGATTAGCCCGTAACCCGCAACGCCCAGGAACACGACCACCGGCATGGCCGCCATCACCAGGGGAAGGTTTTCTGCGCCGTAGGCTGACTTGAATAGCACCGTTGCAGCGGATCGAATCAATTCATATCCGGCCAGGGTAAACATAGCTGCCAGCGCCATCAACGCGGCCACACGATACTCAGTTGTAATTTGCATATTTTTGACTAACCGAATGATCGGTGACGCTATATTTCGCTCTCGTGAGTTCTCCGGGCTTTGCTCGAGCGACCGCCAGAAGGAACTTGAGCCGAAACTTGACATAGAAGACTCAAATGCGCAAATTGCGCTCTTTTTCACTCGTAATAAAACTTAAAAATAGCCCCTAAAGAGAAAGACAGATGAGCGACAACAAACCTTTGGTAAAACCTGCCAATCCCAGATTTTCTTCCGGCCCCACCACCAAGCGACCGGGTTGGTCGCTGTCGGCGCTCAGCACGGATTCTCTGGGTCGTTCCCACCGTGCCAGCGGTCCTAAATCGCAACTAAAATCCGTGATCGACACCAGCAAGAAGATGCTCGGCATACCGGATGACTACCTTTTAGCCATTGTACCCGCCTCCGATACCGGCGCTTTTGAAATGGCGATGTGGACGATGTTAGGTGCGCGTGGTGTTGATGTGTTGAGTTGGGAGAGCTTCGGCGCAGGTTGGGCAACTGACATCAAATCGCAGCTAAAACTGGACGATGTGAGGTTCTTTGATGCGCCCTACGGTGAGTTACCTGACTTCTCACAGGTCGATAGCAAAAATCGCGATGTGATCTTTACGTGGAACGGAACGACCTCTGGCGCTTGTGTGCCTAACGCTGACTGGATCCTTGATGACCGGGAAGGTCTGACTTTTTGTGATGGTACCTCCGCCGTATTTGCCATGCCCGTGGAATGGTCAAAGCTTGATGTGGTCACGTGGAGCTGGCAGAAAGTGCTTGGCGGCGAAGCGGCTCATGGCATGCTGGTATTGTCTCCGAGAGCCGTGGAGCGCCTAGAAAGCTTTACGCCGTCATGGCCTCTGCCCAAAATCTTTCGCCTGGCGAAGAAAGGCAAAGTCAGCCTCGACCTGTTTGAAGGGGCAACCATCAATACGCCTTCGATGCTCGCGGTTGAAGACCAGTTGGATGCCTTGAACTGGGCAGAATCTATAGGCGGCCTTGAGGGTTTGATTGGCCGTTCACGCGCCAACCTTGACGTTATTACAGAATGGGTAGATCGAACAGATTGGGTTGAATTTTTGACGAAAGATGCAGAAATACGATCAACGACGTCAATCTGCCTCTCGATTGCAGATCCCTGGTTCACTGAGCAGGACGAAGATCAGCAACGAAAACTGATCAAAAGCATTGTGACCGGACTAGACGCTGAAAACGTTGCACTGGACATCGGTGGATATCGAGACGCACCTCCAGGACTCAGAATCTGGGGTGGCAGCACCATAGAAGCCTCGGATATTAAAGCCCTGCTACCCTGGCTCGACTGGGCTTATGGAGAGCTGAAAAACTAGGGAAACTCTGATTAAAGTCCATTTAATCGGAGTTTTCCGGAGCGTTTGTTAATGCGCAAACGCCCTACGCAGGTTCACTAGCAGCGATACGGGAACACGACATGACTGAGATTTTTGAAATAACTTCTGAACTACAGTTTCCTGAAGGTCCGATTGCCATGCCGGACGGCAGCGTGATTGTTGTGGAAATCGCGCGTGGCACGTTAAGCCGCGTTAACACCAATGGCAGCATAGACGTGGTCGCAAATCTTGGCGGTGGTCCGAATGGGGCTGCAATAGGTCCAGACGGCGCCTGCTATGTGTGTAACAACGGTGGTTTTATCTGGCATAAAGGTAGTGATGGTCGCGTGTTCCCCGGACACCAACCTGACGATTACTCAGGCGGACGCATAGAGCGAGTGGATCTCAATACTGGAAAGTCGGAAGCGCTCTACACGGAGTGTGATGGTCACCCACTTCGCGGCCCTAATGACATCGTATTTGATCGCGAAGGCGGTTTCTGGTTTACCGATCATGGCAAAACCCGTGACCGCGACCGGGATCGTACCGGCGTGTTTTACGCCACAGCGGATGGCAAACACATCTCTGAGGCGATCTTCCCGATGGAAGCGCCCAATGGCATTGGCCTCTCGCCAGACGAGAAAACGCTTTATGTCGCAGAAACACCCACCGGCAGACTCTGGGCTTACGCGATCAAATCGCCGGGTGAAATCGATACCTCAATCAGGCCTGTCATGCTTGCACAGTTGCCGAACTATCATATGTTCGACTCTCTGGCGGTCGATGCTGAGGGCAACGTCTGCGTAGCGACGCTGATCACCGGCGGAATCACAATACATTCCCCGGATGGCGCTTCTGCAAGACTGATCGATATGCCCGATGTGCTCACAACCAATATCTGTTTCGGTGGCGACGACCTTAAAACAGCCTACATCACCTTATCAACCACCGGAAAACTCGTGTCCTGTGAATGGGAAACCGCGGGCTTGCCGCTTAACTTCCTCAATACCTGAGATCCTTAAACTAGCGCGTAGCTTCAGGTAAGAGCGTTCGACAAATGCGTTGTATCTATTGATGAGGCTATTTGTGAGGCTATTCATAAAGTTATTCATGACATCCATGAGTGAAATAAGAGGCTATCCAATGATTCCCAAGATCACCCGGGCCTTACTGACGTTCATATTCTGCTGGGCTAGCGTCGCGACATTAAATGCATCAGCAGCAGAAGGTGCAGCACGGGCCAACGGCCCGTTGATGGAACGTACCCACTTCCTGATACCAGCAGGGCCCGGCGGTGGCTGGGATGGAACAGCAAGAGGCATCGGCGAGGCTTTGAGGCAATCAAAGCTAGTCACCGATGTCAGCTATGAAAACCTCTCTGGCGGCGGTGGCGGCCGCGCCATAGCAAAATTGATCGAGAGCGCAGATCGCCAACAACACACGCTGTTAATCAGCTCTACACCCATTGTTGTTCGGTCATTGCAGGGTATCTTTCCACAATCATTCCGAGACCTGAAAGTCATCGGCTCCGTCATCGCTGATTACAGCGCCATTTTAGTCAGAGCAGATTCAACTCACGCGTCGTTCAGTTCGCTGGCCGCTGGATTCAGAGCGAACCCCAGAGACGTGAAAGTCGCCGGGGGGTCTGTGCGCGGCTCAACCGATCATTTTATTCTCGCCAAAGCCCTTGCACTCACGGGCGGCGATCCACGGTCAGTCATCTATGTGCCCTATGATGGCGGTGGCAAGGCCATGGCCGGGTTGTTAACAGGCGAAAGCGATGCACTATCGACCGGTCTTTCTGAAGCCATTGACATGCATATGGCCGGTAAAGTCAGAATTATCGCTATTTCTGCCCCGGAACGTATCGCGGAATTACCCGATGTGCCAACCCTGAAGGAACAGGGCGTCAACCTTACTTTCGCTAACTGGCGCGGATTTTTTGCAGCGCCCGGCTTGCCTGAGGCCCGCTATCAGGAAATGATCAACACCGTTGAGGCCGTCGTGAAAACTGACGCATTCGAATCCGTACGATCCCGAAATGGGTGGTCAAGATTGCCACTCACCGGGCGAGCCTTTTATAACTACCTTGAAAATCAGGAACGAGAGATTGGTGAATTGATGCGGGACATTGGTTACCTGAACTAATCAATCATCTGGTAAGGTCTGGTCTACTCGTTAGCTCCTCTCTATGCTGTGATCACTGCTCGTCTCACCGGACTCATCTTTCTTGGACTCTTCATTGCCTACGGTTATCAGGCACAAGAGATTCAACTAGATTTCTGGGCCTCAGCTGAAATCTTTGATGCTCGCACCTTTCCTGAGTTGATTGCCCTCGCGGGCGTGCTCTGCTCCACGCTTCTGATCATTTTTCCAACCGCTGTCCCGGTACCTGAACTCAAAGGCACACTGCTGCGCCCCGCCATTCTGATTGTATTGATGCTGGGCTACAGCTTTTCAATTGAACCACTGGGTTTCATTGCCAGTACGGCATTATTTCTGACGCTTGGCTTCATGGTACTTGAAGCAGGTTTGGTCATCGAAGAAGACGCCCCTGAGACGGCTGAAGAGACGGCAAAGCCACGGCCAAACGAACACGCGGCTGTTCAAACGGCATCTTCAGCGACGAAGAGCGTCGTCAAAAAAGTCTCCATTGCCCTGGCTGTCAGCGTTCTTTTTTACGCGCTCATGACATGGTTGGGTATTCATCTGGATCTCGGCATTTTGAGCATGAACAATGCTTGAGGGGATCTATCTCGGCCTGGTCACTGTCGCGACCTGGCAGAATATCATGCTGGTTATTGCAGGCTGCGCTGCTGGGACGATCATTGGCATGTTGCCAGGTCTGGGTCCTATTTCTGCTATCGCCCTAATGATTCCTATCACCTATGGTTTCGAGCCCAGCAGCGGCATGATCTTGCTGGCGGGCGTCTACTATGGCGCTATCTTTGGAGGCTCAACTTCGTCAATTCTGATCAACGCACCCGGCGTTGCAGGCACTGTGGCGACCGCTTTCGATGGATTTCCGATGGCGACAACGCAAGGCCAGCCGGGCAAAGCATTAGCGACCGCGGCATACTCTTCATTTGCCGGAGGAACCATCGCGGCGATCATTTTGATGGCTGCAGCGCCCTATTTGTCGGGCCTTGCCTTGAGTTTCCAATCAATCGATTACTTTCTCATGATGGTACTAGGGTTGTCTCTCGTGACGGCATTCGCCGCGAAGGGTGAATTCATCAAGGCCATGGTCATGACCTGCCTGGGACTTGCACTGGCAACGGTCGGCACAGATTTAACCGCCGGCGTGCAACGGTTTACTTTTGGACGGATGGATCTCATTGATGGCATTAGCTTCTTGCTGCTTGCGATGGGCACGTTCGCGTTATCCGAAGCGCTAATGATGGCCATCCGGCATACCAGCGCCAGTAAACCGATACGCATTCCTCGCACAGGACTTAGCCTTGGTCTAGACGAGTTAAAATCTATTCTGCCGACCATCACCCGCGCGTCGATACTGGGATTTTTCGTCGGCGTACTCCCGGGTGCCGGTGCAACCATCGCCTCGTTCCTTGCATATGGGACAGAGAAGAACCTCTCAAAAGCCGA
>JBLIIB010000254.1:0-6620 GCA_047634795.1 Candidatus Azotimanducaceae bacterium | reverse complement strand
GGGAACTTTCTTGGGACCGCGTGGGAAGTTTCGGCCAGCCGTAGTCCGCCAAAAGTGTGTGACCCTGCTTTTACCCTGCTTTTCCCTGCTTTTCCCTGCTTTTCCCTGAGGGCTTTCACCTCCAATCTTCTGCCGATTTAGCTCGGCGCTCTGTGTGACCCTGTTTTTTCTGAACCTGTTTTTTCACACGGACAGTGGGAAAGGACATTTCAGGAATTCGGGGTCAAGAGACGGATTCGCTGACATCGGCTACTCCACGTTCACAGTAGGCAACAACTGAGGCACCCGAATATCTTCACGTACGTTATCAACACCTAACAATTTATCTATGCTGGCTTCGTGGTGATAGATCCTGCGTTCGTGATAACTGGTCAGAAACCCATCAAGCACCTGAGATTTCATCGCCTTCTGAATTTGATCGAGCATTTCGGTGTCCTCATCCATGATGACGCCGTAGTAGTCGGCTGATGCTCTTTGCTCTTCTGGCGTTTGCTCATCTTCCGTATCGGGCACCATGACGAACCATTCCGACAAGGTTTGATCGATGCCTAGAGGCCAGAATTGTTGCAACGTAATAGTCGGCGCACCATCGCCCCGCTTGCCGCCCGGCGTCAGGTGATTTGGGAACAACAGATAGGAAACATTCACGTGTTCCATCAGCCCATGCACGGGTATATCACTGTCGTCGACTGCTCGACGTGCGGCATCGGCGTCATATCCCTTGTTCGGCACAATCATACGGCTGTGCCCATTCGGCAGGAGTTGATGTGCAGAGCCCCTGTAATCGAGGGACTGCGAAACGGTTTCGGGGTGAACCGTCGTGACGTGGTAGACCTCAATGTTTGCCTCGATCGCTACTTTCCAATTGCACTCCAGCACCTTGGAGCCATGAGAAGCAACCTTTAGACCATCGAACCAGGTAACCTCACCGTAGATAGATCCGAGCCATTCCTCCAACGACACCGCATGGGGGTCAAGATTGATGAAGACAAACCCTTGCCAGACCTCACATTGAACACCCCGAAGGGTCACATCGTCGGTATCGAATTCGTTATGAAAGTCTCGCCGCCCTGGGACTCCCTTAAGGTTGCCTTCCAGATCATAAACCCATGAGTGAATCAGACATCGCATGTTCGGGCTCTTCAACGTACCCGATTCACCTTCTACTACAGGTCCACCGCGGTGCTGACAAACATTCCAGAAGGCTCGAATCTGTTTATCCCCACCTTTAACTATCACGACGGATGCTCCGCCCCAGCGATCCATAACTTTGTAACTCCCCACTTCGGAAAACTCGTGCAGCGTGCCCGCCATCAGCCACGAAGTTTTGAAGAGCTCTAACTCAGCTTTGTATTGCACCTCATCAAGATAACGCTCGCTGGGAATGCGTGGCAGATTCGGAAACGATGCCGGTGGTTCTACGCGGGCGAACTCATAGTCAATTTCATCAAGCAAATTCTCAATAATTTTGCGTTCCATAGATTCAGCTCGCTCTGTTAACTATCTTTTTGAAGCATCAGTTCACCAGGTGTTGCGCCGGTGCACTCAAGGCCTTCAAAAGTGACAACGCCATTGACCATCGTGTAGTTCAAACCTTCAGCC
This sequence comes from Candidatus Azotimanducaceae bacterium, assembly GCA_047634795.1. Lineage (GTDB taxonomy): Bacteria > Pseudomonadota > Gammaproteobacteria > Pseudomonadales > Azotimanducaceae > UBA9659. Next base: position 5,018 of record JBLIIB010000254.1, on the reverse strand, counting down.
CGTTGCACTAATCGCCATTCACCGGCGGGCATATCCTGTGCTTTATCGACGGTGTCCCACGATGGGGTACGACGAATAGTATCCGGATTGTAGACAACCACGTCGGCTGGCGCACCTTCGCGCAGGATGCCTCGATCACCCAATCCACACATATGCGCTGGCAGGCGGCTAAGGCCGTAGTGCGCCTTCTCTGCACTCAGCACACCCTCTTCTCGTACCAGCCACTCCAGCACATCGGTGGGATATGCGCCTTGAACTGAGAAGTGAGTGTGAGCGCCACCGTCTGAAATGCCGGGAACTACGTAAGGGTTGTTTAGCACTTCCATTGTTGCTTCGACAGAAGTGTCATAGGCATTGCCCCGAAATTCGGCCTTAAAGTCGGACTCCAGCGCAACGTCCAAAATGACATCAACAATGTGCCGATCTTCCGTTGCTGCAATTTCTGATATTTGTCTGCCAACATACTTGTCAAGTTGCGCGGCACCCGCACTGTCATTGACAAACAACTCTGCGGGTTTACCGCTTGTGCCGAGCCCACCGACTCGCCCACTATCCATTTCACGACGTAACTGCACCCGCATGGATTCATCCCGCATGGCCTTCGCTCTGGATTCGAAGTCCCCGTTCATCACCTGATTCCAACCAGGCTGACCATCCCAAAGGCTCCAGTCTTCAAAGGTCAAAACAGTGGGTGACCGGACAGTAAACCCCATACCAAATACTTGAAGCCCTTCTTCATGTGACTCATTCAGCCAATCCAGAAAGTTTCTGTATCGCTCGGGATCGTTATCATCCGCCAGCAGGATGTTACGCACGATGGGTCGACCACTGGCTCTTGCCAGGGTCGTCATAAACTCTTCGACGGTGTCATGATCAGAAGGCGCTGCATCAAACATCTCGATGAAGCCGTGACCATACTCACCCAGTGCTTTACCAAACTCGATTAGCTCATGATCCGGGATCACATCGGTTGGCATTGGCGTACCGTCCCAATCTGGCTGAACCGAGGGTACACCGCAACGTTGGTAAGAAAACCCGCAGCAGCCCGCGTCCATAGCCTCTTTCATCAGGGCAATCATTTGCGCCATTTCTGATTTCGTCGGACGTCGGGATTTGGCTTCCTCAACACTGCCCATGACGTAAGAATACAGAGGGTTCAATGGCACCAGCATTGTGGCATTAACACCCTTAGGCAGTTTCTTGATATGCGCCATCCAGTCAGGCAGTGTTTCCCAACCGTGTTTATCCCACTCCATACCCTCTTTCATTGTTTCGAACGAGATGGCTTCGTTACGTGTCATCATCATCATGGCACGCTCACGCATGTGAGGCGGAATCGGCGCAAAACCAAAGCCGCAGTTGCCGAGAACAACAGACGTAACACCATGCCATCCCGAAATAGTGCAGTAAGGGTCCCAATTAATCTGAGCATCGTAATGTGTATGAATATCGATGTAACCGGGGGCGACGATGTTATCGCCGGCATCGATCACGCGGTCAGCTGTGGCGCCCCGGCGGGTCCCAATCTTTGCGATTCTGCCATCCTTGATACCGATATCTGCTTTGAATCGTGGGACCATGGTCCCGTCGATGACGGTGCCACCACGAATTAGTGTGTCGAAATCACTCATTGTTTCCTCCAAGGTTTTTCAGCACGTTGACCACGGCTGATTCAGGATGGGTATAAGGTGTAATTCGCTGCCAATAGTCGCGCCACAGGGCTTCTGCACCGGGACCATCACCGGCTTTGATTAGCGCCACCAAAGCTTTATGGGTCTTGAGAGTCAGATCACTTCGTTTACTGCCAGTACTTTCTTCACTGAGTGCCACTGCCACGCCTTCATGAATTTCGTGCAGGACCAGTAGAAAAGTCCCCAACGTATGATTACCTGACAACTGCACCAACGTTTCATGAAACTTCATGGCAAGAAATGGACTTTGCTTAGTGCCCGCAGCCTCTTCCTCCTCATTGATAATGGCTTCGAGCTTCTCAATTGCCCCCGGGGATGAGCGTTCTGCCACCATTCTTGCTGCTGGCGGCTCAATGATCTGCCGAGCGACCTGGACGTCTGCCAGCAATGTATCCTGAGCCTGTAGAACCATGCCAACCGCATGTGCGGCCAGCGCAAGCGTGGGGCCGATAATTTTTGCTCCGCCCTTGGCTCCCCGCGTGACTTCCAGCAAGCCTTCAGTTTCAAGTATGCGCAGTGCCTCTCGCATCGTTGTTCGACTGACCCCAAAGGACTCAATCAGGTTGCGTTCAATCGGCAGATCACCGCCCTTCGGCAAGTCGCCGGAAACAATAGCCAATCGCAGCCTGTCGGCAACGAGCTCTGAGCTTTTGCGAGGTTTGATGGGTCTAATTTGCATAGCGTCATCCATAGAGATTTCCTCCGATTTCAAAACAAATTATCAAATGATTAGTATTATTACAATCATTACAATGATTAATTAAACTTCGATAGATTCAAGTTGGGGACAAACCATGACTGTTTATCGTGATGTAGAAAGCTTCGCAGGCCAGACGACATCGAAAACGCCCGTTGAGAAAGCACAAAATCCAGATCTCGGGATGAACATCATTTCTCAGGCCCGCTATACCAATTCGAGTTCGCCCAACAAGAATGCGACAAGGTCTGGACGAAAACTTGGCTGGTCGGAGCTGACACCGATGACCTCGCGAACCCGAGTGACTTTGTCGTGACGGAAATTGGTCAGCAAGGTATCGTGCTAACGCGCGACGAGGAAGGTGGCGTCAAGACGATAGAACGCGATAAAACGGAACAGATCTAATTTGATAGTGAGAGATGACCGTAGAGGTTTGAGTCTAATGAACATTTCTACCTGCGAAATGTGAGAAAACGGCTTATGTACATTCGCCTAAATAGATCTGTCCCGTTTAGTTCTATCAGGACTTACGCATTCGGCACATGCACAAAGTGCTGGACGACTATTAGCAGACTTGAATAGAAAGGGAAATGAAACCGGGTCCAGAAGCCAAAGTATCTCCTCCGTCCCCTTTATTCTGATTTGATAGTGAGAGATGACCGTAGAGGTTTGAGTCTAATGAACATTTCTACCTGCGAAATGTGAAAAAATGGCTTATGTACATTCGCCTAAATAGATCTGTCCCGTTTAGTTCTATCAGGACTTACGCATTCGGCACATGCACAAAGTGCTGGACGACTGTTAGCAGACTTGAATAGAAAGGGAAATGAAACCGGGTCCAGAAGGCAAAGTATCTCCTCCGTCCCCTTTATTCTAACGCCTTGTAGCTTATAGCGTTATGATGGCTTTCTTAAATTTTTTCGGCGAGCATCGTGCTATGGAAGTTGTAGCTAAATTTTAGACATGATCTATTAATCGATCAATATTTGGAGAACTAAAAATGCCCGCGACTCAAATCGCTTTCTTTAATCACAAAGGCGGGGTGTCCAAGACAACGTCAGCCTTCAATATTGGCTGGAAGCTAGCTGAGCTAGGTAAGAGAGTGATGCTGGTTGATTGTGATTCTCAGTGCAACTTGACTGGACTAGTTTTAGAATACAGTCATGAAGATGTGTATCCATTTGAAGGTGAAAAGAACGCTTCACCCATGAATATTCGTGACGGATTGGCTCCTGCATTTGAGGCGCGACCCGTGCCACTTAAACCAGTAATCTTGCAGCAAGTTTTAAATCAAGATGGATTGTTAGTTTTACCTGGGCATGTCGGTTTATCTGAATATGAGAGCACTCTTGCAATTGCCCATGAGTTGTCAAATTCATTGACCGCGCTACAGAATATCCCAGGGTCACTTCGACATCTATTCAACATTACTGCAGAAGAAAATGATATTGAGTACGTTATAATTGATATGAGTCCAAGTTTAGGTGCCCTAAATCAGAACTTATTGTGTTCGAGCGATGCGTTTATTGTGCCAATGGCACCTGATTTCTTTTCCGCAATGGCGTTGCGATCTCTGGCTCGAATTTTGCCAACTTGGAAAAAATGGTCTGATAAGGCAGCGTCTACGGATATCCTTGTGGAGGCAGATTACCCTTGGCCTAACAGTAATCCTAAGTATCTTGGCTCGATTGTACAAAACTACAGGCAGCGGGCTCGAGGGAATCAGGAAGCAAAGCCGACAAAAGCGTACCAAAAATGGTTTGAGGCATTGGCTGATGCAAAGGTAGGCGTGTTGTTACCAAAGCTGAGCGAAATTGGCTATTTACTTGATAAGCAAGTCTACGAGGATGCTGATGCACAATTAACAGATTTTTTGATGGAGGTCCCTGATTTCAATAGCTTGATAGCGCTTAGCCAAACACATTCCAAACCTGTATTTGCTTTGTCTGACGATGAACTTCAGAGCTCTGGGATAGTTCTTGAAGTTCACAGAGATAACATTAAAAAATTCAACGAGATCTATCTCGGAGGTGCGCAAAAAATTATAAATTTGCTATAAAATGGATGAATTCACCAATGTTACAGATGTCTTTCACGCATCTATTGATCGTGCCCGTCAGCTGATTGGTCTTCACGAAATTCTTGTCAACAATTACACAGAGGCATTGAATTCGGACGATTGTTTGCGCGCTGCAGTGGTGCAGACCATAAGCTCATTCGACCACTTAATGCACGAATCCTTTTGTGCAGCAGTTTCAAAACGGTTGCGCGAAAATAGAGATATTCTTGGGCTGGAAATCCCTTTTTCTTGCCTGCATTTACCAGATGTTGAGCGGGTACCGTCGATTGAGTTATTTGTAAGAAAGTCGATTTCACACAAAACCTATGTAGATCCTGAGAAGATGGTGGAAGCACTTAAGCACTTTGATCAGCATCCATGGAACCAGTTATCTGCGTTCCTTTCACTAGATGTGCAGACCATTAAGCTAAAGCAAAAACAGTTATACCGCTGGAGAAATCGTATTGCACATGAAGCCGATATAAATCCAGCCAATGCTGGTGTTGACTTGTTCCCAATTGACAAAACAGATGTTCATGATGCAATCACATTCTTCTCAAAATTGGGAGAC
>JBLIIB010000253.1:0-6651 GCA_047634795.1 Candidatus Azotimanducaceae bacterium | reverse complement strand
GAGGTCACCCTCGCATTGCTTAGCATCGCTGAATTGAATACCGCTAATGCCAAGCGCTTGAGCACCGGCGACGTTAGGGGCATGGTCATCAATAAACACGGTGTCCAGAGGTTCTAGCCGATGCTCTTCAAGAAGATGCTTGAATATTTCGGCACCCGGCTTCATGAGACTTACCTCTGCGGACACCACGACAGCAATAAAATGTTGCCAAAAATCATAGCGCTCCCGTAGATGCGCAACAGCCTCATGGACGTTGTCGGTTAACGCGTAGATGGCATAATCGGCCGCCTTTAAACGCTCGATAAGGTTCACGGTGCCATCAACCACGACCTGCGTTTCCTTGATCTGATGAAACAAACTGTCGACGTTAGGGTCGCTGAACGAGAGCAGTGTCTTGTAGGCTTCTTTTGCTTCAGCTTCGGCGACTTCACCCAGGTTCAGTGAAGTCCATATTGGATGGCGGAAAATCGACTTTGTCAGGGTACGTTTGTGCTCTACATCACCAAAAGTCGCCTCCACAATGGTAACGGGTGACCAACGAACCAGAACGTTTCCAGCATCAAAAACCACATTTTTCATCACGCATATTTCCAAAAGACCGTGTTAGCACTAAAACAATAACGCTGATCTAATTACGACCAGGAGTTATAGCTCACCATCTTCTCGATGGGCTTTCTGCTAATTGAGCCATGACCACCCTTGACGGGATAACCGACGGGAACGTGAGCGCAGGTATACCAGTCTTCAGGAATATCCAGCAGCGATTTCACTTCCGGTTCGTCATAACAGAGCAGAGTCGTTAGCACGCATCCCAAGCCTTCGTTTCTAGCTGCGAGCAGAAAGTTTTGAACCGCAGGGTAAACCGAGCCACCGCCAACAATGCTGGTACGGGGTTGGTCGATATCGGTGACCGCCATGATTGAGGGGTTAAAACAGAACACTGCAATTAGCGGCGCCTCGTGCATATGAGTCGCTAGATAAGTTCCTGCTTCCAACGCTCGCCTTGAACTTGTCCGAGACGCTTCGGGCATCTTCTCCATTCTAGACTCGTATCCAGGGATGTAGGCCTCCCATCTGGGGCGGTACAAATCTTCCAGAACCTGCTTTTTGTCAGCGTCAGTGACAGCAATCATTCGCCAGGGTTGCACATTGCCCCCGGTAGGTGCCCACGTAGCCGCTTCGAGCATCCTATTCACCACATCTTCAGGAATGGGGTCTGGTTTTAGTCGTCGTACAGCACGGAGCGTGCTCATAGCATCGTAGAGTTCCATACAGATCTTCCCAATGTCGAGTTGGCGTTCGAGCTCGCGCATGAACATCTAGAAACCGAAAGCCCAGTTAATGTGTCAATTGTATCTGAAGAAACAGTGTCAAATCTTCGCGAACGAATGTGCTTCGCCCAGGGAATTCGAATGAAAGGTAATAGCCTCGTATTCTTGATCAAAAGACGTCCCCCAGCGAGTCAACGACACGGATGCTCAGCATTACGGTTGAAGGGATAAAACATCAGCACAATGCCCTGCGTCCTAACTTTGGTTATTATCGCCATTCCGATTAGCAAAGGTGAAAATACCATTTATGCTACCCTGCTTAAGCTTCTACTTAAGTTCCTAGAAGTCCGAGGTAACCCGACAGCCATCAAACGTATTCAAGGATATTAATGACTAACCTTCGTTTATCCCTATGTGCTCTGTTATTCCTTATCTCAGGTTGCGGCGGCCCATTTTTAGTCTTCCCCGGCGGTGAACTATCCGGAGAGATCCAAACAAACCCCGTGGAAGATTGGTCGTTCATCGAAGCCAGTTATCTCGACCTAGAGACTAACGCGAGTAAGCCCTATTCCGTCGAATTGAATTACGTATTGAAAGACGGGAACTTATACCTAGACCCCGCTGAGGGGCGAACCTGGTTCGAACACCTCAAGGCGAATCTCGACGTACGCATTAGGTTCGATAATCGCGTCTATCCCGTGCGAGCTGTTCTTGTTGGACAACCCGGTGAACTTGAAGGGTTCGATACAGATCGCCTCATTTATCGACTGGATTCCCGCTAATGATAGCGGCCTTGCTCCGTCGTGCGTTGGGCGATAACAATTCGCCTAAAGGCGATGATCAAGGTTTTACCAACTCTCTCATTGGCCGCATCTAAATAGTGCGATTGGCAGGATGCCGAAGAGTTTGTTAGGTTCATGGGAATGTTGAGCAAAAGCGTGTAGCTAAACGAGTACTTGGCCTGCCGGATTAATCACCGGCGAGTGGCAGGATTTGACGTGGGAAGATGACGCTTAGCGATCTTCACCAACTTGATTCATCCAAATAGGATGGTGCCATACAGCATGTTCCTCAACGTTTGATGCCAGCGGCGGGAATTTTCCAACATCCGTCCAGTGCGCTTCGGCGTCATGGAAATCTGAGCCGCAGGAAACATAAAGCCCAAACTCAACACAGAGCTTTTCCAGATCCTGCTGCATACTTGGCGCGATATGTGGATATGACGCCTCAAGTGCATCACCGCCCATCGTTTTGAAGGACTCTACCAGCCTGCGAAGTTTGGTTCGATTCAAAGGATATCGACCGGGGTGAGCTATTACCGCGATGCCCCCAGCATTCTTAATGGCAGCCACGCCCTGTTCTAGTGAACACCAATCAGAGGAAACATACATCTTACCCTGCTTGTTTAGATGAGTTTTAAACGCTTTCTGTCTGGTTTTACACACCTTATGGTCCACCAGAAAATCGGCCACATGACTGCGCGTGAGCGCGATGGCATGTGAATCCTGAAGCGACGCTAAAAGACCTTTCGTACCCAGAGCTTCGAGCTTCTGATCCATCTTCACGACACGATCCAGCCGTTTCGTCTGCTGCTCTCGTAATAGTTGTTGTAACGCTACGTTGGACGGATCGATGCAGAGACCAACAATATGTAACTCCATTTGTTCCCAGGAGCAGGATATCTCGACCCCGCGTATAAAGCTGAGGCCTTCAACCGCTTCAAGACCTGATAGCGCACTCGTGCAGTCGTGGTCTGATATCGCAAGATGAGTGACGCCGTTTTCCAACGCACGCTCCACTAAAAACGATACGGCGTGTTTACCATCCGAATAATGTGTGTGGCAGTGCAGGTCGGCTTTCAAATCAGCTTTCAAATCACACTCTCAATGTTTTAGTGCGGGGACTATAGCAAAAGTTGTGAACATTACCGCGCTGATCTCTCAACAGCCCAGATAAAATCAAGGTCAATCATGACATCCAACTGGTTCGCAACCGCTAGTAACTTGAACGGACTTCATGCGATCTCGTCACCCGATATCTTATTCGTACTGTATCGAACGCCTTCCCATTTGCTTGAAAAAAGTAAGCCCGGATGATGGCTCAGGCAAGTTTGACGCATCGGAACTTGGACCTAGCTGACGCAGACCTAAAGGTACCGGAAGAAAAAACAGGTTCTCCGCGGACGAAGCACCTCTGCGCTTTTCTGGATTCGCCGCCCTCTAAATTTGCTCCATCTCTGCGCGCTTTGCGGCTGACCGGCTATATTTAGACTAATGCGGTGCAACCCAAGCACCTCGCGAAGAATCGTTAGGCTATAGCGCAACTCGCCATCAACCTTTCGCTGTTCAGCGAGCCTAACATCAAGCGAGCGGTAGCCTTTTTTAGAATCTGATTGTGTTCCTCAACGCGGCGTAGCTTTTACTTCAATTGCTTAATGAGCCGATGCGCAGGCGTCATCGCTGCTTGGCTTGGGGTGACGCCACCGCGCTCATCGCGCAACTGCCAGACCCACTTGTCGATCGTTGAGGGACCAACCCGGACAGCAATGGTTGCTTCTCGAATGCTGTACTGCTGGTTAACACCCAACTGCGCGGATCCAAGACTAAACTCAGGGCTAAAAGTACGACGTGATTCTTTACTCATGAAATAATTCACTTAATCTTGGGGTGAGAATATCACCTACTACTAAACAGCCAAGTTAACTATGCCACGAAAATTGCCTAATCCCGACCCATAGGCCCAGAATGAAATCTGAGAAAATTAGCTGATACAGTTTGTCCTTTGGTGGACCTAGGTGGCGCCCAATATCTTTGAACGACTTATTGAACTTGCCACCTATTTTCGTTCAACCGCACATCAATCCTCATGATAAGAAGCGATAGTCTTTAAGCAAATCTTTATCGGTTGATCTATTCTTATTAAAAAAAGGGAGAAAGCCATGTCCAAATACGATGCGATTATTAGAAACGGTTCTATTTTTGACGGTACGGGTAAACCCGCTACCAAAGGTGATATTGCCATTACAAACGGTGAGATTGCCGCGATTGGAAAGGTCGATGGTTCAGCCGATGTTGAATTAGATGCATCCGGGCTAGCTGTCGCGCCCGGGTTTATTGACATACACACTCACTTTGATCCGCAACTCTGCTGGGATGGTCTCGCGACTCCGTCGATTGAACATGGCATCACTACCGTCGTGACGGGCAACTGTTCACTCAGTCTCGCTCCAATTAGAGACCGCAAGGCGGCTGACAAGATCGTGAGCATGTTTGGTGTCATCGAAGATATTAAAAAGAAAACATTCGATGAAGCCGTGCCGTTTACCTGGGAAAGTTTCCCTGAGTATCTTGAGCACATTAAACCGGGACTTGGTATCAATGTGGGCGCGCTCATTGGGCACTCCGCGCTTAGGCTCTATGTTATGGGTGCAGCGAGTCAGGAACGCATTGCGACTGAAGATGAAATCGCAGAAATGTGTGTGCTGGTTGAAGAAGCAATGGCAGCCGGTGCTCTGGGTATTTCGAGCTCATATGTTGATATGGATGAGAAAGGAAAGCCTGTACCGAGCCAATACGCTGACCTGAACGAAAAGATCGCGCTTTCGAAAGCGATGGCAAAAAGCGGTCGTGGCATCTGGCAGATCGTTCCTTTCTTCCCTGACCTAAAAAAAGAACTCGACAACATTCGCGAGTTGGGTGATATCAGTCTCGCTGCCGGTGTGCCTTGCAGTCTGCAACCCGTCTTAAGCTCCCCCACTTCGCCAAACGCTGAAGAGATTATTAACGCATTGGAAGAACAACAGGCTCGCGGCGCGAAGGTGTTTGGTCAGGTGATGCCACGATGCTTTGATCTGAACATGAGACTTTCCGAGACAAGTATGTTGCTGTTTTCGCTTCGATCGTGGAAAGCCATTATGGATCTGCCTACGGAAGAACGACTGGCTCAGTTCTCTGATCCGGATCAGCGTGAAACTCTGGTCAACGAAATGAAAAATGCGGTCGGCATGAGTGGCGCATTACCGTTCCTGACAGTCGGTGACACATTTTCTGAAGGCAACAAACAATACGCAGGTAAAACATTAATCGAGATCGCCCAAGACGAAGGTAAAGAACTCGGCGAAGTTATACTCGACATCGCGATTGCCGATAAGCTTGAAACCGAATTCCAACTTAAGAACGTCATCAACGCCGACAAGGTAGCGGTAGCGGCTTTAATTAATCATCCGCTCTGCCATTTCGGCGCTTCCGATGCCGGAGCGCACATCACACAGTTCTGTGGCACTGGCGATACGACTCACTTGCTGGAACACTACGTGCGCGAAACAGGTCAGATGACCTTAGAACGTGCGGTTCACCGCATGACCGGAGAGGTAGCTGCAGACTGGGGGCTTCATGATCGCGGCGTGTTGGAAGTGGGCAAAGCCGCAGACATCGTCGTCTTTGATCCCGAAAAGGTCTCAGTCGGCCAGGAAGAGTTTGTAGATGACTTCCCGGGTGAAGCGCGCCGCTATGTCAGACGCTCCACGGGTTACCACAGTGTGTTCGTTAATGGTGAGGTGGTTTACAACCCCGAAGGCTACACCGACAAGCGTAACGGCCGCGTCGTCTAGTCCCTTTGTCATCTGGAAACCACATGAACGCAGCTTCCAGGTTTTGCTGATTGCAACCTCGAATTTTCGCAGGACGATTGAAACTTTGTGTGTCCTTCGCTGTTGTTGCTTGTCCTACGGAAAGCACTTACGCCAGGCGTGGTCGTGGGATATTTCGAAGTTCGCACAATGTAGTAGTTCTTGGTTTTGGCATGCGGCGCTCCCCAAAAAAAGAAGTGACCATAGAATAACGAGTAAAAACAATGCCTTAACAAGAGTCCCGGCATCATGAGCCATGAATCCAAAAACATCGCGAGAGCGTGCGCATTGAACTAGATCGGGGATACCCGACCGGTCAGGTATGCTCTACTAGCAGCCAAGCCCAATTTGAGCCGTTTGTATCGGGAATTTATGTATGCTGCTCATGAAACTTCAATAAGAGGCACCATCAAATGCTCCGATTGATCACAGTACTAGTGTTAATGATATCCTCATACACGTTCGCAGCGGATTATCCCGACATGGTGGGTACCTGGAAAGCGCATCTGCGAACCATCAGTTCCGGGTCCACAGAAACCGCTCGCGGAGGCGCCGTCATCTCGGAAGCCGACGCAACCGTCACCATCGAACATCAGGATCACGAAGCCTTTATGGGAAAGGTGAGGATGAGCGTGATGACAAAAAATGAACCTTCCATTCGGTTGTGGGGCGCTATTCGATCAGACGGTAAGGAAGCAACCTACATCGGTGGAGACGGTTCACGAGTTCCCATCTGGATTTTGAGCGAAACAA
>JBLIIB010000252.1:0-6656 GCA_047634795.1 Candidatus Azotimanducaceae bacterium | reverse complement strand
CATGAACGATCCTCCTTAGCTGGAAAACCGACACATATCCGAACCCGCCACGACCGTCAGATCCACCCGATTGGGGAGAAACGGAGGGTTCGCGCCTCTCCAGTCGGGCTACGCCCTTCCTGCGAGACACCAACCCTCCGTTATCATCTTGATTGACGCTGGATTCTCACCGTGATTGTCGCGCTACACATAGTTGAGAACCGAAGCGGTTGTTCTGCGTCCCTCATGGTGATCTAACGGATATTTTACCGCCGTCTGTGCGCCGAGCAGAAAACACCGCTCGGCACTGCAAGAGTAACGAAACCTCACCAAGCCGGAAATGGCAAACTTGAGGTGCGCCAGGTGTTACTAAATTCCAACCACTACGATGGTGACATTGGCATTCCTTCATAGGCCACCATGTGTTGAATTGAACCTGCGTCTCGCAAGGGTTCGATTGCCTTGTATTCCTCTGAGGCATGCCATGCATCGAGCCTTTCCATGGATTCAAACTCAGCTACAACTACTATCTGATGGCCGTCGCCGTCACCATTTAGCATTTTGGGCTGGTTACCCATGGCGACCGGTCTGGCGCCATATTTAGCAGCCACAGCTCGGGTCTCAGCGAGGTAGCTTTGGAATTTCTCTTGGTTGGTCACAGTCACATGCGAAATCATATATGCTGGCATTGGTCTTTCCTTTCGTGGTGGGTTGAGAATTGGTCTTCTGTTGGGATCTTGATCGATAGCTGGGTTGGCACTGCCGCCCAGACGACAATTGGAGCTGGCCTCAGGCGACCTTGCCCGCGACTAATTGAGGTCGCGTCGGGGTGTGGGTCTCGTTCCACTCGGCATCGTCCAGGCAAAACTTCGGGTTCTTGAGCATAACAAAGTCTTTCTCGGCCTCGATAGCCTCGACATCAGGAGCTCGAGTGATAAGGATTTTCAAAAAGCCACCAATCGCTTTCAGCTTTCCGGCGAAACTTGGTTTCAGCTCGGGGTGTTCGGTGAGATAGCGACGGGCGATGCTTTCAAAATTCTCAGGCATCCGCCCACCGACGATCTCTACATCGCGTGTTGGGGCATTGACTGCAAAAGCGCCACGCCGGTATTCGTCGGTATAGTTTTTCAGTGCTTGCAAAAGCACGACGGAATAGTCTGGCGGGTTTATCGCTTTGATTGCCTTGAGCATCATTTTTGGTGGAACGTCTTGGTATTTTACCTTGCGGCCAAGCGCCCGGCCCATCGCAGCGGCAATTTCATTAGGCGAAATCAGTTCTGGCCCTGTCGGTCGGTAGGTTTTACCTGCATGGGTATCGGGGTCCATCAAAGCACCGACAACGACGCTTGCGATGTCTGCATTGGATGGGGCTGCGTTGTTTTTCACATTCCCGTCACCGAGCGGCATCGAGAACACACCCATATGAAGCGCCGATTCCAATCCCATAAGATAGTTTTCGGCAAACCAGCCAACATTGACCGTCGTCACCGTCATTTCTGGCCGCAACTTGATGAGAGCATCGCCAGTGTAAGTATCTCTTGTCATCTGCGACGGGTGGTCAGCACTCGCCAACCATTGGCTTAGGGTGACAACGTGCTCTAATCCCGCCTCAAACGCTGCAACCGTGAAGACCGTGTTAAAGTGAAGCGCGTTGGGTGCACCTGGCGCACATTGGTAGGCGCGTTTTACGTCGTCCATTGCCGCCCGCATGTCCGTAAGCGAATATTGGTTGCCAAGGCATATCTCAGCGCCAGCGCGCTCAAGGGTTTCACTTCTGTTGTCACGCCGGCGGACAAAAGCCCGAACGGGGAAACCTTTTTCCAACAGTTGCAGAGTGGTTTGAAGGCCCGTCTTTCCGGTGGCGGAGGTGACAAGAATTTTGGGTCTTGATGACATGGCGTTTAATCCTCTATAAGTTTCACTAGACAAATTAAAGAAAGTGCTTTTATAAATAAAGTAATATTTTCGTGATATGATGAAAAAAACGCCCAAAGCTACAACTTACTCTGCCCTATCTCGCGAGCCCTGTATCACATTGGTGACCGTTGGACGCTGTTGATCCTACGCGATCTCTACGCCGGCCCGGCTCGCTTCAAGGACCTTCAGACATGCCTTACAGGGATCGCATCAAACCTGCTGTCAGATCGCCTGCACGCATTGGAAGCCAGCGGTTTCACTGTAAATGGGTTCCATCGATTGGCGTCGAGTGTCGATCAAGCCCGTGTTGCGAGTCGGGCAATCACCTCATTTGTTCTTGATCGTCCAAGCAACCTCGCAGGCCACCGCTGAACCGTAATGATGAGTAGGCCAACTGCGGACCCACCTCAAATTTACTGCGATCGCTCGCAGAAATTCCCTTGCAGCGGCACGGCGCAATTCTACGCATCGGTGCTGCGGAGAAAGCCGTCCTCCAAGCAGTCCGCGGCGAAATCGGTCATCGCGATGGCACAGTGCGGGACAAAACTGCCTTTAACCGTAACGCCGAAATGCCGAATTAGAAGGGTTATGTAGACAATAATGGATCAAGACGATTTTTATGATAGAGTTCATAAGTCTCTCACTTTCATCAAAGCGTCACTGATCGGTTTTATTGCTTAACGATAGTGACGATGATGGGCGACATCACAAACCCGGGTTGCGCTTTCGTCAGCACCCTATAGCCAACGCCTCACACGCGCCTTGTACTCAACATATTGCTCTCCAAAGATTTGCTCCATCAGAGTCTCTTCGTGCCGCACGAACCCAATCCTAATCACCAACCAAAATAGCGCGATCACAAACCAAGGCCACAGGTCGTTCAACAACAGAGCAGTCCCAATGAGTATTGCCAGCATTCCCACATACATCGGATTGCGCGTGACGGTGAAGATGCCGTTGGTCACAAGCGTGGTGGATATCGTCAGTGGAACGATGTTGGTCTTGGCTTTTCTGAACTGCCAGGCCGCCACAACTGCAATGACCGCTCCCATCACGATCGGAGCAATGCCGACGAGGAGCCACGTGTCTGGCAGCAGAGGCCCCTCGAAGAAGTAGCCAAGTGTGAGCATCGCAATCAGGGATGCTGTAAAGTATTGTGGGGGTAATATTTTCGGGGGTTTCATTGTTAATTCCTCACTTATTCAGGGCTCTGTCGGTCGGTCAAACGCCGGTCCACAGTATCGGTGGACAACTCGTTGCGGGTCTCTCAGTACGTGTTATGTCCATGCTTACTTGAACGAAAGTTGTAGAATTTTCCTTGCCCGCATTGCTTCATTCCGGTCGTTCGGTGCATCCTATTTCCTGGTCGATCTCTGGGCCCAAGGCAGTTTCAGGGAGCGGCGCGAACATTGCATCATGCGCGTTCTGTGCGTTGCAAAACTCGCCATGCAGGCAACTGAACGTGCCGCGAGTGTCGGTATTTTCCATCTCGTCATTTTTTAATCCTTTCCTATACAACTTTTGTTTTTGCCAGGTAGCTGTCGAATTTCTCTTTGTTGGTAATTGTCACGTGCGACATTATATATGCAGGCATTGGTATTTCCTTTCTTGGGGAGGGAGATTGTTCTTTTAGTCGTAATGCTGTTGAGGTTGGCTTGGTTGGTACTCCTATCCCCGCTTTTGTGGGGAACTGGTGTTGATCGTTGACTTTTATAATTAAAGTAGTCACTTGATATATACAATTGCTATCTTTTTGTGAGGACTCATGACCCATTCACGTAGCTACAATCTGCTCTGTCCAATCTCGCGTGCACTGGATCATGTCGGCGACCGCTGGACATTGTTGATTTTGCGAGATCTCCACGCTGGCCCGGCGCGGTTCAAGGACCTTCAAACCGGTCTGACGGGCATCGCATCAAACTTGCTATCAGATCGGTTGCAGGCACTTGAAGCCGACGGGCTTGTTCAAAAGGGCCGATCGGAATATGATGTATCTCTGTATTCGTTGGCCAGTCTGGGTGAGAAAACCAATCAGCTGTTATTTGAACTGGCTCGGTTTGGCGGGAAAATGCCGCGCCCATCGAAGATCAAAAAGCCCGGCAATCTCAGAACCGTCGCGGTGTCGCTGGGAACGGCTTGCAAAAGAGCCGTTGGCCCCGATCACGATTTCACAGCAACGTTATTGATTGACGGGGAAGCGTTTCGGATGACAGCCCGGGAAAGCGAGGCTCAAATCCGCGTTGGCGCGGCTGAAAACCCGGATGTGGTCATGACCACATCTTACGAACCAATGATGGCGTTAGCTGACGGCGAAATCGAACAGGGTGAATTTGTATCAAACCATGTGGCACTTGAGGTATTTACACCAGGCAAGGAGGCCGAGTTCTTCGACTTATTAACGCGCGCCTTGCGAGAATTCGACTGATCGCTTCATTGACGGATTCCCTTAGTATTGCCGTTACCTCAACATATGGATTTCCCCAACAGCGCTTAGGTCTGGGTTCAAAGCCGCCATTCGCCGCAAACACCGCCAAGATCCGCTAAGGGCCGTTCGTGTCATTCGACACCAAGGGCCGACAGTCACAGATGCTGCGCCATGCACATTTCTACATTAAGGGCGGAAACTAGACCTTCGCTGCAGGCGCAAATTCGAAGGGTGGATCGAAGAAAGCGGCCGCTCAGAGCATCAACCAGTTCTTCCAATGTGCAAACGCAGCTAACCGCGGCAACGAGCCCACTTTGCCGAAAATAGGCACTTCAGCGAACGACTACTTTTGGATTTTTTGGATTGGATTACAAAAGAAATCAGGGGAAAATTTCACTTTAATGATACTATCAAAGCCGTTTACTGTCCTCTATGTTGATAAAACGTAGATAAATGGATGATAAAATGACAGTTACGCCTGACCCTAAACGCCGCATCGTATCGTCGCGTCATCTCGCAGAGGGGGATGGCTGGGAGGCATCGGAGGTCGAGTATGGAATGATCATCGCCTACAACGCGTTTTCACGTTGGATGACGCGGTGCATGTCTGCAGCTGGCAACACTGATCTGACGCCGCTCGAAATTCTGGTATTGCACAACACCAACCATCGCGGGCGGGACAAGCGGCTGACCGATATTTGTTTTCTGCTCAACATCGAAGACACACACACCGTCAACTACGCCTTACGAAAACTCCTGAAAATGGAACTTTTGTCGTCTGAGAAACGCGGCAAGGAGATGTTTTACAGCACGTCCGAAACAGGAGCAGAGCTGTGTGAAGCCTACCGTCAGGTGCGCAATCGTTGTTTCCTCGACGGTCTATCGCACCTTGATATGACCGGCGAGCAGATGCGTGCTATGGCCGCCAGCCTACGTGCCTTGTCAGGACAATACGATCAGGCAGGCCGCGCTGCAGCCTCGCTTTAATTGCCCATCATATTCGGTAATACGGTGACGATCTTCGGAAAAATTGTGATCAGAACCACGCCCAGCAAGAGCAACAGGAAGAACGGGAATGCTGCCTTGGCGATGCGCAGGATGTCGATACCTGTGAGGCCTTGGATGACGAATAGGTTGAAGCCCACGGGGGGGGTGATCTGGCTCATCTCGACGACGATTACCAGATAGATGCCGAACCACAGCGGGTCGATGCCCACGGCCGTGACCATGGGCATGATGATTGATGTGGTCAGCACGATCACTGAAATGCCGTCCAGAAAACATCCCAACACAATGAAAAACAACGTGAGTGCCAGCAAGAGCGCGGTCACCGACAAATCCATGTCCGAAATCCATGCCGCCAGATTGCGCGGCAGTCCTGTAAAGCCCATCGAGACTGACAGGAACGCAGCACCCAGCAAGATCAGCGCTATCATGCAGGACGTGCGGGTGGCCGACATAACGGCCTGACCAAACAGCGCCCAGCTAAAAGACCCAGATGCCCAAGCCAGAATCGTTGCCAGCACGACGCCCAAGGCAGCGGCATCAGTGGGTGAGGCAAGCCCGCCGTAGATGGCACCGATCACGCCGCCAATCAGCAAGGCGACGGGGACCAGCCGGCGGGACGCGACGATTTTTTGCTTGAACGAAAATGTCTCTTCGATGGGGGGAATCAAGTTCGGGTTCATCCATGCGCGCACGGCAACGTAGCCCGCGAACAGGCTGATCAGCATCAAGCCAGGCAGAATTCCTGCGACGAACAGGCGGGCGATCGATTGTTCTGTCGCGACGCCGTAGACGATAAGGATAATCGAAGGTGGGATCAAAAGGCCAAGCGTGGCCGACCCCGCAAGGGTGCCCAAGATCAGGCTTTCAGGATAGCCACGTTTGGTAAGTTCAGGCACGGACATGCGCCCGATGGTGGCGGCGGTGGCGGCGGATGAGCCAGAAACGGCCGCAAAAATTGCACAGCCAAAGATGTTGACATGCAGCAGACGGCCCGGTGCGCGGGCGAGCCACGGGACAAGGCCAGTGAACATATCGTCACTCATCCGTGAGCGCAGCAGGATTTCGCCCATCAGGATGAACAACGGCAAGGCGGTTAGCGCCCAGCTGTGGGAATGGCCCCAGAACGTCGAGGCGATGATCAGGCCGGAGGGGGAGTTTGAAAAGAATACAAGACCCGCGAGGCCGACCAGCGACAGCGAGACAGCGACCCAGACACCGCAGGCCAGAAGCGTAATCAACAGGCCAAGGAGGGTGAGGCCAATCATAGGATCACTCATGGTTCAGACCTCATCCGGTGTTGACAGAACGGGCGCTCGGGCGCGGATCA
>JBLIIB010000251.1:0-6680 GCA_047634795.1 Candidatus Azotimanducaceae bacterium | reverse complement strand
TGAATGGATCGAATCACCCCGGCGTGAGATACCACCAGCACTCTGTCCTCCTGTGCCGACTGAGCTTCGAGCGAACTCAAAAAACTCCTTAATCGTGCGCGAAGGCCTGCAACACTTTCACCGCCGTGCGGTTTTGCGTGTTCAAAATCTAGCGCCCATTCGTCAACTTCAGACCTGGGCACATCATCCCACGCCATGCCTTGCCAAGCGCCAAAATGCATCTCCTTAAGCTGATCGTCCAGCTCCACAGGCAGATCGTAAAGAGCAGCGGCCGATTGCGCGAGCCTGTGGCAGCGAGACAATGGGCTGGACAGCACAGCAGTAAACGTGGGCAGTGTTTTCACGACGGACTGAATATCTTCAGCAGAGGACGAAGCCAGCGGGACATCTTGATCGCCATAACACACCGAACTGCCAATCGCAGTGCGAGTATGCCGCAGCAGGATTACATGCACGCTACGACGCCCAGGTAGAAGCCAACCTCGCTGACCTGCTGAGTCGCACCCAGGCAATCGCCGGTGTAACCATTGAGCCTGTTTTCAAATACGCGGCGGATGAAAAAGTGCGCCGCAATCAATGCGATCAAACCACCCAACATCGCGCTTGGCGTGAGACAAAGCGCGCCAAGTAAAAGAACCGCGAAACAAGTAGCTCCTACCACCCATTTCCCGGGTGCACGAATACCCTTTAAGACAGGTTTTGCCGCGCCTTCCATTCGCACGTAGTCGCTCGTTGCAATGACCACAACCGCCGACGCCCTGGAAAGACAATGGCCTGCAACCAATGCTGCGATGAGCCACACATCAGAGATTCCGTTTTCAGTAAGCGCAAACAGCAATGATATTTTCAGCGCCAGCATCAGCACAAGACCGGCAGCACCGTAGGTCCCCAGACGGCTATCCCGCATAATTTCAAGCGCGCGTTCTGGGGTTACCCCGCCGCCCAGACCATCACACATATCAGCGAAACCGTCTTCATGGAACGCGCCGGTCAGGTAGATCGTCGCGATAGTTGAGAAAATGAGTGAGACCAACACGGGTAATAAAAGATTCGCCGCCACAAAAACGAGTGCCCCAAACAACCCTACCAGCGCACCTACCAATGCGTAGTAACGCGCGGCTTCGTGCATCAACTCATTGGAATATTCAAAGTTTGCGGGTGCGGGCAACCGCGTCAGGAATTGGTAGGCGCAAACGAACAGGGCCCACTGATTGCGCAATCGATCGTTCAACATGAATGCCTCATTGTTTATTGCTCACGCCGCCAGACTCAAACGAGGCCATATCGCTCAGCATCCGAACCGCACATTGAATGATGGGCCAGGCAAGCAGCGCGCCGGTTCCTTCACCCAAACGCAATCCAAGATCCAACAGCGCCGATTCACCCAGGCCCTGCAGCATGACGATATGCCCAGGTTCTGCCGACTGATGAGAAAAGAGCGTGTAATCCAACACTTCCGGGCGGAGCGACTCCGCCATCAGCATTGCAGCGGTGGCGATAAACCCGTCTACGATCACGCAGCGCCCTGCTGACGCCGCACCAATCATTGCGCCGGCCATCATGGCGATTTCAAACCCGCCGTATTCGCGTAGACAACCTAATGGATCAAGCGAATCCGCAACTCGACCGCTGGCCTGCTGAAGCAATTTAAGCTTTCGCTGTAAGCCTTCATCATCCAGACCCGTACCGCGGCCAACCATCATTTCCAGCGGATAGCCTTTAAGTTTGTGCGCCAACATCGCGGCCGAAGACGTATTACCAATACCCATTTCACCGAATGCCGCAAAACGATAAGGCGTTGCCTGCCCCAATTGAACACCGGCGTGCAGAGCGGCGTTCAACTGATCTGATGTCATAGCCGACTCGACCAGAAAGTTCTTCGTGCCTGGCCCAATCCGGCGCGAACACAGCGCGGAATGTTCAAGTGCGTCGCCCATCACGCCGGCATCAACAACCAGTAAATCCACACTATTTTGGGTGGAAAATACATTTGCGGCGGCGCCGCCCGCAAGGAAGTTAAGCAGCATTTGCCTTGTAACTTCAGGCGGATAGGCAGAGACACCAGAGGCAGCAATACCGTGGTCAGCCGCAAAAAGCTGCAATTGGCAACCATCGGCAATGGGCGCCGTTGTTTGCTGTATCAATGCCACTTTTTTGGCCACCCGCTCAAGATCGCCCAAAGCGCCCAACGGTTTGGTTTTCTGATCGATGGCTGATTGGATGGTGGTCGCCAGCGACAGTTCGATCGCGGGGACAGATGGGAGTGATGGCTCAAGCATCGACGCAGGGTAATGATGCGATGCTGTTGAAGCAAGCACAGCGCTCGCTCAATTGAATGGACGGCCTAAAAAACTTAAAAAGACTCAGAAAACACAACTTCGTCGAAGGGCTTCCGCCGATCCCAGCCCTTCTGTTCCAATTCAGGTGAATCCAGAAACTCATCAACATATCCAAGACAAAGATAGCCCACCAGCTCACTTTCGCGCGGCGCATTGAGTAATTGTTTTACGGCTTCGGGATCAACAATGCTCACCCAACCAAGGCCGACTTCAAGCGCGCGCGCCATCAGCCACATATTCTGAATCGCGCAAACAACACTGTAAACGCCGGTATTCGACATACTGGTTTGACCCAACACCGGGTCGACGGAAGGCTGGTAAAAAACCGCCACGTTGACCGGTGCATCGACAATACCTTCCAATTTTAACTGACGGTAAAGGTCTTGTTTATCATCTGAGAATTGTTCTATCGCGTTTTTGTTCTCGACGTCAAAGCTCGCTTTAACCGCCATCTTGGTCGCTTGGGAACGCACCACCACAAACCGCCAGGGTTGTGAGAAACCCACGGACGGCGCACTCAAACCCGCGTTTAGTATCTTATCCAGCGCCGCGTCTTGGAGCGCTTTGGGCAAAAATCGATTACCACGTACATCACGCCGACTCGACATGATCTGTTCGAGGGTTTGAATATCTGATGGAGTAAAACGTGCCATGAAAGTAAACGCGCCCGCATTAAAGACGACGCAGTTTCGCGAATGCCGGTCAGACAGGCAAGAACTTGCGGGGTTATATTCGCTCAATTGGTCGATTCACGCGTGCCGCGCCATCGGGGTCGAATCGTCTTGTTGCTCATTAGAAAGATAAAGAGGCTGCTTTAATTCACTCACCGCTTTTAACTGCGGAAGCGCCCGCGAGACGGGATGCACCGTTGACCCTATAGTCAAGCGCTATCAAGTGACGCACAACCGCAAACCTGGCTAGGCGAGCGAGAGTTGGGGGTTAAGAAACACGCAGAACAAACATGACACGCTGATGCATTAGAAATAGAAGATATTCGCCAATAGATTGCGTCAAACCCTTCGATTTATCATTCAGACAGTCATCCGTTGCTAACAGAAAAAAACCATACCGTTGAACTCCTCCGAGGATTGGCCACCTTCGCCGTGATGTGGTTTCACTTCACCCGGGGCGGCAATACGATTAGCACACCCGTCATCTAAGCATCCGGGCAGTTAGGCTCGCTACGCGTTGAAGTGTTCTTTTTAATCTCGGGCTACGTCATCCCATTGTCCATGGCCGCAAGAGGCTTTAACGCACGGCGGCATTTCGGCCCATTTATAGGCAAACGCCTACTTCGGCTAGAACCCGCCTATCTGGCCAGCGTCGCGTTATGTCTTGGTCTGTTGTACTTGCCATCAATGGCGCCGGGCTTCCAGGGCGATCAACCCGATGTTTCTATACGCAAACTGCTGCTACACGTGGCTTACCTAAATGCGATACTCGATGAGGGTTGGCTAAACCCCGTGTATTGGACGCTGGCCATTGAGTTTCAGTACTACCTGATGATTGCATTAGTCTTTCCGCTACTTTCATCAAACAACAGCACCACGAGAAAAGTTTGCTTAGTCGGGTTTATCGCGCTTTGCGCCGCAGGGATTGGTAAAAACTTTTTGCCCTCATGGACAAGCCTCTTCGCCTGCGGAATCATCCCGCGGTGGCTACACAGCAAATGGATTTCCCTGCCTTGGTATTTTGTCCTCTTGGCGTTCACTGTCTTGGTGACGATGTATTTCAAAGGCGCACCCATAGCCATCACGGGTCTTTTAACAAGCCTGGTCATCGTCTTTATAAAAACGCCAAAATCGACAGCCGTGTTTTGGGTTGGGGCTTTGAGTTATTCCACGTATCTGCTTCATGTGCCGATTGGGGGCAGGGTAATGAATCTTGCAGGGAGGCTTGAAGATGGGGTCCTTCGAGATGTTTTGGCGCTTGCGGTTGCTGTTTTGGTATCGCTGGCGGCAGCTTTTGTGTGGTATTTGGTTTTTGAGCGGCCTAGTCAGTTGGCGTCTAGCAGGATTCGTTATCGAGAATAAAGAATAGGTATTCGGGTCGCCAACGGAATGCCGCTGCTGCAGGGAATACTAAGTTTTCTTGAGTCGGCATACAAAATGCTGATTCACAGAATCAGGCAATACGCAGCGTCATCTATCAATCCACCTAATTGAAACAATTTACTCAAAGCACCAAGCCCTTGGTGAGATCGAACGAGGAAAGTGTACGAAATTCAAAGCTCATATTTATATCTTTACCCTGGTTAATATCACCCAGTCCTTCATTGATCGCCAGCGTAATCCCTTTGGGATTAAATCGGTCGTAATAGGGTTCTGGTGCTAAGACATAAAGTCTCACATCCGTTGCTTTCAGCACAGGCGGTAACGACTCACCGTATCCAAGCAAGTCTGAGTTATCCTTTGACCAAATGAACATCAGCCCATAGAGCAATATTTCTATTGCAGCGAACAGGGGCGTATCACTAGCGACTTTTAGCTCTACAAACGAATAGCTGGATTCATTCTCACGGTGCACGAGATCGACTGCGGTTCTTTTATTGCTGGCAGAACCGGTAAGCCCAGATGCAACAGGCATTTGGTTAGACCAGTTCTCACCGCCCACATTTACGATTTTTCTTTCGAGCGAAAGCTCAGGACTGATGTTCGCAACACCTAGATCCAGGTGTCGCTTCCAACGCCAATTTTCTGAGGAGCTACGCGAACGCCCAGTTTCAGCGGCGGCCTGCCAATTCGAATGGATTTGTTGGTAGCACGCTTGGAGAAACTCGCCTGCGCCTTCAATCGGCGCGATTCGTTTAGACATTGTATTGGCTGCGGTTCGATGCCGATAGCAAGGTGGTTGGCCCACAGGAGTCAAATCAAGCCAGTCATCTACTAGGCTATACACACCGCGACCCTGTAAATATTTCATCCAAACGTGAAAAATTCCTGACCTTAGCCCAAGGGTTCATGCCGACGATCATGTAGCCCGACATCTCTTAGATAGTCAAATGTTGGATCGTAGAACTCAGGTAATCGAGACACATCATTCTTATCACCTCCAGAAACAACAATAACCATTCACTGCCGAGCCCTGGTCAACAAAACCCTATACGCATTCAATTGATACAACTGCCGCCGCTCACTTAGGAACCGCTGCCATTTATTGCCTCTAAAGAACCAATGCCCCCACTCACCATCTGTGAATCGGAAGTCTGCATCCCAGACTAAACACGACCAATCTAACTCCAATTCCTGAACGTGAAACTCGGTCGCGACTTCTTCTAAAAAGTAGCTAGAACGCACATTTTCTTGTCCGTCTAGAAACCAATGAATTGGGTCGACAGGTGCCTTCACACGAATCCCACGCGGCCGCAATCGTTCGGCTTGTGATAACACCATCATGCCGCAGCGTTACGACCCTCTCGCCTGCTTCCTAGTCCATGCGCGGGCCTCATCAATGTCCCTAGTGAGTACGATTGGAAATTTTTGCTCGGTTTCTTCGACTAACTCCCGAACCTCTAGATAATTCCTCTCTAATAAGTTTTTTACGAGAGAAGAGATTCGTTCGGTCCGAAATGAACGCATGAAAGAACTCAAATGCAGTTCTTCCATGGTAGAAGCACCAGATGAAGCGATTTCTTCTTAAAGGTTTTCACCACCGTATTCCTCATCAGCTAACCCTTCTGGTGCATAGACGCCCCAATGCGGGAAAGATTTGGAAGGCGCTTCAAACCAACCTTGAATACCTGTTTCACCTGTATTAATTTCCTGACCACCACCCACTAAACAAACAACAACAGCCCAATCTTCGTGACGATTCATACGGGATATTAGAAACTCGGATTCCGACTGGTCAAAATCAGGCACGCCTTTTCTGCTTTTCATAAACTTAGAAGTTTGTGCGCGATCCCAAGCCCTTTGCGATTCATCAAAAATCGCGACGTGCTCCACGGGTGCGGCCGTTGACGCCAGACCGTCGTCTCGAAAGTGATGCACATTCCGAATTAGCGCTTTCACCTCACTTCTGGCTTGCCCAATTCGTAACGTTTCCCCGAGTTCAAGCAATCGCGCGACCTTATCCCTGGCTAATGCTTCTTGCAGGATTTTCACAAGCGGCCCGTTACCCGAGAGATAGACACTATAGAGTTGATCATCTGGATCAAGATAAGAGGATGCTATATGTAGCCCCACTAGTGTTTTCCCAGCACCCGGTACACCGGTTACGAATACGATAGATTTCTTATTTTCTCGCTTCGAGCGACTCAATAATTTTGGTAACCGCATTTGACGTCAAAGAAAGATTCGTCGCTCAAGCGTCATTGCGAGAAATATCTTCGACGTCATGACC
>JBLIIB010000250.1:0-6681 GCA_047634795.1 Candidatus Azotimanducaceae bacterium | reverse complement strand
GGTCGAGATGATCTCCGAGCTTGATATTAAACCTAAGGGAAAGTAGCTGACACCTGACCTGGTTGCAACCGTCACGGACGTTTCATTGCACCCGTCACGGACGTTTCATTGCACCCGTTACGGACGCCATGCAACAGGAAATACTTCAGGAAACTCTTCCAGGTGCTGGCCATCCTTGGGATCAAAATCATACAAGGCTAGCGGATCAGGAATTGCTTGACTGCGTCGACGAAGATAGGTGACATCCGGTCCTGCCCACAGCGACGCATGAGAGCGTCTGGGATGCGGAAGTTCGACACCGCCCCGCGCTGAGTGAAGAATGTTGCCATGAAAAAGCAGAACATCACCGGGTTCGTAGTCCCAACCCATAATATCGAAAGAGCTTCGTCGGCCATCAATATCTGGCAGTACCGGTAAACTGGGATCTAAAAAGGAATCGAAGTAGGTCCACTTTTCGTACGCTTCTTTACCAATAAGCACTTTTCCTGCCGCGAAATCGGCTTCCAGTGCCTTGGCACCTTCGGGATCGTCTTTCGGGTCCAAGCCAACCGGTGGCCTATAGGTGACGTTCCAAAGGTGTGAACCCCTAATAACTTCCATGCTGACGTCTCTGGGGGCAGGGTCTGCGCAGACCCAGGCTCGAACAAGCTCGTGACCGTCAACATTGTAATAACACGTGTCTTGGTGCCACGCGCTGGGTGCGATCATGCCAGCAGGTTTATAAAACATTTGATCCATATAAAAACGAACGGGCGCGTTAAGTACAGAACCAACGATTGCAGGCACCGGTGATTCGTCCATCAGAAGTTTCAGCTTCGGTGAATGAGTGGCGGGCCACTGATCAATTCGCAGGGGTTCTGAGACGCCAGCAGACATGCCGTCAGGATGGTCGTTAGCGAATTCCAATCCTTCTTTAAGCACTTCTGTCCAGTCTTTCCCCATGATGCCTTTAAGCATCACAGCACCATCACGGTGGAAGTTGTTGATCTCTTCTTGCGTTACGTCGCGAAGCGCCTTGGTCCTGACCATGACTATTTATTCTCCCTTGCTAATGGTGTTAGCATATCTAAAAATTAATACGCGCACATTGTTTTTTAATGACTTGTGCACACAGGCATGACTTTCAGTGACATTGGTTACGGCCAGTGTGCTTCTAGGAAAAGTGTCTCGACTGTGATTTTTCTAAATGCAATGCTCTTTGGTCAGCGCGGGCCGGGGTCAGCGGGCGTGCGACCTTACACCTCAAAAGCTACTCTCAACAGGAGAACACATGACGGCATCATTCGAGTACATCGACTATCAGGTTGAAAACGGTAGGGCACGAATCACGTTGAATCGACCCGAGAAACGCAATGCTTTGTCAATGGAATTGGTCGAAGAACTGCGCGATGCACTCTGGGAAGCCGACGACGATAAGTCTGTGCACTGTGTCATTTTGAAGGGCGCCGGGCGTTCCTTCTGCGCAGGATACGATCTGACCGCCAACCGCAGTCGTAAAGATGATGGCGTTGAGCGACGGGGCGGTTCCGGAATGGACGATGACGCTTGGCGGATTGAGCAATTCCAGCGAAGTCTGCGGACGCTGACGGAGATGCATAAACCGACTATCGCCCAGATCCACGGGCACTGTTACGCCGGTGGTACCGATCTTGCGCTCTATTGCGATATGTTGATCTGCGCTGACAATGCCAGCATTGGCTATTCGGCGCTGCGCAATATGGGTGCTGCACCCAATCAGATGTGGTTGTATCACTGCGGACCGCAGTGGACAAAAAGACTTCTGTTGACTGGCGATACTCTGACGGGCAAAGACGCGGCTCGTATCGGACTCGTGCTTAAATCAGTTCCGGAGGAGTATCTTGAGCAGGAAGTTGAGGGTCTGGCGGATCGCTTAAGTTGGATCGATCCGGAAATGCTGTCGACCAATAAAAGAATCATCAATATTGGAATGGAGCTAATGGGTTCGCAGACCCTCCAGCGGCTGGCGGCAGAAAACGATGCGCGGGCACATACGACAAAAGCGGCAAAAGATGTCTTTAAACAAATATCGACCGAAGGCCTTCGCGCAGCGCTCCATGATCGTGACGCGCCTTTTGGTGACAGCAGGGCGCGGGTGATTGGTCCTGAAATCAGAGACGAAAATGGCAGGCTGGTCGACGACGATTGAGGAAACCGAAGACCAAAGACCGAAGACCGGAAACAGGAGATTGGAAACAGGCGAGCGCTTATAAGAATCGGATTGATTCGAAGAGATAGCAAAAGCTGTCCACAGATCGACGGTTCAATTTGAAACTGTGAGCAGGTTCTGCTGCCGAAGATATCCATGCCCAGGTATCCTGAGAACTTTTGTGGCAGAGTCGGCATCGACCCTAAGACGGCAATGGTGACCCTAGGCCATGCATAGTATCTGGTTCTCGATAGAGTCAGATCACGGTCGTTGAGGCTCTATTGGGTCGCGCGAAACAGGCCGCTATTCAGGATGTCTATAGCGTTCACGTTCTAACCTGTCACGCTGATATCTTTGGCGAACGACTGCAGTCGTGAGTGAGTGTTCCTCGCGGTCTGTAGTTAATGCATTAACAGGATTTGCCGTTTGGGTAAGTGACGGGACTTATTACTTGAGCGTGCGGCCGCCGTAACAAAATGCTTAAACCACACCTTTAGGTAGCAGCGAAAAGGTGGTGCCGACTAAGTAGTCACCGTTAAGTAATGACCATTAAGTCGTGAATAGGGAAAAATGACCGAGACACAAATTCTGGTAGAGCCGCTTGTAGACAACACCACCTTAGCCATTGAACTCAACGGCGAGAAAATATTGTTGTGCAATGCCGCGGGCGAGCACTACGCCGTTGAAAATCGTTGCAGCCACCAGAACACTCCACTTGAGAACGGTCGCATCAGACAGGGCTACATTTGCTGCCCACTACATGGCGTGCGCTTCGATTTGAAAACGGGTGAACCCAAGGGCGAGTTGACCAGGATTTCTTTGAAAACTTTTCCTGTTAACGAAGAAAATGGAAAAATTCGTATAACACTGGCTTAAGGCTGCCTAGCGACCAATTTGTTTAAGCCCATTTTGATGAAGATCTGTACTATGGGTATGCTGTCTACATCACGTTGCCCCCAAGTGATGATCACCCAAAATCCCATAAGAAATGTCATCTTTGTCTTGTGTACCTTTGTAGATGAGCCCCTCAAATAACTTGTTTAAGTCGCCGCCCGTATACTCAGAGGTTCTGCTCCAATCAATCACATAACGGCGAAGGATTATTCGCCAATCACTGTCACGGCATTCATATTTGTCGATATATCGGCCGGCAACTACGTATTCATAGCCGCCTTCTGATGGGCTATCTTTATAGCGGTCAACCTCCATAACGTCGCCTGCCTGAGATAACGACAGGAAGGCAAGAACATAGATTTCGCCAACTCCGGTGCCGGCTTCAGCGTTGATGTCATAGTATTCATTAGCAATCAAATGAGTCGTATAGTTCATTGCCATGTGTCCAGCGACGACGTTTTCACAAAACTCCGCGTGATGGCCATCAAAGCTTCCATACATCACTTGAGCATCGTCATGAAACGCAGACTTCAGTATGTCAACATCGCATCTGTCCGCGCCCCTTGAATAACATGTTACGGCCTTTCGAACTGCCTGCTCTGCCAGTAGGTCTTCTACATTTTTAATCCTTGCCATTTTTCCCTCGCATTGACTTAACCTTAGCCATAGATCATATCGAAGTTTTAGATACGGTGCTGTAGCGTCCTTAAAGCAACGTTTCACAATGTTTTGACAGCGGTTGCGTCTAGGGTTTTAATCCAGCTCTGTTGGCATAAAAATAAAGGTGATTCGTGACGAAGATAGAGCCGCATCCGCTTGCAATGGATGGCAAAGATTCAACAAATCTGCGCGGCGATTCGATATCGCAGGAGCGCTATTACGACCCATCGTATATGAAAGACGAATGGGAACACCTCTGGACCAAAATTTGGCATATCGCCGGCCGCGAACAACAATTGCAGGAAGCTGGCGACTACATCGTGCATGATTTTATGCACGAGTCGGTCATGATCGTTCGCCAGCATGACGGATCGCTGCGAGGCTTTTACAATGCCTGTGGTCACCGTGCAGCACGATTGGTTTGGGAAAATAGCAGTCAGGATAGTTTTTTTTGCCCCTACCATGGCTGGCGGTGGGGCTTAGATGGTGTGTTGGAAGCGTGCCCTGATCAGGATGACTTTCCGCAAGGGGATCCTGTGGGTAAGGCGACGCTCATAGAAGTGCGTGTGAGTTCGTGGGCCGGGCTTGTCTGGTACACAATGGATGACGATGCCCCCGATCTAATGAAATACCTGGAGCCGACGCCGGAGCTATATCAAGGGCATCAGTTTGATAAAACAATTCGCGTCCATTGGATTCGTGTCGAACTTAATGCTAACTGGAAGTTCTGGTCAGACAATTTTAATGAGTCTTATCATACAAGGACCGTTCACCCTCAAGTGCCTCCGCTCATCGACCAGGATCACTTTACTTCACGATACGAAATGTTCCCGATGGGCCACAACAGAATCGTTCAGATGGGTCGTCCGTCGCTGCGAGATCGCTTGCCAGAGGGGCAGCCGCATCCATTTGATGAACAGTTGCGCACTTGGGATATCGATCCGGACAGCTATCCCGACTTCGAGACGAAGGCTCTACAGGGCTGGCTGGATCTCAAAGCGGCTAAACGCAAATTGTGGAAAGAGAAGGGATACCTTCACTACGAAAATCTTAGCGATGAAGATCTCACAGAGAGCCCCTTTGGTGTTTTGTTTCCGAACGTTGCAATCGCGCCTGGCGCTGATTCCTTTCTGGTGTGGCGGTGGGAGCCGCATCCAACAGATCCTGAGAAATGCTATTTTGACCAGTGGTCCATGGCTTACCCGGTGGCGGGGGTAGAGGGTTTTGTTAATCGTACCGCTAGCACCGCGATGGAAATGAAGGAGGCTGAATTGGATTTCCGAGTATACGGAGACGGATCCAGCGTGGACGATCTGTCAGATCAGGTGGTGTTTCAGGATTGGCAACTCACCCAGGGGCAAAGAACCGGATGGCGTTCCCGGGGCTATCAAGAACCGTATTTTGCTGCTCAGGAAACCCGCGTGCACCGCTTTCATGAAGTGCTTAATGATTACCTCTCAGGCAAACCACCGGGCCGGGAATAGCGGTATGTCGGTGGCTTGGATGATGAAGATTGCTATGGTCAATCACGAGTGTGATCGAATAAGAGAATGACATGAAAGTATTGTTAGTGATTGTTTCACTTAGCCTGTTGCCCGCGTTCGCAAACGCAGCGAAGCCTTACATGGAAGAAGTGCTGACCTTGGAGCAAGCGCAAGGCCTGATTACAGGTTGCGAGGCATATTCAGCAAAGCACAAGCTCGCGCCGGTTTCGATGGCGGTTTTTGATGCCTCCGGGAATTTGAAACTGTTTGCCCGTCAGAATCGTGCAATGTTGGTTACTGCTGAATTCGCGCAGATTAAGGGTCGTACAGCGGCGGTGTCTGCTTTGGCTACCAGCGAACTCGCTGAGATTGAATTCGCAGACGAAGTGCGACCTTTGGGCATTCGTTATCTTGATGGTCTTACGATCGTGCAAGGTGGTGTCGCCGTCAAGTCAGCGTCGGGACAACACTTGGGAGGTTTTGGTGTTTCTGGCGCACCGGCAGAGCATGACGAAGCTTGCGGCTTGGCTGGTGTTAAGGAAATGTTGAAGCAGAGCAGATAACAGCTATGCCCGTTGGCAAACTGACCGGCTGATGTTAAGTTTTCGCAACGCTGGGATTTTACATTCGAGCAGACGAGAAAGATCCGCAATGCCACATGATTGATACTTGATCGCGTGCCTGGTCCAATATTACTTGGTACCTAGCCCCTAATATCAATATGGGCTTACTTCAATAATTGATAATCGCTTAGGTGTAACCATTTACGCGAAAAAAATAAAATGAACCACTGATTCCGGTGAGAGACTGGTTACCTCTCCAGTCTTACCTTTCCTGTAGAAGGATTTACAAGTGCCGCTTTGCCAGACAGTTGATTTCATCGTGTTTTTCATTTTTGTCACATAGTCACGTTGAACATCGCTACTGACATCTATGGCCTTAATGGTTTTGTCATGTTTTACGGCACAAATAGCGTCAACCGCGCAATTGACCATTGTCTCCATATAACTGATTTGGGAGCTGTGGCCGGTTCCGGTGTTCGGGCCGTTTATTTTAAAATAGTTGGGGTAGCCTTAGACGGTGATTCCCTTATAGGAAACTAGTTCTGTTTCCCATTCACTGTTCAGGTTTCTGCCATCTCGGCCATAAATCTGAAACGACAGCATCTTTTTTATATTGGTATAAGCGAAATACCCGGTGGCATAAACAATGATATTTAAAGGAATATGTTTACCGTCTTTGGTTCGAATCCCAGTTGGGGTTATCTCTTCTATTCCACTAATATCAACATTAACATTGTCGCGGGAAAGTGCGGGAAGTTATGCGTTTGACGGAATGACTCGTCTGCACCCGAGTTCATAATCCTGCAGCACATGTTGGCGTAGTTTATCGTCATCGATATATTTTTCCAGATTCTTCGTTTTTAGGCTTAACTTGTAGAAATATTTAATGAGACTGCTGAGCTTGGTCGTCAAT
>JBLIIB010000249.1:0-6688 GCA_047634795.1 Candidatus Azotimanducaceae bacterium | reverse complement strand
TCTTATCACATTCCATGCTCGAAAAAGCATTCCAGTTAACCGCTCAGCGCGTCCGGCAGGAAAACCAATCGGGTAAAACGCCTGGAGCAACCACCTCAATTTTTAAACTGGTGGGCTCCAATCTGGCGAGAAATGCCACGGAATTGAAATCAGAATTGATGGGGTTTGATGGTTTGGGATGGGAAGGAGAAGGCTTTTCCAAAACAGAACTGGAAACCACCCGCAATTGGCTGAACTCTCGTGCTGTGACAATTTACGGTGGAACCAACGAAGTGCAGATGAACATCATCAGCAAGCGCGTACTCGGTCTGCCTGAGTAAGCAACACGCATTCATCGGTAGACCGGAGGTGATTCTTGCTCCTCCGACCTACCGCCCATCGACCGGAACAGCCACCCGGCGCATCAAACGTCTGTTTTGGTACTCCCTCACCTAAACTTACCGCCTTTACTCGTATCCAGGATACTCGGCCCCAGGGCGATCCAATATGGCAGCGAACGAACACCATCGTGAACCCTTTTTAATATTGCATACATTCGATGCAAAGCGTGGTTATACCACTTCACACCCCGTCGCTTATCGCGAAGTCGGTGAGCAATTTGTTCTCGCCGCGATTAACGAAGCAGGAAAAAACATCAAACCGGACTGGTATCTCAATCTAAAATTGGATCCCAGGGTTGAGATCGAAATAGACGGTGAAAGAAAAAGCGCACTGGCCTCAACACCCACGGGAAGGGCTAGATCCTCGATCTGGCACTCAATTTGTGCGCTTGGCGCAGACGTTCCACCCTCGATTCCCAGGACCGTGACAGGCGTGTTGATCACCGCGGTTTGAATAACGATGAACTCTAGTGCGACGCAACCTCGGTCGGGGGCCTATCAAGGCAAACTGATTTTCATGGCGGACCCCATTTGTTCCTGGTGCTGGGGGACGCTACCCGAGGTCAATTTGTTACGGGAACAATTTTCTCATCAGCTTCAATTCGAGCTGAAATGTGCAGGCCTAAAAATAGGCTCTCAACGCCCCTTAACCGAGTCAAAACGGCAGGAACTGATTGATCTCTGGCAACAGGTCTCAGCAACAACCGGGCAGACTTTCTGCATTGACACTGCCTGAGGACAGGTCCTTCAGCTACCATAGCGAGCTCGCCTGCAGAACTTCACAGATCGCACGAAGTTACTTACGTCCAGAACCCTGGGAAGTATTTGAAGCCATTCAAAAGGCTTTCTACGTCAACCGTCGGAATATCGCAGACTTGGATACGCTCTATACCTTGATGGAACCCTATGGGATGAGCTATGAAGATTTTGCTACCATGCTCATCAGGGACGACATCGTTTCAATGACGCGTAACGAATTTGACTGGTGCGGAGAACGGGGTATCCAGGCACGACTATCTTCCTTTATCAGGGAAGCGGCCCAGAACTCGTCTGCGGCGGGTATGCGACCGCCGAATACTTGATACCCGATATCATCACTTGATTACCCTCGCACTAATTAACCTCTTGATCCCGGGTTCGCGCTATACTGCCGCCCTGCCCTAGTCCCCCAAAGCCAATCGTTTGAATAGCATCAATCCTGCGCTAGCACGAAGAGACGACAACTCAATGTTTGCGTCTCTGAAAGAGCGGGATTATCGGTTTCTATGGGTGGGAATGCTGGCCTCTGCGTTCGCGTTAAACATGCAACTCGTTGCACAGGGCTGGTTGGTTTACGAGATGACAGGCTCCGCCCTGAAACTCACGTGGGTCACACTCGCTTTCATGCTGCCGCAAGTTGTTTTCGCGTTGATCGGCGGTGTCATCGCCGATCGCCTCCCGAAAAAACCGGTCATGGGTATCGCGCCTATCATCAATGGGTGCGCAACCCTCATTATGGCCATGATTATCCTGTCCGGCTCCGTTACGTTTTGGGATTTTATCTGGGTTGGGGCGTTGAACGGGACAATCATGGCGCTATCTATTCCTGCAAGGACCGCTTTTATTCCCGAAATCGTGGGTGAATCACTCATATTCAATGCGATGGCTTTCAATACGGCATCCTGGAATCTGTCCAGAATTCTTGGTCCAGCGCTCGCCGGCTTCATGATTGCTATTTTTGCTCATGGAGACACCACGTCGCATGAGGGGGTTGGACTGGTTTATCTGCTCCTGTCCTTTCTTTACCTCATATCCGCCATTACGGTCCTTTTTATTCGTCATGCCGGGAAACCTGTTCCAGGAGAACGAGGTAGCCCCATGTTTGAAACCATGGAAGGCTTACGTTACGTCTTTAATTCACCCATTGTCGGTGGACTCATACTGCTGTCCATCCTCCCGTTTCTTTTTGGGCTAACGATCAACACCTTGCTACCTGCCTTTTCAACCGATGTGCTCATGGGTGGGCCGGATGATCTTGGACTCTTGATGACAGGAATGGGCGCCGGCGCAATCTTGGGCTCACTGACGCTGGCGAAAATGGGTGGCGTGAGTCACAAAGGTTACTGGATCATAGGCACCGGCAGTCTCTGGGGGCTGCTGGTCACGGCTTTTGCATTCACCGAAGACTTCATGCTCTCCACATTTATCATCGCGCTGATAGGTTTTGTCTCCGCCGTCAACATGTCCATGAATCGGTCGCTGGTACAATTGCAGGTTGAACAAAGCATGCGTGGTCGGATAATGAGTATCGATATGATGTCTCACGGATTAATGCCCTTGGGCGTGTTACCTATCGGCTATATAGCCGAAAATATCAGTATACCTGCGGGTCTTGCCACCAGTGGTCTCATACTGTTTGTGTCCACGCTAATCGTCGGCGCCATGATGCGCAGCGTTCGAGCCATTGATGTTGGTTACAATTAGGTTGAGTGAGAAATTAGGTTGAGTAGACAATGATGTGGCGAATCACGAAATTTTTTTGGCAGTTGTGCCTGTTGCGAGAGAGCCCGGCTAATCTCCCCTCTTCAACGTTTGCGACTGCTGCTGTTTTTTTTGTCTACCTGCTCATAGGAGTATCCTCAGCGGCACTTCGGCGGCCGGAAGAAAGCCTGACGGCTTTCACGGGAACACTAGTGATCAGCGTCGCGATGCAAATTGGTATCACCTTGCTGCTGCTAGAATTTAAAGGTGCCAGAGGTCGATTTCAGCAAACCTGGATGGCCCTACTAGGCGCAAGCTCTATAATTTCAATTCTTCTTATTCTGCTTACCATGTTGTTTCTGAACGTTGAATCCGACGCGATCCGAACATTCGCAGATTCCGCGATCTGGATTTGCATTGGATGGTGGCTGGCGATTGCCGGTTACATCTATCACAAGGCGGTCGACATTAGTGTGCTGCAGGGTTCGGTCATTGCGTTTCTCATCGAATTCATGAGCCTGGTGCTCGCACTCTCACTCTTTCCACGCTAGGGGCACCTCACCATGCGACTCCACATACTGGGCATCTGCGGCACGCTAATGGGCAGCATCGCGCTTCTGGCCAGAGAGCAGGGTCATAAAGTTTCCGGCAGCGATGAAAACGTTTATCCGCCCATGAGCACGCTACTTGAGCGATCAGGCATTACTATCTCTGCCGGCTACTCAAAAGATGCTATTCCAGCCGATGTCGAAATGGTAATTATTGGCAACGCAAACCTCAAGCGCGGGAACCTGGCTGTTGAAGCTCTACTCAGCAGCAGAATACCGTACACCTCAGGTGCAGAATGGCTCGGCAACTATTTGCTCCGAGACCGTTGGGTTATTGCCATCGCAGGCACGCACGGGAAGACCACGACAACGTCAATGGTGAGTTGGATCCTGGAATATGCAGGCCTAAACCCCGGCTTCCTGGTCGGCGGTGTGCCCGGTAACTTTTCTGAATCTTCCCGTTTGGGCGAATCGCCCTTTTTTGTCATTGAGGCCGATGAATACGACACCTCCTACTTTGATCATCGCTCAAAATTTTTACACTATCGCCCACAAACGCTGGTGATGAACAATCTGGAATATGATCATGCCGATATTTTTCCTGATCTAGATGCCATCAAGGCACAGTTTCACCTCCTGCTTCGCACTGTCCCTTCAAATGGGCTGGTGATTTACCCCGACTTTGATGAACATCTCAAAGATGTTGTCGAACAGGGCTGCTGGACGCCTACCCTCCTAATGGGGACAGAAGCCGTGAAAGCGGAAAAGCTCAAACAAGATGGCAGCGAATTTCTTGTTCGGGTTGACGGTGTCGAACAAGGTCGCGTGACATGGTCCATGACCGGTGATCACAGCGTATCGAACGGCCTCGCCGCGATAATGGCCGCAAGACATGCCGGCGTCAAAGTATCGGTGAGCTGCGAGGCTTTAAACGAATTCCGCGGCGTCGCCCGGCGTATGGAAGTGATTTTAGAGCAGGGCAATCTTACAATTTATGATGACTTTGCCCATCACCCCACCGCGATCAAAACAACCCTTGAGGGGCTACGTGCAAGCGTAGGCAACGACACAATTATTGCCGTGATTGAGCCGGCTTCGCACACCATGCGACTCGGCACGCATGAAACAAGACTAGCAGGCAGCACTGCTGCCGCGGATCAGGTTTTCTGGTTTCAACCCGAATCCGTTCGATGGGATATGGGACAAGTGGCGTCCATAGCGCAGTCCGTGACGTCGGATATGTCTCAACTACTTGACGATGTAACCGCAGCAGCTAAAAGCACTGAAACAAAGACCCACATCGTCATCATGAGCAATGGCGCGTTCTCAGGGTTTCATCAAAAACTGGTCTCCCTACTCACCGGCAAATAGTTTTCCACTAAACAATTTCCGGTAAATAGCCATCTGATAAACCTCTCCCTGATAAAAAGCCTCCTGATTAACCGCCAACATGTCTTGTAGGATATGGTCCTCAGGACGTAAGACCTTGCCTACTTGACGAAACCCTGGTCGCCCCCAATACTCTAGTGGCATCAATCAGCGGATGAAACGTGGGCCAGTCGATTGAACGAATAGCGGTAACTCACCTTGCATGGATCGCGGGTTTATGCATTCGTCATGATATTCGACCCGAAAAAATCCTGGGTGACACACCTCTGGGATCAATGACTTCGCTTTCCTGGTCACGCTATGCCGAAATTCTGGCCACCGCAGGAAAATACTTCAGTCCCAACGAACTCATGACCGCCGACGCGTTCTCGGACCTCGATGTTTTAGGGTTCAGTGCTCTGCATTCTCCCTCCGCATTCAAAATAGAAGATCACTATCTTTCACTATTCGGTCCCGAAGGACTGATACAGGCCCGGTTTCCAATTCAAAGCCAAAGGATGGACGGAGGTAAAAAGCATCTCGTGCTGCAATTTTCGATGCAGCCGGGCTTTGACCGATGTCCCGTGTTGTTTTACCTAATCGCGGCACAAATGAAACAAATCGCGCGCAGGCTGGAACAGCCTTCAGCAAACCTGCAGATGACGGAGTCAGCGCAATACACGGTCATCCGAATAAGCTACGCGAATGACAGCAGTCTTGGCGCAGGTTTAAAGAGGTTTTGGCAAAAACTCAGCGCATCCAATTCCGGGCACTCGTCACTGCGGCGCATCCTCGTTGAGCGCGAACGTGCCGATCAGGCATTGCAACAGGTCCAATACGATCTACTCGAAACACAAAATCTTGCAAGACGAAATATGCGTAGTTTCGAGCAGTTGGGACAGCTTGTGCAGGACACATCCTGGATGATGAGGGGAGAGCTGATTGAGTCCGTCAGCCCATCCGTCGCTGAACTACTAGGCTATAGCGAAGCTGAATTCATTCGCCTTCGCCTGAAGGACCTGGTGGCTGAATCCCACCAATCTCTCGTTTCTGGCATGTTGGATCAACTGAATGAAGACGGTAGCCAGACGACGCATCAAACTATTGCGCTAAATCACAAACACATGGGCGAGATCTGGATTTCGCTCCACGCCACCACCATCCGGAATCTCGATGGACAATCCATGACGTGGTTCATCGCCTCGGATACCAATGAGCGGGAGCGTTTCCAGCACCAAATTTCTGAAAAAGAAAACAATTTTCAGTCCATCACCGACTCTGCGCTAGACGCAATCATTACCTACGACAATGAGTGCCGGATAGTTTATGCCAATCCGTCGGCATCCAAAGTATTCGGCTACCCTCATCAAGAGCTTATGTCCCTGAATATCAAAATGCTGCTGCCGGAATCACTGGGCGGCAAGACTATCAGGACCGTCTATCGAGCGGAGTCACCCGCATCATTATCAGGCCTGTCGCTGACCGGTCTACATCAAGCCCGCAAACTTATTCCACTGGAAGTATCATTCGCCGGACACATGGAATCGGGCGAATTGCTGACCACCTGTATCATTCGTGACATCACCAACCGCACAGAACAGGAAACCGAAAAACTGGCATTGGAGGCACAGGTCCAAGCAGCTCAGAAAATGGAAGCCATTGGGCAACTCACCGGCGGCATCGCGCATGACTTTAACAATCTGCTAGTTGCGATCATGGGGTTCACCGAGCTTGCGGAACGCGATTCGGACCCAGCTGCACTGAGCCGTCATCTTTCAGAAATCAGGAAAGCCGGCGAACGCGGCCGAAACATGACTCAGCAATTACTGACTTTCAGCCGCAAAAAAACACCGGTACGTAAGCTCATCGGCCTTGATGCAACGCTCTTAGACATCCGCGATTTCATTGCCCGACTCTTGCCAAGCAATATTG